>CAZYBG010000084.1:0-13133 GCA_964645155.1 uncultured Rhodobacterales bacterium | reverse complement strand
TCGGCGCGCGGACGATGGACGAGATCATCGGCCGGGCCGACCTGCTGACCCAGGTGAGCCGCGGTTCGGCGCATCTCGACGACCTCGACCTCAATCCGCTGCTCATCACGGTGGATGGCGCGCACCGGATCACCTACGACCGGTCGAAGCCGAGGAACGCAGTGCCCGACACGCTTGACGCCGAGATCCTGCGCGACGCCGCGCGGTTCTTCGAGGAGGGCGAGAAGATGCAGCTCTCCTATGCGGTCCGGAACACCCACCGCACCATCGGTACGCGGGTGTCGAGCCACATCGTCCAGAAGTTCGGGATGCGGAATGGCCTGCAGCCCGACCACCTGACGGTGAAGCTCGCCGGATCGTGCGGCCAGTCGCTCGGCGCGTTCGCGGCGCCGGGGCTGAAGCTGGAGGTGTCGGGCGATGCCAACGACTACGTGGGCAAGGGCCTGTCGGGCGGCACCATCGTCGTCCGCCCGCCGATGAACTCGCCGCTCGAGGCGGCCGAGAACACGATCATCGGCAACACCGTCCTCTACGGCGCGACCGACGGCCACCTCTTCGCGTCGGGGCGGGCGGGCGAGCGGTTCGCGGTGCGCAACTCGGGTGCGAAGGTCGTGGTCGAGGGCTGCGGCTCGAACGGTTGCGAGTACATGACCGGCGGCATCGCGGTGATCCTCGGCCGGATCGGCGCGAACTTCGGCGCCGGGATGACCGGCGGCATGGCCTATGTCTACGACCCCGAGGGGACGGCCGAGGTGCTGATGAACAAGGAGACGCTGGTCACCGGCCCCGTCGCGGTCGCGCACTGGGAGGCCGAGCTGAAGGGCCTGATCCGGCGCCACCTCGCCGAGACCGGCAGCCGCCGCGCCGCCGGCATCCTCCAGCACTGGGACGGCGAGCGGCGGAAGTTCCTGCAGATCTGCCCGAAGGAGATGCTGATCCACCTGCCGCACCCGCTGACCGACGAGGCGAGGGCGGTGCCGGCGGAGTAGGGCGCTGGAACCTCAGAATGCCGCGCAAGCCCGCAGGGCGAGCCGCGCGGCGCCCTCGTCCTGCGGCGACAGCCGTCCGATCACGCGCAGCACGCGGCCGGCGTCGAGCGTGGCGAGCTTGCTCGCGCGGAGGGTCGAACGCACCGGCAGGCCGGCGGCGGCAAGGTCACCGATGACCGCGTCGCCCAGTTGCGCAGGCGGCTGGGAGGTTATCATGGCGACCCATACTCGATCGAGGATGTCCGGGAGATCGCTATTCGAGACAACGAGCGCCGGGCGCCGTTTCTCGCTCAACCGGTCGCTGTAGGGGAACGGGACGACCACCACATCAAACGGCTGCAGCGTCATAGATCGCGATAGGCCGCCTCATCGGCATCGGACGACCATTCGGCGAAAGTCGCGAAAGGATCGTCCTCGCCCGAGACGATGATCTCGATCTCGCCCGCGCTGATCAGGTTGGGTTGGCCCGTCAGGTCGCCGCGCATCCTGAGCGACACGCCGCCGCGGCGGAGCCTGGCGACGACGGCGGCGATGTCCTTCACGTAGAACTGGTTGACCGCCTTGTTATGCTGCGGATCGACGGCCCGGTCCGCAAGGATGTAGTACCCGTCGACATTCTTCATCGGGGTGAACGTCTCGGTCCGCCCGTCGGGAAGCCTGCGTTCGCGTCGGATCACGTAGTCCATGGGCCGCTCCTCCTGGCGCCATGGCAATCTAGGTGGCGGCTGCACGGGTTGCAAGAATAGCAAGCCCTGCCGTGGGCTGCCCCGGCACCATGCGGCGACCTTGCTCCTGCTACTCCACCAGCCCGATCTCGATGCCCACCGCCGCGTACCAGTCGGCTGCCGCCCGGATCTCTGCATCGGTCAGTTCGGCGGCAATGGCCGACATTGTCTCGTGCACGCGGGTGCCGGTGCGGAAGGCCTTGAGCTGGGTGTCGATGTAGATGTTCGTCTCGCCCGCGAGGTTTGGCGCCTCGGGGATGAGCGCGATGCCGTCGGCGCCGTGGCAGGCGATGCAGGCCTCGGGCGCCTGCGCCGGGTCGGCGGTCATCTCGACCGTGATCGTGTGGCCCGCATACCAGGCGGCCAGGTCGGCGATCTGCGGGTCGGTCAGGTTCCGCGCCACGATCGTCATCATCTCGTGCTCGCGCGTGCCGTCGCGGAACGCGGTGAGCTGGGCGGCGAGGTAGTCCGCCGGCTCGCCGCCGATATGCGGGGCGATCGGGATCTGCGCGAATCCGTCCAGCCCGTGGCAGGTGCGGCACTGGCCGGCAAGCTGCCGGCCGGCGGCCCTGTCGCCCGCCGGCTCCTCGGCCCGGGCAGGGGCGGCGACGCCCCCGGCGAGGAGAACCCCGCCGAGGGCCAGAAGCGCGCCTCGCCTCACTCGGCCGGTGCCGGGTTGTAGGCGATGCGCCAGATCGCGCCGGCGAAGTCGTCGGAGACCAGCATCGAGCCGTCGGGCAGGAAGGCGATGTCCATCGGACGGCCGCGATACTCTCCGGTCTCCTCGTTCAGCCAGCCGTCGGCGAAGACCTCGGTGCCGGCCGCGGCCCCTTCCTCGTCGAGCGCGGTGAACATCACCCGCGCGCCGATCGGCACCGTGCGGTTCCACGAGCCGTGCTGGGCCGAGAAGATGCCGCCGTGATACTTCTCGGGGAACGAGGTGCCGCGGTAGAAGCTCATCCCCAGATCGGCCGCATGGGCCTCCATCTCGACCGCCGGCGGCACGAACTCCACGCCCTCCGGGCGCGGCACGTCCTTGTATTCGGGGATCTCGATGGCGCCGTTGACCCAGGGGAAGCCGAAGTGCTGGCCGGCGGCCGTCTGCCGGTTCAGCTCGCCCGGCGGGATGTCGTCGCCCATGCCGTCGACCTGGTTGTCGGTCCACCACAGGTCGCCGTTGGCCGGGTTGAAGTCGTGCCCGACCGAGTTGCGCACGCCGCGGGTGAAGACCTCGCGGCCCGTGCCGTCGGTGTTGATGCGGATGATGCCGCCGATGCCGATCTGGTCGTACATCTCGAGCTTCTCGACCGGCTGCACGTTGTAGGGCTGGCCGAGCGAGATGTAGAGCTTGCCGTCGGGCCCGACGCGGCAGACCCGCGCGGTGTGGTTGAAGCTCTCCTCCTCGACCGGGATCAGCTCGCCCTGCTTGACGACCTCGCCCACCGCAGGGTCCGGCCCTTCGAAGAAGAACTCGGCCGCGGGGAACACCAGCACGCGGTTGCGCTCGGCGATGTAGAGGAAGCCGTCGCGCGAGAAGCAGGGGCCGTTCGGGATGTCGAAGGTGATCGAGGGCGCGAAGTCCATCACCTGGTCGGCCACCCGGTTGCGGTCGCGGTCGACCACCGACCAGACCTTGTCCTTCCGGGTGCCGACGAAGGTGACGGTACCCTGCGGCGCGACCGCCATCGAGCGCGCGTCGGGGACGACGGCGTAGAGGCTGACCTCGAAGCCCTCGGGCACGTTGATGTACTGGATGATGTCCCGCAGCGCGGTCGCGGTGTCGCCGTCCTGCGGGATCATCGTGAACGTCGCGTCGGTGCGCTGCATGTTGGTCAGCTTGTCCATGTTGTCCTGCGCCACGGCCGTGCCGGCAGCAAGCGCAAGGGGCGCGATGGAGAGCAGAAGTCGTTTCATGGTCGTCCTCCCTTTGGTGGTGTGGTCGGGCGGGCAGCCTCCGGCCCCCGCCCGTTCGATCCGGCGGTCAGAGATTGCCCCGGCTGAGTTCGCCCGCGATGTGGTCGGCCTGGCGGATCGCCAGCGCCACGATCGTCAGCGTCGGGTTCTCGGCCGCGCCGGTGGTGAACTGGCTGCCGTCCGAGACGAAGAGGTTGGCGATGTCGTGGGTCTGGCCCCATTTGTTGACCACCCCGTCCCTCGGGTTCTCGCTCATCCGGTTGGTGCCGAGGTTGTGGGTGCTGGGATAGGGCGGCGTCGGGAAGGTCCGCGTCGCGCCGACCGCCTCGTAGATCGCCTGACCCTGCCGGTAGGCGTGGTTGCGCATGGCGACGTCGTTCGCATGGTCGGAGAAGTTGACGTTCACGACCGGCAGCCCGAACTGGTCCTTGACCTCGTGGTTCAGCGTCACGCGATTGGTCTCCTGCGGCATGTCCTCGCCCACGATCCACATGCCGGCCATGTTCTCGTAGGCGTCGAGCGCGGTGGTGAACTCGCGCCCCCAGGCGCCGGGGTCGAGGAAGGCGGCCATGAACGGCAGGCCCAGCGCCAGCGTCTCGAGCTCGTAGCCGCCGACGAAGCCGCGGCTCGGGTCATGACGCGACTCGTCCTGGACGATGCCGGCCATGGTGGTGCCACGCCACATCTTCACCGGCCTGTCGAACGTGGCATAGACCGAGCCGGTCATGTGCCGCATGTAGTTCCGGCCGACTTGGCCCGACGAGTTCGCGAGCCCGTCGGGGAACATCGCCGAGGCCGAGTTGAGCAGGAGCCGCGGGCTCTCGAACGAGTTGCCCGCGACGCAGACGACGCGGGCGGCCTGCATCTGCAGCGTGCCCTCGGCGTCGTAGTATTCGACCCCCGTCACCTTGCCGGCATCGTCGTGCAGGATGCGCGCGGCGTGGCACCGCTCGCGCACCTCGAGGTTGCCGGTCGCCTCGCCGCGCGGGATGTCGGTATAGGCCGCCGACCACTTGGCGCCCCACTTGCAGCCCTGGAAGCAGAAGCCGGTCTGCTGGCAGGCGAGCCGGTCGTCGCCGGGCGCCGCGTTGATCGCCATGCGCCCGGTATGGACCTCGGTGTAGCCGAGCGCCTTGGCGCCCTTCTCGAACACCAGGTAGTTGTTGCTGCCGGGCAGGCCCTCGCGCCCGCCGGTGCGGGTCACGCCCAGCTTGGTCTCGGCCAGCGTGTACCACGGGTCCATCTCGGCGGCGTCGATCGGCCAGTCGAGCAGGTTGGCGCCCTGCACCGGGCCGTAGGTGGTGGCGGCCTTCCATTCATGCTCCTGGAAGCGCAGGGACGCGCCGGCCCAGTGCACCGTGGTGCCGCCCACCGCCTTCACGATCCAGGCAGGCAGGCCCGAGAAGTCCTTGGCCACGCGCCAGTCGCCCGAGGTCGTGCGCGGGTCGAGCCAGGCGAGCTGGCCGAAGCTTTCCCATTCGTCGTTGACGTAGTCCTCGGGGAAGTAGCGCCCGCCGGCTTCCAGCGCGACGACGCTCACCCCCTTCTGGGCAAGCTCGTTGGCGAGGACACCGCCGCCCGCGCCGGTGCCGATGATGACGACGACGCTGTCGTCGCTCAGCTCAAAAGGTGCAGCCATGTCTCAGCCCTCCCTCAGAGCCAGTTGATGTCGTTGAAGCCACGGTCGAGATAGCCGCCCTGGCTGAAGCTTTCGCCCTCGTAGCCGAAGAGCGGCCAGACCGCCTTCTGGTTGTAGAGGCCGGTCACCAGCCCGCCGCGCACGGTCTGGAAGAACGCGCTGTCCTCGATGCCGCGGAGCACGTCCACGCGGTCGCGCTCCCAGCCCATGTCGAGGTAGCTCCCATGGCCTTTGCCCTGAGCGGCGGCGTCGAGGCTCGCGATGCCGGCCTCGACCATCTCGGCCTTGTCGGCGGCGTCGTAGCCCTTGACGGCCGCGGCGTAGTATTCGTCGGCAACATGGTCGTGCGGGTAGATGTCGCGCGCCATCTGGATCAGCGTGGCCATGGTCTCGGGCTTCAGCGCCGTGACCTCCATGGCCCATGCGGCCGACCTGCCCGCGACCCAGCCCGCGCCTACGACGAATGCGGCACCGGCCGCGGCGCTCCGCGACAGAAGCTCGCGCCGGCTCATCCCCCGGCGCTCCCTCACAGCAGTCATGGTATCCTCCCTGGCATTCCTGCTTGGTCGTTGTCCGGTCAGTGGTAGCGGCCACCCCGCTGCAGCACCTCGATCTGGTAGCCGTCGGGGTCGGCGACGAAGAAGAAGCGGGCGATGGGCGCACCGCCGTCGGGCGCGAAGCTGACGAGCTTGCGCGGCGCAAGGCCCTCGCGTTCGAAGCGCGCATGCTCGGCATCGACATCGGCGACCGACACCGCGAGGTGGCCGTAGCCGTCGCCGAGGTGGTAGGGCTCGGTGCGGCCCTTGTTGATCGTCAGCTCCACCTCGAAATCGTTCTCGTCGTTCGACAGGTAGACGAGCGTGAAGCTTTCGAAGTCGAGCCGCTCGGCCACCGTGAGCCCGAACGCCCTTTGGTAGAACGCGACCGAGCGCGCCTCGTCGAGCACGCGGATCATCGCGTGGATCGCCCTCGCCACCCCATACCTCCCGCAGTTGTCTTGCTAGCTTTGGTAAAGTTATCGGACCAGTTTGGCCCGTGGGTAGTAGAGTGATACTACAGCCGCGGTTTTTCGCCGCAGGCCTATTCGGCGGCGAGCGCCTGCACCGAGAAGGCGCTGCCGCGGGCGCGGATCAGGCAGGCGCAGCGCAGGAGCGACGTGAAGTTGCGCGCCTCGCCCCTGAGGACGAGCACTTCCGAATGCAGCCGCGACAGGAACGCGGGCGTCGTCAGCCCCTCGTCGGCCGCGATCCCGTCGACGATGTCCCAGAACGACCGTTCGAGGCGGATGCTCGTGCTCTGGCCGTTCAGCCGGAGATGGCGCGTCACGGGTTCGTAGTCCGACGGGCTCTGACCGGCGAAGATCTGGCACATGATACGTCCTCCCCAGAGTATCATTGTTTCCAGTCTCGTGTGCGCCGCCGGATTCGCAAAGCGATTTGTGACCGTCAGCCCTGCGGCGTCATGGCCTTGCGCTGCCGCGCCCGTTCGAGGCCGAGCTGCCGCTCGCGCCAGATGATGACGACGCCCGCGAAGATGATGATCGCCGCGCCCAGCAGGGTCTGCCAGGTCGGCAGTTCGCTGAACACGGCATAGCCGATGACGATCGCGAACAGCATCGAGGCGTATTCGAACGGCGCGACGACCGAGGCGTCGGCATGGCGGTAGGCCGAGGTGAGGAGGATCTGGCCCACGCCGCCGAGCAGGCCCGCGACGACGAGGAGCGCGGCATGCTCCCACCGGGGCACCACCCAGCCGAACGGCAGCGTGAGCAGCGAGAGCGCCGTGGCCGTGACCGAGAACCAGAAAACGATGGCCGATGTCCGCTCGGTGGTGACGAGCTTGCGCACGAAGACCTGCGCGAGCGCCGCGCAGATCGCGCTGGTCAGCACGACGACCGCGCCCAGCGCGGCGCGCTCGTCGCCTGCCGACAGGCTGGTGAGCCGCGGCGACAGCACGATCAGCACGCCGACAAGGCCGAGAGCCACCGCCGTCAGGCGAAAGGCCCGCACCTCCTCGCCGAGGAACATCGCCGCGAAGATCACGGTGAGGAGCGGCGCGGCATAGCCGATCGCCTGCACCTCGGGCAACGGCAGGAGGCCGAGCCCCGCGAAGCCGAGCCCCATCGCGGCCGTGCCGACGAGGCCCCGCCAGACATGGCCGATCGGGTTTTCGGTGCGCAGCCCGCCGCGGATCTCTCCGGTCACGCCGAGCCAGACGAGGATCACCGGGATCGCGAAGAGCGACCGGAAGAACACCGCCTCGCCCGGCGGCACCTCGTCGGCCGTCGCCTTGATGAGGCTCGCCATCACGACGAAGACGATGACCGAGCCGAGCTTGAGACCGATGGCGCGAAACGGGTTCATGCAGCGAGAGGACGCGAGAATGGCCGAAAGGGTGGCGGGAGGGGGCGTGCCCTTCCTGCCTTAGCGCCCCGCTGCGCGGATGGAAACCCTTGGCCTTGGCCGACCGGCACCGCCCCGGGTCACATCGCGCCGGCCCCGCCGCGCGCCTCCGGCGGCGGGTCAGGCCTCGTCGCCGCGCTCGATCCGCACGAATTCCTGCGACCGGCGGCCGTCGTCGCGCGGCGCCTTCGGCCGGCGCTGGAGCGCCTTGGTCTGCGGCCGCGGGCCCGCGGCCTCGCGCTCGATCTCGGTGTAGTGCCTCAGGCGGGCGTTCTCGGACGCCGCGCGGGGCTTATCCGCCGCATGTCGGCTCATGGCTCGTCCTCCTGTCGCTCCGCGCCCGATGCGCGGACCCTCAATATGGGTCGGGAAGGGATTCGGTTCCATCCCGCAATGCAGGGTCCGGGCCACGCCAGCCCCGGGGCCTGGCGGAACACGGTTCTGACAATCGCCCCGATCTGTGATAACGTCAGGTGCGGGCGACATTTCCGGCCCGGCAGCCGTCCGCGATTTCCGCGGGTGATTTTTCTGATGACCCAATTTGACGCAGGAGTTTCCGTCATGGACGTTTCCCAGTTCGAACTTGTCTACAAGCCGCAGTCCCCCGCAGCCCCGAGCGGAACCGCAGCGGTCGATTCGCTGATCCAGGGCTATTTCCTGAAGATCACCAACCTCGAGACGCAGGCGATGAGCTACCGCGTCTCGTTCGTCGCGGCGCCGGTGACCGATCCGCTGCGCAGCCTCGCCGGCAACACGGTCGTCTTCGTGGACACGCCCGGCACCAACAACCAGCAGGGCGTGCTCAACGGTGCGATCACCTCGACCGTGTTCAGCCCCTCGACGGGGCTGATCACCGTCCCGCCCAGCGGCACGGCGCTGATCGCGGTTCTGCCTTCGGCTTTCGGGCCGCTGCCGGGCGAGCCGACGCCCCTTCTCACCCCCGATTTCGAGGTGCGCGGCCATGTGCGCATCACGCTGCCCGCGCTCCTCAAGCTGGTGCCCGGCAACCCGTTCCCGACCTTCAAGTTCGTGCCGCAGAGCAAGGTGCCGGTGAAGGTGCTCCTGACGCCGCAGAACCGCACCACCTACTTCACCGCCACCGGCGCGATCAGCGACCAGACCCAGGCGAGCCTGCCGCTGGCCAGCGGCAAGGCGCTGAACGAGGTGCCGCCGCAGCCGCCCTTCGTGTTCCCCGGCGGGGCCCTCGACCTCGACCTGCAGCGCGGGTTCGAGCGGCTGGCGGCGGTGGAGCCCGAGATGATGGCGATGCTCGTCTCGATGGCCGGGCAGGGCGCAGGCCGCAGCGAGCGCGGCCGCAAGGCGTTGGAGGGCGCCGACGGCTGACGCCGCTCAGGGGGGTGCCGTACCGGCGCCCCCCGCCGCGAGCCGACGCAGCGCCCAGCGGGCGGCATCGGCCACCGCGGGGTCGGGGTCGGCTGCGAGCGGCGCGGCGACGGCGGCAAGCGCCGGTTCGCCGGAATTGCCGATCGCGTAAAGGACGTTGCGGACGAACCGGCCCCGGCCGATGCGCTTGACCGGGCTGCCCGCGAAGCGCGCCCGGAAGCCGGCATCGTCGAGCGCGGCAAGGTCGGCCAGCGCCGGCGGGCCGGCCTCGCGGGCGCCGTAGCGCACCTCGCCCGCGGCCTGGGCGAACTTGTTCCACGGGCAGACGGCGAGGCAGTCGTCGCAGCCGTAGATGCGGTTGCCGAGCAGCGGTCGCAGGTCCGCCTCGACCGGCCCGCGATGCTCGATTGTCAGGTAGCTGATGCAGCGCCGCGCATCGAGCTGGAACGGCGCCGGAAACGCCCGCGTCGGACAGATGTCGAGGCAGGCGGTACAGCTTCCGCAATGCTCGGCCTCGGGCGCATCGGGCGGCAGGTCCAGCGTGGTGAAGAGCGCGCCGAGGAAGAACCAGTTGCCGAGCGTGCGCGACAGCAGGTTGGTGTGCTTGCCCTGCCAGCCGATCCCGGCCGCCTGCGCCAGCGGCTTTTCCATAACCGGCGCGGTGTCGACGAAGACCTTGATCTCGCCGCCGGCCTCGGCGACCAGCCAGCGGCCGAGGCGCTTCAGCCGCTTCTTCAGCACGTCGTGGTAGTCGGCCCCCTGCGCATAGGCCGAGATCACGCCGCGGTCGCGCTGCGCGAGCAGCGCCAGCGGATCGTGGCCGGGCGCGTAGACATCGGCCAGCATCACCACCGAGCGCGCGGAAGGCCAGAGCGCGGCGGGGTTGCCGCGCCAGTGCATCCGGTCGGCCATCCAGTCCATCTGGCCGTGCCGCCCGGCGGCGACGAAGGCCGCGAGCCGCCCGGCGGCCTCGGGGATCGCACCGGGCGTCGTCACCCGCGCCGCGGCGAAGCCCTCGGCCCCGGCGCGCGCCACCAGCTTCGCCTTGAGCGACCCCGCATCGTCCATGCCAAAGAGGGTATGGCCGGTGGCCCGGCAAGGAAACCCCCGGGGCCCGGCGCCTCAGAAGTCGAGGTCGGCGTAGTGCGCGGGCGGCGGGAAGCCCGGAACCTGGTCGGCAAGGATCGCCCGGAACGCCGGGCGCGACTTGATCTTGGCGTACCAGTCCTTGACGCCCTCGTTGCGGTTCCAGTCCACGTCCGAGATGTAGTCGAGGCAGGACAGGTGCGCCGCGGCCGCGAAATCGGCGATCGTCATGCCGTCGCCGGCAAGCCAACGGCGCTGCTCGAGCAGCCAGCCCATGTAGTCGAGGTGATACTTGATCGCCTTGGCCCCGGCCTTGACGTTGGCCGAATCCGGATAGCCGAGGCCCATGATCTTCTTGTTGACCCGCTCGTAGAGCAGCTTCGAGGTAACCTCGGCATGGAACTTGTCGTCGAACCAGCCGACGAGGCGGCGCGCCTCGTAGCGGTCCTCGGGCTTCCTCGGCAGGAGCGGCGGATCGGGCTGCACCTCCTCGAGATACTCGCAGATCGCCTGGCTTTCCGACATGACGCGGCCGTTCATCCGCATCACCGGCACCTTGCCGGCCGGGTTGCGGCGCAGGAACTCCTGCCCCCGCTCCCAGTAGCGTTCCTCGAGAAGCTCGACCTCGACCTTCTTCTCGGCCAGGACCAGCCGAACCTTCCGGCAGAAGGGCGATAGCGGGAAGTGGAACAGACGGTTCATCGCGGCTACCAAAAACCCCTCTCTCCCGTCTTGCCGCCGGAGCGGGGCGATTTCAACTCTCGAAGCACGCCGCACGTCCGTCGACGCGGATCGTCTCGGCGCCCTCGGCCACCTGCGCGGCGCGGCGCTGCAGCGCGCGGCTGAGACGCGCGGGGTCGCGTCCCTTCGGGTTCGGCAACAGGACAGCGAGCCGGGCCGCCTGGGCCGGCGACAGCTCGGCGGCGGAAATGCCGTAGTGGTGCCGCGCCGCGGCCTCGGCCCCGAAGACGCCCTCGCCGAACTCGGCCACGTTCAGGTAGACCTCGAGCACCCGCCGCTTCGACCAGACGAGCTCGACCAGCGGCGTGATCGCGGCCTCGAGCGCCTTCCGCACCCAGCTTCGCCCCTGCCAGAGGAACACGTTCTTCACGGTCTGCTGGCTGATCGTCGAGGCGCCGCGCTCGGCCCCGCTTTCGATCACGGTGCGGATCGCGGCCATGTCGAAGCCCCAGTGCAGGCAGAAGTTGGCGTCCTCGGCGGCGACCACCGCGCGCAGCAGGACCGGCGCCATGCGCTCGGCCGGGACCCAGCCGCGCTCGATCGCGCCGAGCCGCCGCCATTCGGCGACCATGGTCTGCGTCACCGGCGGGTTGACCACGGTATAGGCGAGGATCAGCAGGAGCAGCGCCGCCGGCACCGCAAGCACCGCGCGGACAAGCCAGCGCAGCGGCCGCAAGCGCCGCTTCGGCGCCGCCCTGGCCTTCTTCTCCGCCCGCCTGCTCGTTGCCCGTCGTGCCACGCCGGCACCATAGCCACGCGCCCGGCGGCCGGGTCAAGGCCGGCGGCAGGTCGCTCGCAGGCGCCGGGCGGTCGCTCGCGGCTTGACCGCGGCCATCGTTCGTGCGGTATCCTGCCTCTGCCACGGTTCGGACGGGCGACCGTCCGACGAAGAGGGAACGCGGTGCAGGCCATGCAATGGCCCCATCCCGCGGCTGCCCCCGCAACTGTAGGCGGCGAGCGTCGGTCGACATGCCACTGGGGGGCGCCCCGGGAAGGCCGGCCGGGGCGGTGACCCGCAAGCCAGGAGACCTGCCGCGGCGATCACCCTGTCCGGCGTGCGGGGCGCGCGCGGGGCGACGGGCCGACCCCGTGCGAGGTGATGAGCTTCACCCGTGGCGGGATTCCCCGCCACGATACCGCATTCCGGGCGCACCCCGCGCCCCGGCCGGAGAACTGGCGCATGGCCTGCCCGCCCGAGCGCATCGTCTGCCTCACCGAAGAGACGGTCGAGACCCTGTACCTGCTCGGCGAGGAGCGCCGGATCGTCGGCGTCTCGGGCTATGCGGTGCGCCCGCCGCGGGTCCGCCGCGAGAAGCCGCGCGTCGCGGCCTTCACCTCGGCCGACCTGCCGAAGATCGTGGCGCTGGCGCCCGACCTCGTCCTCGCCTTCTCCGACCTGCAGGCCGAGATCGTGGCCGGCCTCGTCCGCGCCGGCGTCGCCGTCCACTGCTTCAACCAGCGCAGCGTGTCGGGCATCCTCGACATGATCCGCCTGCTCGGCGCCATGGTAGGCGCCGCCGGCCGGGCCGAGGCGCTGGCCGCCGGCTACGCGGCGCGGCTCGCGGCGGTCGCCGCCGCCGCGCCGGCGCAGCGGCCCCGCGTGTGGTTCGAGGAATGGGACGATCCGCTGATCTCGGGGATCGGCTGGGTGTCGGAGCTGATCGCCACGGCGGGGGGCGACGACATCTTCGCCGATCGCGCGCGGCAGCCGGCGGCGCGCGACCGGATCGTCGCGCCCGAGGCGGTCGCCGCGCGGGCGCCCGAGGTGATCCTGGCCTCGTGGTGCGGCAAGAAGGTGCGGCCCGAGCGCATCGCCGCGCGGCCCGGCTGGGCCAGCCTGCCCGCGGTGCGGGCCGGTCGGATCCACGAGATCAAGTCGCCGCTGATCCTGCAGCCCGGCCCGGCCGCGCTGACCGACGGGCTCGATGCGATCCGCGCCGCGCTGTTCCCCGATGCGCTTCGGGAGGCCGTCTGATGCCGGTCATCGCGCGGCAGCCGCCGACCCCGGGACAGCCCTGCGGCCGAACCTCCCGGCACGGGGCCGCGCGATGACCGGCCTCGTCGCGTTCCTCGACCGCGGCGGCCCGGCGATGTGGGCGATCGCGGCGCTCTCGGTCTTCACGCTGGCGCTCGTGCTGTGGAAGGTCTGGCGGCTGGCGCTTGCCGGCGCGTGGTCGGGGGCGGCGACCGAGCGCGCGGTCGGCCTCTGGGCCCAGGGCGACGCGGCCGGCGCCATGGCGCTGCTCGGCGGGCGCCGCAGCCTTCGCGCCCGGGTCGCCCGCGCCGCGATGGC
>CAZYBG010000083.1:0-13374 GCA_964645155.1 uncultured Rhodobacterales bacterium | reverse complement strand
AGCTGACCTACGGGCTCGAGCGGCTGGCGATGTACGTCCTCGGCATCGACCACGTGATGGAGATGCCCTTCAACGACCCGCAGACGCCGATCCCGCTCACCTACGGCGACATCTTCCGGCAGACCGAGGAAGAGTACAGCCGCCACAACTTCGACGCCGCGTCGACCGAGATGCTGCTGCGCCACTTCGAGGACGCCGAGGCGGAATGCGCCCGGCTTCTCGACGCGCCGGCGGACGACCCCGCAACCGGCCGGCGCATCGTCATGGTGCACCCCGCCTACGACCAGTGCATCAAGGCGAGCCACATCTTCAACCTGCTCGACGCCCGCGGCGTCATCTCGGTGACCGAGCGGCAGGCCTATATCGGCCGGGTCCGGGCGCTGGCGAAGCGCTGCGCCGATGCCTTCCTGACGACCGCGGCGGGGGCCGCGGCAACCTGATGGCCCGCTACCTGCCCCGCTCGGCGAAGGAGTGGTTCTACTACGCGCTCCAGCATGCTCCGGGCCGGATCGGCCGGCGGGCGCGCGCAAAGATGAAGCGCGCGCTCGGCGATCAGGCAGTGGCCGATTTCGACCGCCTGCTCGCCACCGTTGGGTCCGGCGATATCTGCCTCGACGTGGGCGCCAATGTCGGCGACTTCACCGCGCGGCTGGCCGCGACCGGCGCCGAGGTGCACTGCTACGAGCCGGACCCCTACGCCTTCGCGCTTCTCGGCGAACGCTGGGCCGGCCGTCCGGGCATCCACCTGCATCAGGCCGCCCTCGGCGCCAAAGCGGGCGTTGCACAGCTCCGCAGGTCGCACCGCTTCGCCGACGAGCCGCGGCGCAACTCACAGAGCTCGACCATCGTTTTCGACGATCCCGGCCGGTATGCCGCCGAGACGATCGAGGTCGAGGTCCGGTCGTTCCGCGACGAACTGCAGCGGCTCGGCCGGCCCGTCGCGATCGCGAAGCTCGACATCGAGGGTGCAGAGTTCGCGATCCTCGAACAGGTCTTCGCCAGCCCCGCCGACTTTCCCGTTGCGGCGATGTTCGTCGAAACCCACGAGCGCGACGATCCCGCCCTGCGCCGAACCGTTGCCCGGATGCGCCTGGCCGCCGAGGCGCTGGCGCGGCCCTCGATAAATCTCTACTGGCCGTGACGGAACGGCCATGAACGGCAAGGTTGTCGCGATGAGCATCGTATCGGCCGCCGCCATCGCCGGCGGGGCGATCTACTACCTGCAGGTCTATGGCTTCTACGACCGCGTCTCGGCGCAGTCCGAGATCGCCATCACCGCCGTCGGCGGCAGCGAGGAGCCGCTTCTCGTCGAGAACTTCGAGGGGATCGACGCGGCCAGCTCGCCGCTCCGCTTCCGCGCCTGCTTCACGGTGCCGGTCTCGCTCGGCTCGCTCACCGAAACCTACCGGATCGCCGATGACGCGGTGCCGCTCAACGGCCCCGGCTGGTTCGACTGCTACGACGCCGCCGCGATCGGCGCGGCGCTGCAGTCGGGCGAGGCGGTGGCCTTCGTCGGCACCCGCGACATCACTCCGGGCGTCGACCGCATCATCGCGGTGATGCGGGACGGGCGCGGCTTTGCCTGGCACCAGCTGAACGGCACCCTTGGGGAATGACATGCCCGACCTCCTGATCGAACTCTTCTCCGAGGAGATCCCGGCGCGCATGCAGCCCCGCGCGGGCGAGGATCTGCGCCGGCTGGTCACCGACGGCCTCGTCGAGGCCGGGCTGACCTACGCGCACGCCGCCGCGTTCTCGACCCCGCGCCGCCTCGCGCTGGCGGTCGAGGGGCTGAGCGCGGCCAGCCCGACCCTGCGCGAGGAGAGGAAGGGCCCGCGCGCCGACGCGCCCGCGGCCGCCATCGAGGGGTTCCTGCGCTCCACCGGCCTCACCCGCGACCGCCTGGACACCCGCGACACCGGCAAGGGCGAGGTGCTCTTCGCCGTGATCGAGCGGCCCGGGCGGCCCGCCTCCGACATCGTCGCCGAGGTGCTCGCGCGCACAGTCCGCGAGTTTCCCTGGCCGAAGTCGATGCGCTGGGGTGCGGGCCAGCTGCGCTGGGTGCGGCCGCTGCACTCCATTCTCTGCCTGCTCACCACCGAGGCCGGCGCCGAGGTCGTGCCGGTCGGCGTGGACGGGCTGGTCGCCTCCGACACCACCGAGGGCCACCGCTTCATGGCGCCGGGGCGCTTCGCAGTGACCTCGTTCGACGACTACGCCGCCAGGCTGAAGCGCGCCCGGGTGATCCTCGACCCCGCCGAGCGCGCGGCCACGATCCTGAACGACGCCAGGCAACTCGCCTTCGCCGCCGGACTCGAACTCGTCGAGGATCCGGGCCTCCTCACCGAGGTCGCGGGCCTTGTCGAATGGCCGGTGGTGCTGATGGGCGCGATCGGCGCCGAATACCTCGCCCTGCCGCCCGAGGTGCTGCAGACCTCGATGAAGGAACACCAGAAGTTCTTCTCGGTCCGCAACCCGAAGACCGGCCGGATCGAGCGCTTCGTCACCGTCGCCAACCGCGAGACGGCCGATCACGGCGCGACGATCCTCGCCGGCAACGGCAAGGTGCTGGCCGCCCGCCTGTCGGACGCAAGGTTCTTCTGGGAGAACGACCTGCGCACGGTGCGGACCATCGGTATGGAGGGCATGGCGAAGGGCCTCGCCCACGTCACCTTCCACAACAGGCTCGGCTCGCAGGCCGACCGCGTGGCCCGCATCGAGGCGCTGGCGCGAGAGATCGCGCCGATGGTCGGCGCCAAGCCCGACCTCGCCGCCGAGGCCGCCCGCATCTGCAAGGCCGACCTGCAGAGCCAGATGGTCGGCGAGTTCCCCGAATTGCAGGGCCTGATGGGCCGCCACTATGCCGAGGCCGCGGGGCACGCTCCGGACGTCGCCCGCGCCTGCGAGATGCACTACAAGCCGCTGGGCCCGTCGGACGAGGTGCCGACCGAGCCAGTCTCGGTCGCCGTGGCGCTGGCCGACAAGATCGACACTCTGACGGGCTTCTGGGCGATCGACGAGAAGCCGACCGGGAGCAAGGACCCATTTGCGCTGCGGCGCGCGGCGCTGGGGGTGATACGGCTGGTGTTGGGGAACGGGCTGCGGTTCTCGATCGACCGCCCCGTAGATGCACAGATCCTGCGCCACCAGATCGGCCCGACTCCTGAGGATGCACCCCTGCTCGATCCCATCCTCTCGGCGTCCGTCACGGACGGCATGTTCGGGCAGCGGACCCGCGCGCTTGTCGCCGAAGCCAGGGCCGGCGCGCCCGTCTGGCTCGCCTTCGTCGAGGACCACGACCCCGCCGTCAGCGACGACCTGCGCGATTTCCTGCACGACCGCCTCAAGGTCCACCTGCGCGACGAGGGCATCCGCCACGACGTGATCGACGCGGTGCTCGCCATGCCGGGGAATTGCGATCTCACCCTCGTCGTCCGCCGGGCCGAGGCGCTGTCGGCGTTCCTCAAGACCGACGACGGCGAGAACCTGATCCAGGGCTTCAAGCGCGCCAACAACATCCTGACCCAGGCCGAGGCGAAAGACGGCGTCGAATACTCGTTCGGCGCCGACCCGAAATTCGCCGACCACCCGGCAGAGACCGCCCTCTTCGCCGCCCTCGACGCCGCCGAGGCGCGGATCGCCCCGGCGATGGCGCGGGAGGAGTTCGGGCAGGCCATGGCCGCGATGGCCGCGCTCCGCGCCCCGATCGACGCCTTCTTCGAGGCGGTCCAGGTCAATACCGCAAACCAGGCCGTGCGCCGCAACCGGCTGAACCTCCTCCACCGCATCCGCACGATCTGCCTTTCGGTCGCTGACCTGACGCAGCTCGAGGGCTGAGCTTCCGGCCCCCTTCCCCGTCTGACAAATATCCTCGGGGGAGCGCGAGGGGGCAGACCGCCCCCTCGCCCCGGCCGCCGCCTGCGCCCCCGCGAAATGTCGCGCTTGCCTGACATCCGATGTGGCGTATGCTGTGACAGCGAAGGAGATTGCTGCAGTGCAGAAACACCTCGACCTCGCGGATTTCACCGAGATCACGCCGACGGCGCCGATCTCGACGGCCGGCCATGGCGGCCGGGCGAAGTGCCTGCAGCGGCTGATCCGGCTGGGGCTGCCGGTGCCGCGCACCGCCGCGCTTGGCTTCGACACCGTGCGCCGCCTCGCCGCCGGCCAGACGATCGACACCGCGCGGCTCCTCGCCGCGCTGGGCGAGGGGGTGCTCGTCTCGGTCCGGCCGTCCTCGGCCGACCCCGACTGGGGCGGGCCGGGTGCGATCCTGAACATCGGCATGACGAATGCGCGCCATGCCGCGCTCGAGGTCACCCATGGCGACCGCGCGGCCGACGCGCTCTACCTGCGCTTCATCCGCGCCTATGCGAGCCACGTCGCCCGTCTCGACGCCGACATGCTGCCCGCGGGCGAGCCCTCGGCCGAGACGGTCGCCGCCGCGCTCGCCGCCTACGAGGCCGAGACCGACGAGCCGTTCCCGCAGGACCCCGCGGTGCAGCTCGCCGAGGTCCTGCGCTCGATGGCGCGGGCGTGGGAGGGGACGACCGCGCGCCTGCTGCGCCAGGCCAAGGGCGCGCCGGCCGATGCCGGCCTCGGCCTGGTGGTGCAGAAGATGGCGCTCGGCCTCGGCACCGGCACCTGCGGCTCGGGCGTGATCCAGTTCGTCAGCCCCGAGACCGGCCTGCCGCGGATCACCGGCCGCTACCGCGCCCAGGCGCAGGGCCGCGAGGCGGTGACCGACGGCGAAGGCGCGATGTACCTCACCCGCGACGCGCGCGGGCCGTCCTTCGAGGAAGCCTGCCCCGAGGTCTTCGCCGCGCTGACGGCCTTCGGCGCGACCTGCCGCACCCACCTGCGCGAGGAAATGCAGATCGAGTTCACGGTCGAGGACGGCACGCTCCACGTGCTCGATGCGGTGCGCGTGCAGCGCTCGTCGCGCGCCGCGGTCCGGATCGCTGTGGCGCTGGCCGAGGACGGCGTCATCCGGCCCGAGGACGCGGTGCTGCGGGTCGAGCCGCGGGCGCTGTCCGAGCTGCTCCACCCCCAGGTCGACCGCGCCGCGCCGCGCGACCGCTTCGCCCAGGGCATCGCGGCCAGCCCCGGCGGCGCTACCGGCCAGATCGTCTTCACCTCGGCCGACGCCCAGGCCAGCGCCGCGCGCGGCGAGGCCTGCATCCTCGTCCGCCGCGAGACCTCGCCCGAGGACATCCGCGGCATGCACTCGGCCGCGGGCGTCCTGACCGAGCGCGGCGGGATCACCAGCCATGCCGCGGTGATCGCCCGCGGCCTCGGCCTTCCCTGCGTCGTCGGGGCGACCGGCATCGTCATCGACAGCCGCCACCGCACCGTGAAGGCGCCCGACGGGCGGGTGTTCCGCCAGGGCGACATCATCACCATCGACGGCACCTCCGGCGACGCGCTGGCGGGGGCGGTGAAGATGCTGGAACCGGCGCTCGACGATGCGTTCCACGCGCTGCTGGGCTGGGCCGACCGGGTGCGCGACATCGGCGTCCGCGCCAATGCCGACACGCCGGCCGACGCCCGCGTCGCCCGCGCCTTTGCCGCCGAGGGGATCGGCCTCTGCCGCACCGAACACATGTTCTTCGAGGAAGACCGGATGACGGTAATGCGCGAGATGATCTTCGCGCGCACCGCCGACGACCGCCGCGCGGCGCTGGAGCGGCTGCTGCCGATGCAGCGCGCCGACTTCGCCGCGCTGTTCGAGATCATGTCGGGCCTGCCGGTGTGCATCCGCCTCTTCGACCCTCCGCTGCACGAATTCCTGCCCTCGGACCGCGAGGGGCTGCGTGTCCTGGCCGAGGCGCTCGACCTGCCGCTGTCGGACGTGACCCGCCGGGTCGAGGCGCTGCGCGAGTTCAACCCGATGCTGGGCCTGCGCGGCGTGCGGCTGGGGATCACCCTGCCCGAGATCTACGACATGCAGGCCCGCGCGATCTTCGAGGCGACGATCGATGCGTCGCGGAACGGCGACCCGGTGGTGCCCGAGATCATGATCCCGCTCGTCTCGGCCCGCCGCGAGGTCGAGCTGGTCAAGACCCGGATCGACGCCGTCGCGGCGGCGGTACGCACCCGCACCGGCAAGGCCTTCGACTACCGCCTGGGCGTGATGGTCGAGACTCCGCGCGCCGCGCTCCGCGCGCACGAGATCGCCCAGCACGCGGCCTTCCTGTCGTTCGGCACCAACGACCTCACGCAGATGACCTATGGACTGTCGCGCGACGACGCAGGCAAGTTCATGGGCACCTATGTCAGCCAGGGCGTGTTCCGCGAGGATCCGTTCCATACGCTCGACATCGACGGCGTGGGCGAGCTGCTGACGATCGGCGCCGAGCGCGGGCGCGCAGGACGGCCTGACGTCACGCTCTCGGTCTGCGGCGAGCATGGCGGCAACCCCGAAAGCATCGCCTTCTGCCGCGATGCGGGGTTCCACTACGTCTCGTGCTCGCCGTTCCGGGTTCCCGTGGCGCGGCTCGCCGCGGCGCACCTCGTGCTCCGGCAAAAGCCCGCCGACCGATAGGCGTTTCGTTACAGCTACTTGCCGCGATCTCCTCAGATTTCGCGCTGAGCGTGCGGCGGTAGCCCGCGCAGCAGCGTTGCATTTCCGCCACATCCGCTGGACCGGGCGAGTCCCGCGCGTTATCTCCCCGCCTGCCGGCCGCAGAGGCAGCAGTCGCGACTGGCCGATGAAAAGAAACAGGAAATACATCAATGCGTTCGCGCATGATCCTCACAGCTTGTCTGGGGCTTTGGCTGGCGTTCGGCAGCCCGGCCTCCGCCGATGGCTCCGGCGCGGACGCCGAGATCGGTGCTGACGGCGCCGCCGCCGCGACCGCTTCGGCCGCCGCCGGCAGCCAGGCCGCCGCGGCCGCCGCGCTCGACCCGGAAACGGTCGCGAGCCTCATGCCCGCCGGCCCCGGCTACGACCGCGCCTGGCTCGCCGCGCTCCCGGCGGCGAATGGCGACGCCGAATGGCGCTGCCTGGCCGAAGCGATCTATTTCGAGGCGCGCGGCGAGCCGCCGCGGGGCCAGGCCGCCGTCGCCGAGGTGATCCTGAACCGGCGCGACCATGCGACCTACCCCGATACCGTCTGCGGCGTGGTCCGGCAGGGCGCCGGCCGCGGCGCGCAGGGGTGCCAGTTCAGCTTCGCCTGCGACGGCGTGCCGGACCGGATCCGCGAGCGCGAGGCCTTCGAGGTCGCCGGCAAGATCGCCCGCGCGCTGCTCGACGGTGCGCCGCGCGGGCTGACCGCCGGTGCGACGCACTTCCACGCCAGCGCCGTCCGCCCTGGCTGGGCCCGGCGGTTCCCGCAGACTGCCCGGATCGGCCGGCACGTCTTCTACCGCCAGCCGGTCGAACTGGCCTCGCGCTGACGCATGGCGGCGGCGCGCCGCCTTCCCCGGGGGGTTCATAAGCGGCGCGGCCGTGCTAGAAAGGGGACCACGGGCAAGTGTGGCGCCGCGGGACAGTCGCGGGCGGTTGCGTGGACGCCGGGCGGGATCGGCGCGGGATCGGGGAGAACGTTCAGCATGGCACGCAAGCTCTTCGGCACCGACGGCGTCCGCGGCCTTGCCAACACGCATCCGATGACCGCGGAGCTTGCGCTGCGCCTCGGCGCCGCGGCGGGGCGCTTCTTCCGCTCCGACGGGTCGAACGGCCACCGCGTGGTGATCGGCAAGGACACGCGGCTTTCGGGCTACATGCTGGAGACGGCGCTGACCGCCGGGTTGACCTCGACCGGCATGAACGTGCTCCTCCTCGGGCCGGTGCCGACGCCCGCGGTGGGCTATCTCACCCGGTCGATGCGCGCCGATCTCGGGATCATGATCTCGGCCTCGCACAACCCGGCGCACGACAACGGCATCAAGTTCTTCGGCCCCGACGGCTTCAAGCTGTCGGACGAGGCCGAGGCTGCGATCGAGGGCATCGTCGCGGGCGAGATCGACCTTGCCCGGCCGCAGAACATCGGCCGCGCCAAGCGGATCGACGACGGGCGCGGGCGCTACGTCGAATACGCCAAGACCACCTTTCCCCGCGGCCGCAGCCTCGGCGGCCTCAAGGTGGTGATCGACTGCGCCAATGGCGCGGCCTACCGCGCGGCGCCCGACGTGCTGTGGGAACTGGGCGCGCAGGTGATCCCCGTAGGCGTGGCGCCGAACGGGCACAACATCAACGACGGCTGCGGCTCGACCGACACCGGGATTTGCGTCGAGACGGTCATCGCCCACCAGGCCGATCTCGGCATCTCGCTTGACGGCGACGCCGACCGGGTGATGCTGATCGACGAAACCGGCCGCGTCGCCGACGGCGACCAGATCATGGCGCTGTTCGCCGCCCGCTGGGCCGCAGAGGGCCGGCTCAAGGACGGCACGCTCGTCGCCTCGGTCATGTCGAACCTCGGGCTCGAGCGGTTCCTGCAGGGCCGCGGACTGCGCCTCGAGCGCACGCCGGTCGGCGACCGTTACGTGGTCGAGCGGATGCGCGAGGGCGGCTGGAACCTCGGCGGCGAGCAGTCGGGCCACATCGTGATGACCGACTACGCCACCACCGGCGACGGGCTGATCGCGGCGCTCCAGTTCCTCGCGGCGATGGCCGAAACCGGGCGCCCGGCCTCGGGCCTCGTCGAAAGCTTCGCCCGGGTGCCGCAGCTTCTGAAGAACGTCCGCTACGCCGCCGGAGCGGAGCCGCTGACGGCGCCTGCGGTCAGTGCGGTGATCGCCGGGGCCGAGGCGCGACTGAACGGCAAGGGCCGCCTCCTGATCCGGAAGTCGGGGACCGAGCCGCTGGTCCGGGTCATGGCCGAATGCGAGGACGAAGCGCTTCTGGCCGAGGTGGTGGACGAGATCGTGGCGGCGGTGGAGCGCGCGGCGGCCTGAGGGCTACTGCGGCACGTGGCCCGAGACGGGCGGCACCCGCATCTCGCCCTCGCGGTCGGCCGACAGAACGCCCTCGGCGCGTGAGACGGCGGGCAGCAGGCTTTCCTCGGCCGCCCCAAAGATCACGCCGATCTCGGGCATCGTGGTTTCCACCCGCATCCCGAGGCTCTGGAGTTCGGCGCAGACGGCTTCGGTCTGCGCCACATGCGCCGCGTCGACCACGACCTTGATGCTGATCCAGGCCATCGCATCCTCCGCTGCCTGCGCCTCAAGATAGGCATTCGCCGGCCGTCATGAAACAGGTGCGGCGCCCGGCGCCTGGGCCAGCCCGCGCCCCACGTCGCGGGACGGCAGGTCAAGCTGGCGCGCCGCCACCGAAAGCCGGTCCCACAGCGCGCGGCCGCGCAGGGCGGCGTCGCTCTCGGCCCAGAGCGCGGCAAGGCCGGCGACATGCGGGCAGGCCATCGAGGTGCCGCGCAGCACCCGGTGCAGCTCCGGCCGCGGCACGGCCGAGAAGATGCCGACGCCGGGCGCCGCGATATCCACCTCGCCGCCGGCCGGGTTGAGCCCGCCCGAGGAGAACTCGGCCACGCCGAGCGACTGGTCGAGCGCGGCGACCGCGAGGATCGAGGGCGAGTTGGCGGGCGCCCCCACCGGCGCGATGTGGCCATATTGCCGCGAGCTCTCGTTGCCCGCCGCCGCGACGATGAGCGATCCGCGCTCCAGCGCCATGCGCCCCACCCGCTCGTAGTCGGGCGAGGGCGGCTCGCCCGGCCGGACCGCCCGGCCGAGCGACATCGAGATCACCGCGCAGCCCTCGCCGATCGCCCAGAGCATGCCCGCGAGGATGTCGCGCTCGCGCCCCGAGCCGCTGTTGCCCAGCACCTTGCCGACATGGAGCAGCGCCCCCGGCGCGACGCCGTAGCGCGGCGTCCCGGCCGGTGCCGCCGGCCCGGCGGCGGTGCCGGCGCAATGCGTACCATGGCCGCTGCCGTCCTGAACCTCCTCGCCCGGCGCGAAGCTGCGGCTCACGATCTCGCGGCCGGCGAAGTCGGGGTGGCCAAGATCGAGCCCGGTATCGAGGACGCAGAGCTTGACGCCCGCACCGGTGAAAGGCGAAGCGGCCGCGCCCACGGCCTGCAGCCCCCAAGTGAGGTCGGGCCGGTCCTCGAACCGGTCGAGCGCGAACATCCAGAACTCGGGCCGCACCTCCTCGACCGCGTCGTCGGCGGCGAGCGCCTCGCGGGCGGCGGCCTCGCAGGCCTCGGAGACGAAGCCGATCCCGGCATCGCCGAGCAGCATGGCGAGGGCGTCGGGCATCGCCCGCGGCGCCTCGGTCATCGGGTCGAGCGTATGCACCTCGGCGCCCGCGGCGCGGGCGAGGCAGATCTCCTGCCGGTCGTGGCCGACGCCCTCGCGGAAGGTCACGATCAGCCCGCCGGTCGGCTGCGGGCGAAGGGCATCGAGGAGCGGGTGGGTCATGGCTGCGCCTGCGCGAGGGAACCCCGCGACCATGCCGCTCCGCCCCCGCGCTGACAACCGGCGCGAGCATCCTCGGCCGCGGGCAGCGGCAACCTGCCCGCGGCCGCGCGAGGCTCCGCTCAGACGGCGGTGAAGGCGTTGTCGACGAAGAGATGCGTGCCGCTGACGAAGCTCGCCTCGTCCGAGGCCAGAAACAGCGCGGCGCGCGCCACCTCCTCGGGTTCGGCGATGCGCCCCTGCTGCTGGGCGAGCGCCGCTTCCGAGACGTCGACGCCGAGGCGCTGCAGCTCGTCCACCTCGCGCAACCCGTGCGGGGTGCGCACGAAGCCCGGGCAGACAGCGTTGCAGCGGATGCCGCGGTCGCGGAACTCGACCGCGATGGCGCGGGCGAACATGTGGCAGGCGCCCTTGGTCGTGCCGTAGAGCACCTCCATCGGCGTCGCCGCCACCGCCGAGATCGACGAGGTGCAGACGATCGACCCGCCGCCCGCCGCGATCATCCCCGGCAGCACCGCCCTGGTCATCAGGAACATCGACTTGACGTTCACCGCGTGCAGCCAGTCCCATTCCGCCTCGGTGGTCTCGAGGAACGGCTTGATGACGATCGTGCCGGCATGGTTGAAAAGCACCGTCGCCGGCCCGTGGGCATGCCCGGCCGCCGCCACCGCTGCCTCTACCTCGGCGGCCTGCGAGACATCGGCCCGAAGCGCGATGGCCGTGCCGCCGGCCCGGCGGATCGCCTCGGCCCGTTCCTCTGCGGCGTCGCGGTTGAGATCGACGATCGCGACCTTCGCCCCCTCGGCGGCGAAGAGGCTGGACGCCGCCCCGCCCATGCCGGTCGCGCCGCCCGAGACGATCGCCACCTTGCCCCGCAGCCTGTCCGCCATGATGCCCCCCAACGCCCTGCCGGCCGTCACTCTCGGCGAGGTCGCGCGCAAAGAAAAGGGGCGCCGCCGGCGCCCCTCGCCCGATTGCGAATGCCGCGCTCAGCCTGCCGGCAGATCGACCGCCGTGAAGTCGTCCTGCCCGGTCTTGCGCAGCCAGTCCGGGATGCCGATCGGCTCCTTCTGTTCGGGCGGCAGGGCCGGGACGAACGGAACCTTCGCCAACCGCGCCGCAAGGTCGGCCTTGGCCGCCGTGAGCAGGTCCGCGTCGGTCATCAGGTCGTACCCCATCCCGGCCAGGATCCGCGCCGTGTCGAGCGAGGCGCGGTCGCCGATCGACATGCCCCCGCAGGCGGTGATCGCCCAGGTGTGCAGGGAGGTGCCAAGGCCCGCCGTCGGCCAGCCGAACGCCCCCAACGGCGTGACCTTGGAGACATCGCCCATGTCGGACGACCCGCCCACGGGCATCGGGCCAAGCGGCGGAAGCACCGACGTGGCCATCCCCGCCTCGGGCAGGCCCATCGCCTTCTGGCAGGCCTTGGCAAATGCCTGCTCTGCCTCGGTCCAGGTCGGCGGACGCGCCTCCATGTGCCGCTGCGCCAGACCGATCATCGGCAGGTTCGGCACCAGTTCAGTCATGCCGTAGTACACCTGGAACTCGCCCGCCGTCTGCGTCATCAGCGCGGCCCCGGTGCAGACATCGCGCGCCCAATCCACCACCGCCTGCACATCCGGCCCGTTCGCGCCGCGGATCGTCATCCAGATCTGCGCGGCATCGGGCACGATGTTGGGCGCGACGCCCGCCACTTCGTACACGTAGTGGATGCGCGTCGTCGGCAGCAGATGTTCGCGCATGTACTGCATCCCGGCCCCGAACAGTTCGGCCCCCTTCAGCGCCGACCGCCCGTCCCAGGGCGTGTTGCCCGCATGGGCGGTGCGCCCGGCGAAGCGCACCTTGATTGCCGCATTGGCCGAGGTGCTGATCTCGCCCGTGACCGCATAGGGTGCCGGATGCCACGACAGCGACGCATCCACATCGTCGAACAGCCCGTCGCGCACGAAGTACACCTTGGCCCCCTGCGCCTCTTCCGAGGCGCAGCCAAAGACGCGCACGGTGCCCGCCACGCCTGCGGCCTGCATCATCGACTTCAGCGCTATGGCCCCGCCGGTACAGCCCGCCCCCAGCACGTTGTGGCCGCAGCCATGGCCGCTGGTGATGCCGCTTGGCGCGGGTGTCTGGGCGGGTTCGGCGGCGTTGCCAAGGCCCGGCAGCGCGTCGTATTCGGGAAGGAAGGCAATCACCGGCCCGCCCGACCCTTGCGACCATTCGCTGACGAAGGCGGTGGGATAACCCGAGGTGCCGACCGACACGGTGCGGAACCCCGCCGCCTCAAGCTCGCGCAGGTGGACGCGGAACGACATTACCTCGACGATGGACGTCTCGGCCAGTTCCCAGACCTCGCGGCTGATCCGCAGGATGGCGTCGCGGTGCTGTTCCACCGCCGCCTCGGCCACCGCGACGGACGGCGGCTCGGGCTCGCTCGTGGCCGGGGCCGCGCCTTCGGCCTGGGCGAGCACGATGTCGGGGCGAAGCCCCGCCCCGGCACCAGCCGCCAGCCCGGCCGTGGCGCCGATGACGCCGCGCCTGGAAAACTTCACACCGCCTGCCATACCGTGCGCCCCCGCTGCACCAAATGCGGCAAACTGAGATCCGGCGCGATTCGAGTCAACCTTCTGTGGAGCGGGATGCTGCGGCCCTTTTGCGCCCGCTCAGTTACGCGCCTTGTCCACCATCCGGCCCTTGGTGATCCAGGGCATCATCGCGCGCAGCTTCTCGCCCACCTGCTCGATCTGGTGGGCATCGTTGTTGCGGCGGGTGGCCTTGAAGAACGGCTGGCCGACGCTGCATTCCTGCATCCAGTTCCGCGTGAACGCGCCCGACTGGATGTCGGTCAGGACCGCCTTCATCCGCGCCTTCGTCTCGTCGTAGGGCAGAATGCGCGGGCCGCTGACATACTCGCCGTATTCGGCGGTGTTCGAGATCGAGTAGTTCATGTTGGCGATGCCGCCCTCGTAGATCAGGTCGACGATCAGCTTCACCTCGTGC
>CAZYBG010000082.1:0-13516 GCA_964645155.1 uncultured Rhodobacterales bacterium | reverse complement strand
GCCGTGTCGAACAGCGGCTCCTTGTCCTCCTGGTTGTCCTTGTTGTAGGCAAGGGGCTGCGCCTTCATCAGCGTGAGCAGGGCAACGAGGTTGCCGTGCACGCGCCCTGACTTGCCGCGCACCAGTTCGGGGACATCCGGGTTTTTCTTCTGCGGCATGATCGACGAGCCGGTCGAGAAGCGGTCCGAGATCGTCACGAAGCGGAACTGGGCCGAGGACCAGATCACCAGCTCCTCGGCGAGGCGGCTGAGATGCATCGCGCAGATCGCGGCCGCGGCGAGGAACTCCAGCGCGAAGTCGCGGTCCGATACGGCGTCGAGCGAATTGGCCATCGGCCGGTCGAAGCCGAGCTCGCGCGCGGTCATCCAGCGGTCGATCGGGAACGAGGTGCCGGCCAGCGCGGCCGCGCCGAGCGGGCATTCGTTCATCCGCGCCCTTGCGTCGGCGAGGCGCGACAGGTCGCGGCCGAACATCTCGACATAGGCCATCATGTGATGGCCCCAGGTCACCGGCTGGGCCGCCTGCAGGTGGGTGAAGCCCGGCATCACCCAGTCGGCCCCGGCTTCGGCCTGCACCAGCAGGGCGCCGATCAGCGCGCGCAGGCCCCCGGCCGCGGCATCGGTCTGCTCGCGCACCCAGAGGCGGAAGTCGGTCGCCACCTGGTCGTTGCGGCTGCGCGCGGTGTGGAGCCGCCCGGCCGGCGCGCCGATCAGTTCCTTCAGCCGCGCCTCCACGTTCATGTGGATGTCCTCGAGCTCGGTGCGGAACGCAAACGTGCCGCCCTCGATCTCTGACAACACCGTGATGAGCCCTTCCCGGATCGCGTCGGCGTCGCTATCCGTCAGGATGCCCGTGGCCGCCAGCATGGCGGCATGGGCGCGACTGCCGCGGATATCCTGCGCGGCGAGGCGACGGTCGAACCCGATCGAGGCATTTATCGCCTGCATGATCGCATCGGGCCCCTCGGCGAAGCGCCCGCCCCACATGGTGTTCCGGCTGTCGTCGGTCATTCGCCCCTCGGAGGGATGCATGGGTTTCCGGCTGCACGCCGTCCTCTACACGGCCCTCTACACGGCGGCCCTGGCTTTCGCAAACGCCGCCGGCGCGGTGGACATCGCGGCGATCGAGGCGCTGCGCGAGGGCGACATGAGAAAGCTCGTGATCCATCCCGAGCCGCGGCCCGTTCCGCCGGTGCCGTTCTCGGACATCGAGGGCGGCACCCACGCGCTTTCCGACTACCGGGGCAGCTGGGTCGTGCTGAACTTCTGGGCGACCTGGTGCGCGCCCTGCCGCGCCGAGATGCCGATGCTCGCCGACCTGCAGCGCGATCTGGCCGCCGAGGGGCTCGAGGTCGTCACCATCGCCACCGGGCGGAACGCGCCGCAGGCGATCACCCGGTTCTTCGCGGAGATCGGCGTCGACACGCTGCCGCTCTATACCGATGCCCGCAACACGCTCGCCCGGCCGATGGGTGTCGTCGGCCTGCCGGTGACGGTGATCCTGGACCCCGAGGGCCGCGAGGTCGCCCGGATGATGGGCGAGGCGGAATGGAACGGCGAGAGCGCGAAGGCGATCCTGCGCGCCCTGATGGCCGGCGGCTGAGGGTCAGGCCGCCGCGGCCACGCGCGCGTGGGCCGGGCAGGTGACCAGGTGGTCGTTGACGAGCCCGCAGGCCTGCATGAAGGCATAGACGATCGTCGGCCCGCAGAAACGGAAACCCGCGCGCTGCAGGTCCTTCGACAGGGCGCGCGAGGCCGCGGTCTCGGCCGGCACCTCGGCAAGCGCGGTCCAGTGGTTCTGTACCGGCCGGCCGTCGACATGGCGCCAGAGGAACGGCGCAAAGCCGCCTGCCGACTCGATCTCCAGCCAGGCGCGGGCATTGCCGATCGTCGCCTCGATCTTGCCGCGGTGGCGCACGATGCCGGGATCGGCGAGAAGCCGCGCCACGTCCTTCTCGCCCCAGCGGGCGACGATGGCGGGGTCGAACCCCGCGAAGGCGCGGCGGAACGCATCCCGCTTCCGCAGGATGGTGATCCAGGCCAGCCCTGCCTGGAATCCGTCGAGCACGAGCTTCTCCCAAAGCGCCCGGGCATCATGTTCGGGTACGCCCCATTCGGTGTCGTGGTAGGCGACATAGAGGGGGTCGGTGCCGCACCATCCGCAACGCTCCATCGCCAGGGCCTCCTTCGCTGGGTGCGGCAGCGGGGCGGTCCCGAGCTGCCGTGCATTTGCCGAAAAAGCGAACCTTCATCGTCCGGTAAGGCCGAAAGGCCGAGCCTGCATCGCGCGGCAACGGAGATTCGCATGGCGCTCGGTGCAGACGGACACAGTAGCTTTCCGGAAGCGGAGGATGAAAGCCCCCTCGCCGTCGCCGAGGAACTGCGGGACCGCGCCGTGATCGCCGCGGTCCGCGCGGCGCTCGCGCGGTCGGACGTGTTCCTCGTCTACCAGCCGGTGGTGCGCGCGCGAGAGACCGACCGTGTGGCGTTCCATGAGGCACTGGTCCGGTTCCGCGACGAGAGCGGGCGCATCATCCCCGCGCGCCACTTCATCGCCGCGGTCGAGCCGACCGAACTCGGTCGGCAGATCGACACGCTGGCGCTCGACCTCGGGCTCCGCGCACTCGCCCGCAACCCGGGCCTGCGGCTCTCGGTCAACATGTCCGCCCGGTCGATCGCCTGGCCGGCCTGGACCGACGCGCTGCGGCGCGGCCTCGCCGCCGGCCCCACCGTGGGCGAGCGGCTGATCTTCGAGGTGACGGAGCGATCGGCGATGCAGATGCCCGACGTGATGGCGCATTTCATGCGCAGCCTCAGGCGCCACAGCGTCGGCTTCGCGCTCGACAATTTTGGCGCGGCCAGCACCTCGTTCCGCCACCTCCGGGAATTCTGCTTCGACGCGCTGAAGATCGACGGCCAGTTCATCCGCGGGATCCATGCCAGCGCCGACAACCAGTGCGTGACCCGGGCGCTCTGCGCCCTGGCCGAGCATCTCGACATGTTCACGGTGGCCGAATGCGTCGAGACGGCGGCGGATGCCGACTGCCTCGCCGACATGGGGTTCGATTGCCTGCAGGGGCATTTCTATGGCCGGCCCGCGCTCGCGCCGGTCGGGCAGGGCGACGCGGGGTCGGGCCGGCTCCGGGCCGGCTGAGCCGGGCGGCAGGCGGCGCTGGCGGGGGCACCCGGCGCAGCGCGCCCGATCACCGCACCGCTCCATTGCCCTTTCCGGCCACAGCCCTTACCAACCGCAGAGACGCCGGGGGCTGGCGTCGAGTCGCGCCATTCGCCCTCGAGCCGTGGAATCGGCGCCGTTCCGGCGCTCCGAGTGGAGGCAGCGCCCCCGTGGCGCATAGGGAGAGTGGGCCCATGACCAATGTCGTGATCGTCTCGGCCGCCAGGACGGCGGTCGGCAGCTTCAACGGGGCTTTCGCCGCGACGCCGGCCCATGACCTCGGCGCCGCCGTGCTCGAGGCGGTCGTGTCGCGTGCCGGCATCGACAAGAGCGAGGTTTCCGAGACAATCCTCGGCCAGGTCCTGACCGCCGGCCAGGGCCAGAACCCCGCCCGTCAGGCCCATATCAACGCGGGCCTCCCGAAGGAAAGCGCCGCCTGGTCGATCAACCAGGTCTGCGGTTCGGGCCTGCGCGCCGTTGCCCTCGGCGCCCAGCACATCCAGCTTGGCGATGCCGCCATCGTCGCCGCCGGCGGGCAGGAGAGCATGAGCCTCAGCCCGCATGTCGCGCATCTGCGCGCCGGCCAGAAGATGGGCGACATGAAGTTCATCGATTCGATGATCCGGGACGGTCTCTGGGACGCGTTCAACGGCTATCACATGGGCCAGACGGCCGAGAACGTGGCCGAGCAGTGGCAGATCAGCCGCGACCAGCAGGACGCGTTCGCGCTCGCCAGCCAGAACAAGGCCGAGGCCGCGCAGAAGGCCGGCCGGTTCGCCGACGAGATCGTGGCCTTCACGGTGAAGGGCCGCAAGGGCGACACCATCGTCGACCAGGACGAATACATCCGCCACGGCGCGACACTCGACGGGATGCAGAAGCTCCGGCCCGCCTTCGCCAAGGACGGCTCGGTCACCGCCGGCAATGCCAGCGGCCTCAACGACGGCGCCGGCGCCGTCCTGCTCATGAGCGCCGCTGAGGCCGACAGACGCGGGCTCGAACCGCTGGCGCGGATCGCAAGCCACGCGACCGCCGGCCTCGACCCGTCGATCATGGGCGTCGGCCCGATCCACGCAAGCCGCAAGGCGCTCGAGAAGGCCGGCTGGAAGGTCGGCGATCTCGACCTCGTGGAGGCGAACGAAGCCTTCGCCGCCCAGGCCTGCGCGGTCAACAAGGACATGGGCTGGGACCCGGCGATCGTGAACGTGAACGGCGGCGCCATCGCGATCGGCCACCCGATCGGCGCCTCGGGCGCGCGGATTCTCAACACCCTGCTGTTCGAGATGAAGCGCCGCGGCGCGAAGAAGGGCCTCGCCACGCTCTGCATCGGCGGCGGCATGGGCGTCGCGATGTGCCTTGAGCGGGCCTGACACTCCCGGACCGGACCGAAGCGCGGCGCGCAACTTTGTTGCGTGTCTTCGCCTGGTTGGGTAACGCTGTTCAAAACAACCAGGAACAGAGGGAGGAATCATGTCCAGAGTCGCACTGGTCACCGGGGGCTCGCGCGGCATCGGCGCGGCGATCTCGTCGGCGCTGAAGGCCGCCGGATACAGCGTCGCCGCCAACTATGCCGGCAACGACGAGGCCGCCGCGGCGTTCACCAGGGAAACCGGCATCAGGACCTACAAATGGTCGGTCGCCGACTACGACGCCTGCGTCGATGGCATCGGCCGGGTCGAGGCCGACCTCGGGCCGGTCGGCATCCTCGTCAACAACGCCGGGATCACGCGCGACGCGATGTTCCACAAGATGACGCCGCAACACTGGCGCGAGGTGATCGACACCAACCTCACCGGGCTTTTCAACATGACCCACCCGCTCTGGTCGGGACTGCGCGACCGCAAGTTCGGCCGGGTCATCAACATCTCGTCGATCAACGGCCAGAAGGGCCAGCCCGGCCAGGTGAACTACTCGGCCGCCAAGGCCGGCGATCTCGGCTTCACCAAGGCCCTGGCGCAGGAGGGCGCGCGGGCCGGGATCACGGTGAACGCGATCTGCCCCGGCTACATCGGCACCGAGATGGTGAAGGCGATCGACGAGAAGGTGCTGAACGAACGCATCCTGCCGCTGATCCCCGTCGGCCGCCTCGGCGAGCCGGACGAAATCGCACGGATCGTGGTCTTCCTGGCCTCGGACGAGGCGGGTTTCATCACCGGGTCCACGATCTCGGCCAACGGCGGGCAGTTCTTCGTCTGAGGGCACTGCTTGCCAGTCCCGCGGCGGCTGCCTAGTGTCGCCGCCGCGAGGGGCAAGGGAACGCCGTGGACGATCGCTTGTCGCCATCCATCCTGACGACCGAACCCGCCGGCAGGCATCTCGACCTCGCCCAGGCGATCCGCTGGGTGCGCGCCCACCACGGCCGGAGCGTCGCCGCGCAACTGCGCGACATCGCCGTCCTGTCCGGGACCGGCCAGCGGCTCGAGCCGCGCAACTATTTCCTGTACGGCCTGTTCCGGCCGGATTTCGACCGCGCGCGCCAGCGCAGCTACGTCTCCACCGGGTCCGGGCGGCGGCTGAACCTCCGGCTCTCGCCGGTGAGCGAGGACGCGCAGCACGGAATGCTGTTCAACAAGGTCCTCGCCGGGCTGGTGCTGGACCGCGCTGGCTATCCGACCACACCGATCCGCGCCATCTACACGACCCGTTTCGCGCTGCCCGCGGTCCGCATGCTGCAGGATGCCGAGGCGGTGGCCGCCTACCTGCGCGAGACGGACGCCGTGCCCTGCTTCGGCAAGCCGGTCTGCAGTTCGATGGGCGTCGGCGCGCTCAGCATCGTCGAGACCGCAGATGCGGGCGAGACGCTGGTGCTGGGCGACGGGCGCGCCGTGGCAACCGGCCTCCTTTCGCAGGAGATCGCGGCCCTCTATCCCGATGGCTACCTGTTCCAGCCGCTGATCCGGCAGCATCCCGATGTCGAGGCCGTCAACGGCACCTCGGTCGGCGTGCTGCGGGTCGTCACCCTGGCCTCGGCCGACGGGCCGGATGTGCTCTACACGGTCCTCAAGATGCCGGCGCCCGGGTCGATGACCGACGGGCTGAGCACGAAGCGGCCGAACGGCATGGCCCATGTCGACTGGCAGACCGGGCGGATCCTGCGCGCGCAGGACCTCGCGCGCATGACGACCACGGCGCTGACCGCCTCGCTGGTGACCGGCAAGCCGCTCGCCGGGGTGACGCTGCCCTTCACGCGGGAAGCCGCCGCACTCGCCCGCGAGGTGCACCGCCTCTTCCCGGCCCACGGCCTGCTCGGCTACGACATCGCACTGACCGAGGTCGGGCCGGTGATCGGCGAGATCAACTCCCGCCCGTTCCACACCCTCTATCAGGCGGCGACCGACCGCGGGTTCCTGAACCCCGACTTCCTGCCGCGCCTGGCCGAGGCGGAGCGGCGTGCCGCAGAACGGGCCGCGGCCGGCTTCACCTTCGCCAGATCGCGATGAACCGCCCCGGCGCGCGGCGCATAGGCCCGCCGGGCTCGCCGGGCCGCCCCCGCAGCGCGCTGCCATGACGCGCTCGCGGGCCACCGCCATCGGCTTCGTCGCCGTGCTGCTCTGGTCGCTTCTCGCCGTTCTCACGGTGGCGACCGCGCCCGTGCCACCGCTGCAGCTCAACGCCGTCTGCTTCGCGATCGGCGGGGCGATCGGCCTCGTGTGGCTTCGGGCGACGGGCGGCTTCGGCGTGCTGAGGCGGATACCGCTCCGCGTCTACGCATTCGGCACCGCGGGGCTCTTCGGCTACCACCTGCTCTATTTCTCGGCGCTGCGGCTTGCGCCTGCGGCCGAGGCCGGGCTGATCGCCTATCTCTGGCCGCTGCTGATCGTGCTGCTCTCGGGGCTTCTCCCGGGCGAGCGGCTGCGCCGCGGCCATGTCGCGGGCGCCGCCATCGCGTTCACCGGCGCCGCGCTGATCGTCCTGCGCGGCGGGGCCGACTTCGCCGGCTCGGCACTGCCCGGCTATGGCCTCGCCTTCCTCTGCGCGCTGACCTGGTCGGGCTACTCGATCCTCTCGCGACGGCTCGGCGCCGTCCCGACGGCGAGCGTCGCCGTCTTCTGCATAGCGACGGCGGCGCTTTCGGCGCTCGCGCATCTCGCGCTCGAGGAGACGACATGGCCGGCGACCGGCGACGGCTGGCTTGCCATGGTGGCGCTCGGCCTCGGGCCGGTCGGGCTTGCGTTCTATGTCTGGGACATCGGCGTGAAGTCGGGCGACATCCAGCTCCTCGGCACGGCGTCCTACGCCGCTCCGCTTCTCTCGACGCTGGCTCTTGTGCTGGCCGGGCAGGCGACGCCCAGCGCGACGCTGGCGCTCGCCGCGCTGCTCATCGCCGGCGGCGCGGCGCTTGCAGCGCGCTCCCGGCGGCCGGACTAGCGGCAGTAGGCGCCCGAGCGGTAGCCGGCGGTATCGAAGTGGAAGTGGTTCTGATGGAACCGGTCGGCATCGGGGCCGAGCACGGTACCGAACCGGCCGCAGGCACCCCGGTGCAGGTCGCGCAGAAGCCCGCCGAGATCGGCGTCGCGCCAGTGGTCGAGCACGCTGACCTGCGCCCCGTTGGCCAGCACGACGGCGCCGATGTCGATCGCCCGGCCGCGCCCGTGCTCGGAGACGCGGGCGCCGCGCTGGTTGTTGCGCGTCCGGCAGGCGTAATGCGCGAAGACCTCGAGCCCCGCGACGCCGCCGCCGAGCCGGCCGACCGAGGGTTTGACCGTCTCCGACACCCAGCCGCGGAGCGCGAGGGCGGTCGGGCAATCCACTGTCGCCGCCGTGCTGAGCCGGACGCCGTCGACTTCGGTGATGCGCACCGGCTCGGCGATGCCGCAGCCGCTGATCCGGCCGGCGATCGGCGCGATCGTCTCGCCGCGGATCGCCGGGTCGCCGCAGACCGAACCGCGCCGGCCGATGATCGCGCGCGGATCAGGCTGCGTCGGTACCAGTCCCGAGGCGAGCACCACGCTGCGCCGCTGCAGGTTCTCGGGCCGCGCCGCGGGGCGGGGCGAGCGCAGGATCGCAAGGCCGCTCACCGCCTGCACGACCCGCACCGACCGGGCCGGGTTCACGGCGCGGACCAGCGTGGCCGGTCGGGCCGGCGGCGCCGCGCGCATCAGCGCAGGCCCCGCCTCGTCCGGCGGCGTCCGGGGCCGCGGCCGCAAAAGGGCAAGCCGCGCCGTGAGCGCGGCAGAGCGGGCGCGGGCGGCCGCGATCGAGGCGCCCGACATCGTCGACACCGTCTCGCGCATTGTCGGGCGCCGGAGCGTGCGCCACGGCGCCACATCGCCGGCCGCGGCGGCCGCGGTCGAGCCGGCCGCCGCCCGCGCGACGACCGCCGGACCAGGGGCCGGACCAGTGGCCGGACCGGGGCCCAGTCCGCGGGCCAGTCCGGGGGCCGCCACGGCGGCCGCCTCGGTCGCGACATAGGCGATACCGCCCGTAACCGTCGCGGCGGACAGGGCGCCGCCCGCCGCACTGCCGGCGATCTCCGCCGGTGCCGGTCGCGCTGGCGGTCGCGGCGACAGCTCCGGCGCATCGGCCCAGGCCGGCAGCGCCAGCAGCAGCGCCAGGGCAAGGGGCAGCCGGCGCATCATGCCTTGGCCGCGCCCCGGCCGAAGTCCGGCGCCGCGGTATCCTGTCCCGCCTCGATGATCCCGCGCCGGATTGCCCGGGTCCGCGTGAAATAGTCGAACAGGTGCTGTCCGTCGCCCAGCCGGATCGCCCGCTGCAGGGCAAAGAGCTCCTCGGTGAAGCGGCCGAGGATTTCCAGCGTCGCGTCCTTGTTGGTCAGGAACACGTCACGCCACATCGTGGGATCCGACGCCGCGATGCGCGTGAAGTCCCGAAAGCCGGCGGCCGAGTACTTGATCACTTCGCTGTCCGTCACGCGCCTCAGGTCGTCGGCGACGCCGACCATCGTGTAGGCGATGAGGTGGGGCGCATGGCTTGTCACCGCCAGGACCAGATCGTGGTGATCGGGGTCCATCTCGTCAACGCTGCTGCCCATGCCCTGCCAGAGCGCGCGAAGTCTTGCCAGCGCCGCGGCGTCCGGCCGGCCCTGCGGCACGATCAGGCACCAGCGATTGACGAACAGCTCGGCGAAGCCAGACCGTGGCCCGGAATGCTCGGTCCCCGCAAGGGGGTGGGCGGGGATGAAGTGGACGCCCTCGGGGATGTGCGGCGCCACCGCGTCGATCACCGCGCGCTTCACCGACCCGACATCGGTGACCGTCGCGCCGGGCTTCAGATGCGGCTCCATCGCCGCGGCCACCTCCGCCATCGCCCCGACCGGCACGGCGAGCACCACGAGGTCGGCGTCGCGCACCGCCTCGGCGACCGTCCCGGCCACCCGGTCGACCAGACCGATCTCGCCCGCCACGGCGCGCGTCTCGGCCGAACGCGCGGTACCGACGACCTCGCCGGCGAGACCCGCCTTCCGCATGGCGAGCGACATCGAACCAGCGATCAGGCCGAGGCCCACCAGAGCGACCCGCTGGTAGATCACACTCATGCCCGCACCTTCGCGAACGCGGCCACCGCGGCCGCGACGCGCCGGCAGTCGGCCTCGGTCCCCACGGTGATCCTCAGGCACTCCGGCAGGCCGTAGCTTGCGACCTTCCGCACCAGGATGCCCTCGGCCCGGAGATGGCCGTCGCAAGCCTCGGCCTCGGCGCTGCCGGCGAAGCGCGCCAGCACGAAGTTGGCGTGCGAGGGGTCGCACGCGATCCCCGCCTCGATCAGCCTGTCCCGCAGCCAGGCGCGCAGCCGCGCGTTCTCGGCCCGGCACCAGTCGGCGCGGGCGGTGTCGCGGATCGCCGCCTCGGCGGCGGCGAGCTGCGGGGTCGACAGGTTGAAGGGCTGCCGGATGCGGTTCAATACGTCGATCACGCCGCGCGCGGCATAGCCCCAGCCGATGCGAAGGCCGCCGAGACCGTGGATCTTGGAGAAGGTCCGCGTCATCACGACGTTCGGCCGCGCGTCGACCAGCCCGGCCCCGCCATCGAAGCCCTCGGCAAACTCGGCATAGGCGCCGTCATGGACGAGGATGGCATGACCCGGCAATCCCGCCGCCAGCCGCGCCAGTTCCGCGGCGTCGAGCATCGTGCCGGTCGGGTTCGCAGGGTTGGCAATGAACACCACGCGGGTCCGCGCCGTCACCGCCGCGAGGATCGCGTCGACATCCACTACCCGGTCACGTTCCGGAACCGTCACCGGCAGCGCGCCCACCATCCGCGCGAGGATCGGGTAGAGCGAGAAGCCGTGCTCGGTCAGGATGACCTCGTCGCCCACCCCGGCATAGGCCTGCGCCACCATCTGCAGCACCTCGTCCGACCCCACGCCGCAGACGATGCGATCGGGGTCGAGCCGGTGGACCTGGCCGATGGCCTCGCGCAGGGCCCGATGGTCGGTCGGGGGGTAGCGGTGCAGGTCGGCCGCCGCGGCGCGAAACGCCGCCACCGCCGCCGGCGAGGGGCCATGCGGGTTCTCGTTCGACGAGAGCTTGAGCACCTCCGCGCGGTCCGCCAGCCGGCTTTCGCCCCCGACATAGAGGGCGATGTCCAGAATCCCCGGCTGCGGGCGGAGTGTCTCGGTCATCGGCGGCCGGTGTCCCTCTGAAAGCCTGCCCCTCTTACAGGCCGCGCCGAAGCCTTTCCAGTGCCGGCGCACGACATCCCGGTTCCCCGGTTCCGGAGCATCCCGGCGGCGGATCGCCGCGCGGCCGCGGGGGCAGACGGTCCCCGGGGCGACATCTCAGCTCGCCAGCACGTTCCGGAACTGCCAGGGGTCGCTCTCGTCGATGTCCTCGGCGAACTGCGTCCAGCGGTTCGAAAGCGGCGTCCAGCCGGTGTAGTGCGCCTCGACCGGCCCCAGATAGGGCCGCTGCACCTCGAGGCAGCGGACATGGTCCATCTCGTCGGTCTCGACGATCCCCGCTTCGGGGTTCTCCAGCGCCCAGACCATCCCCGCCAGCACGGCCGAGCTGACCTGAAGCCCCGTGGCGTTCTGGAACGGCGCCAGCTCGCGCGTCTCCTCGATCGAAAGGCGCGAGCCGTACCAGAGCGCGTTCTTCTCGTGCCCGTAGAGCAGGACGCCCAGCTCGTCGATGCCCTCGATGATCTCGTTCTCGTCGAGGATGTGGTGGCGCTCCTGGATCCTGCCCGACCCGAACGTCTCGTGCAGCGACAGCACCGCGTCGTCGCAGGGGTGGTAGGCGTAGTGGCAGGTGGGGCGGTATTCGGGCGCCTGGCCCTCGCCCACGGTGTAGTAGTCGGCGATCGAGATCGCCTCGTTGTGGGTCACGAGGAAGCCGTATTGCGGCCCCGGCGTCGGGCACCAGGTGTGCACGCGGGTGATGGCGCCCGGCCGGGCGATCCAGATCGCCGACCGGCAGCCGGTGTCGAAGCGGTGGCCGTCCTCGGGGAACCAGCGCTCGTGCGTGCCCCAGCCGAGCTCCGCGGGCTGGAACCCCTCGGCGACGAAACCCTCGACCGACCACGTGTTGACGAAAGTGCCGATCCGCTTCGGGCGGGTCGACTTCTGCGTGTCGCGCTCGGCGATGTGGATGCCCTTGACGCCGAGCGACCGCATCAGCCGCGCCCAGCCCTCGCGGTCGGGCGGCATCGCCGCATCGCGCCCGGTGTCGCGGGCAAGCTTCAGCAGCGCCTCCTTGACGAACCAGCTCACCATGCCCGGATTGGCGCCGCAGCAGGACACGGCGGTGGTGCCGCCAGGATGGCGGGCCTTCTCGTCGCGCACCGCCTGGCGCAGCGCATAGTTGGTGCGGGCCGCATTGTCGCCGGTCTCGAAGTAGAATCCGGCCCAGGGCTCGACCACCGTGTCGATGTAGAGCACGCCCATGTCGCGGCAGAACGTCATGATGTCGAGCGACGAGGTATCGACGCTGAGGTTCACGCAGAACCCGCTCCCGCGCTCGAACACCTGTCCGAGCACCTCGCGGTAGTTCGCCCGTGTCAGCGCCACCTCGACATGGCGGATGCCGCGCTGGGCCAGGAACGTGTGGTCGGCAAGCTCGGGCTCGATCACCACCACCTTGCGGGCATCGTATTCGAAGTGCCGCTCGATCAGCGGCAGCGTGCCGCGCCCGATCGAGCCGAAGCCGATCATGACGATCGGCCCGTCGATCCGGCCGTGGTTGGGGTAGGTGGTCATGGCGGCCTCCCTGCGGTCGGGAGCGGACCTAGCGCATCGCGGGCGGGGAGGCCAGCGCGGCGGCGCACCGGTCCTGTCGGGTCGAAGTCAACGGGGCGGGGCAACGGGCCGCCTGGGGCCCTTGAAAGTTATCTTCCGGGATGCCTGAAGCGATCTCGTGGAACGACCGCCATCGGTGTCAGCTCTACCAGGAAGTCGGTGTGACCAAGCCCGGCAACCATGATGGAGGTCGACACCGGGCCGGTGTCAGAAGAAAGAAACTCGCCTCGGACCCGCTGGATCGCAGGCAGATGTGATCGGTCAGTGTAGTAGGTCGTGATCGAAACCAGATCCGTCATCCGTCCGCCGACTTCGATCAGGAGAGCCCTGATGTTCTCGAAGCACTTCCGCGTCTGAGCCTCGATGTCCCCTTTGCCGACAATTCCTTCATCCTTGTCCCACGCAACTTGCCCGGTCAGGTGAATGACAAGTCCATCGGGTTGTACAACACCCATTTGGAAGCCGCGGCCTCGTGCCTTCCAGACTGCCCCAGCCTCGAAACCGATCGGCATTCTCACCTCCGCATTCCGGCGCGTATGCGCAGTTTGCTTGCGTCCGCTCTGCCCTTCGGCCGACCGTCCGCGCCTCTCCAGCGTGACGACCTCGGCGCCGCCTTCTCCGCGCCCCGAGCGGCGGCCGACGCACTGCATTGCCCTTCGGCAGCGAAAAGGCCGCCCCGGTTCCCCGAGGCGGCCCCGCTGTTCCGTGATCCGGTCGAATCAGCCGTTCTTGGCGTAGTATTCCACGACGAGGTTCGGCTCCATCATCACCGGATAGGGCACGTCGCCGAGCTTCGGGGCACGGACAAAGGTCGCCGCCATCCGGGAGTGGTCAGCCTCGATGTAGTCGGGCACGTCGCGCTCGGCGAGGCTGACGGCCTCGAGCACCGCGGCCATCTGCTTGGATTTCTGGCGGACCTCGACGACGTCGCCTTCCTTCACCCGGTACGAGGGGATGTTCACCCGCTTGCCGTTCACCAGCACGTGGCCGTGGTTCACGAACTGCCGGGCCGCGAAGACGGTCGGCACGAACTTGGCGCGGTAGACGACGGCGTCGAGCCGGCGCTCGAGCAGGCCGATCAGGTTCTCGCCGGTGTCGCCCTTGACGCGCTCGGCCTCAGCGTAGATGCGGCGGAACTGCTTTTCCG
>CAZYBG010000081.1:0-14049 GCA_964645155.1 uncultured Rhodobacterales bacterium | reverse complement strand
CGCGGGCTGATCGGCTATCACGGCCAGTTCCTGACCGACACCCGCGGCACGGGCGTCCTGAACCGCATCTTCCACGACTGGGCGCCCTTCAGGGGGGCGATCCAGGGGCGCCGCCAGGGCGTGCTGATCTCCATGGAGAACGGTGTTTCGGTGGCCTATGCGCTCTGGAATCTCGAGGAGCGCGGGAAGATGTTCATCGGCGCGCAGGAGCAGGTCTACGAAGGCATGATCATCGGCGAGCATAGCCGCGACAACGACCTCGAGGTGAACCCGCTCAAGGGCAAGAAGCTGACCAACATCCGCGCCAGCGGCACCGACGAGGCGGTGCGGCTCACGCCGCCGGTGCGCATGTCGCTCGAGGAGGCGATCGCCTATATCGACGATGACGAGCTGGTCGAGGTCACGCCGAAGGCGATCCGCCTGCGCAAGCGCCACCTCGACCCGCACGAGCGCAAGCGCCAGGCCAGGGCCGGCTGAGGCCCGGCCGCGGCCCGGCGAGACCGCGCAAGGCGGGGCAAGGCGGGGCAAGGCGGGGCAAGGCGGGTTGCGTCCCCGCCCGACATTCTGGCATGCCTCGCGGCCATGAAGCGGGTGATGGTCGTCGGGCAGCCGGGTGCGGGAAAGTCCACCTTCGCGCAGGCGATGGGCGCGATCACCCGGCTCCCGGTCTGCCATGTCGACCACATCCACTGGCAGGCCGGCTGGGTCGAGCGGCCCCGGCCCGAGAAGGACCGGCTCTGCCATGCGGTCCACGCCCGCGAGGTGTGGATCTTCGAGGGCGGCCACAGCGCGACCTGGCCGGAGCGGCTGGCGCGGGCCGATACGCTGATCTGGCTCGACCTGCCGGCAGGGCTCCGCCTCTGGCGCATCCTGCGGCGCAGCCTGCTCGGCCACGGCCGGCAGCGGCCGGACCTGCCCGATGGCTGCCCCGAGCGGTTCGACCCCGCGTTCCTGCGCTACGTCTGGCGGACGCGGCACAGCGGGCGGGCGCGGATCGCCGCCCTCGTCGCCGCGCCGCCACCGCACGTGGCCGTCCACCGGCTCCGCCACCCGCGGGCCGCGGCCCGCTACCTTGCCGATCTCGGACGTGCGGCCCGGGCGGGAAACCTTGACATCCCGCACCGCTGAGCCGTCGCTCAGGGCGGCGCGATGCGGCCGATGGCAGCGTAGCCGCCCCGCCCGTCCGGCGCCGCCACCACGATCTCGCCCGACCGCGGCACGACACCGGTCAGCGCGGTGATGTTGACCTGGTGGGTGACGACGATCGCGCGCGAGCCCGGCGGCAGCCGGGACAGCGCCGCGACGAGGGCGGCGGTCTGGCGCGCCGACACACCGCGATCCTCGAAGAACGAGTTCGCGGCGCGCAGCGATACCACCGGACCGAGGCCGAGCAGCCCGGCCGTCTCGGTCGCCCGGCACCATTCCGAGGCGAAGACGTGGCTGAACGCGATCCCGCCCTCGCGGAGCATCGCCCCGGTGCGCTGCGCCTCGGCGCGGCCTTCGCCCGAGAGGTTGCGCTGCGTCGCGCAGTCGCCGAGACGGAAGCCCGGCGGGTCGCCGGTGCCGGGCGCCGTGGCATGCCGCATCAGCGCGACCGCACCAGGCCGTTGCAGCGCGGCAAGGTCGGCGAGCGCGGGCGTCGCCAGCACGGCGAGGAACGCGGTGAGACGGGCGGCCATGGCCCACAGCTAGAGAACCCGGCCCCGCCGGTCAACGCATCGCGTGCCAGGGCCAGCATTGTTCCGCCGACCCGTTTGGATTGTTTCGGGCAAACCTGCAGCAATTCGGGAGATTTGCCTGTATGCTCTCGCACCATGGAGAAATTCGACCAATATGATCGCCGCATCCTCGCACTGCTGCAGCGCGATGCCGGCCTGCCGCTGGAAGAGATCGGCTCGTCGGTCGGGCTGTCGCGCAATGCCGTCTGGCGCCGCATCAAGGCGCTGGAGGAAGCCGGCGTGATCCGCGCGCGCGTCGTGCTGGTCGATCCCGAGGCGCTGGGCCTTGGCCTTAGCGTGTTCCTGCAGATCCGCACCCGCGACCACGCCCCCGACTGGATCGAGACCTTCGCGCGGGCCACGCGCGAGATGCCCGAGATCCTCGGCGTCTACCGCATGACGGGAGAGCTCGACTACCTCGTCCGGGCCCGCATCGCCGACATGCAGGCCTACGACCACCTCTACAAGCGGCTGATCCGCCGCGTCGACCTGTCCGACGTGAAGGCGAGCTTCGTGATGGAGGAACTGAAAGAGACGACGGTCCTTCCGGTCGAGGCCTGAGGCGACCCGCGCCTCAGGCGTTGACGTCGACCACCACCCGGCCGCGGACCTCGCCCTTCAGGATCGCCGCGCCGAGCCGCGGCAGGTCGGCAAGCGTCGCCGGCTCGATCATCGCCTCGAGCTTGTCCATCGGCAGGTCGGTCACGATCCGGCCCCAGGCCCGCACCCGATCCTCGTAGGGCCGCATCACGCTGTCGATCCCGAGAAGGTTGACGGCGCGGAGGAGGAACGGGATCACCGTCGCCGGCAGCGCCGCGCCACCGGCCAGGCCGACGGCCGCGACCGAGGCGCCGTACTTCATCTGCCCCAGGACGCGGGCGAGCATCGCGCCGCCCACCGCATCGACGCAACCCGCCCAGGTCTCGCTCTCGAGCGGGCGCTTGACCGTCTCGGCCAGGTCGGCGCGCGGCACGATCCGCGCCGCGCCGAGGCCGCGGAGATAGTCCTCTGTCTCCGGCCGCCCGGTGACGGCGGCGACCGCATGGCCCCGATGCGCGAGGATCGCGGTCGCGACCGACCCGACACCGCCGGCCGCGCCGGTCACCAGCACCTCGCCCTGCCCCGGTACGAGCCCGTGATCCTCGAGCGCCATCACCGCCAGCATCGCGGTGAAGCCGGCGGTGCCGACCGCCATCGCCGCCCGCGTGCCGAGCCCCGCGGGCAGCGGCACCAGCCAGTCGGCCCTGACGCGGGCGCGCTGCGCGTAGCCGCCCCACTGCGCCTCGCCGACCCGCCACCCGGTCAGCACCACCTTGTCGCCCGGCCTGTAGCGCGGGTCGTCGGAGGCCGCGACCGTGCCCGCGAAGTCGATGCCCGGCACATGCGGGTAGCTGCGCACCAGCCCGCCACCCGGCCCGATGCAGAGGCCGTCCTTGTAGTTCACGGTGGAGTATTCGACCGCGACCGTCACCTCGCCCGCGGGCAGCCGGTCTTCGGAGAGCGCCTGCACGGCGGCATGGGTGGTGCCGTCTTCGGCCTTCTCGACGACGAGGGCGTTGAACATCGGCGTTCTCCTTCAGGTCCAGAACCCGTCCCGGACGGTTGCGGCGCGGCGGCCATCGGGGGCCGCGACCTCGAGCCGCGTGCCCGCGGCCCAGTGCGCGCGCTCGACCATGCCGATCGCGACATTGGTGGTCATGTCGGGGGAATGCGCGGCCGAGGTGACCTGGCCCGCCGGCGCATCGCCGGCGAGGAGCGGCCATGGCCGGTCGCAGGACGGCACCGGCGGGCCGTCGATGGCGATGGCGCGGATTTCCCGGGCATGTCCCCCGGCGCGGATGCGGTCGAGCGCGGCCTTCCCGATGTGGTCGCCGGTGGCGGTCAGATATCGCCCGAGGCCGCATTCAAAGGGGTTGTTCTCCACCGTCATGTCGTTTCCGTAGGACAGAAGCCCGCCCTCGACCCGCTCGATCAGGTTCGGGCAGCCGGCGCGCACGCCAAGATCGGCGCCGGCGGCGAACAGCGCCTGCCAGAGCGCCATGCCCGCGCCGAACCCCTCGACGTAGATCTCGAACCCGCCCTGCCGCGAATAGCCCGAGCGCGCCACGATGTAGGGCCGCCCCTCGAACCGCAGTGGGGCGAAGCGGAAGAAGCGGATGCCGCGGACCTCCTCTCCGAAGACGCGGGCCATCAGATCGTCGGCCCGCGGGCCCTGCACGGCCAGCGGCGAGACATCGGGCTCGAACACCGCCACATCGAGGCCGAGCGCGGTCGCGATGCCCTTGACCCAGAGCAGCAGGTCGCTGTCGGCGATCGAGACCCAGAACCGGTCCTCGGCCAGCTTGAGGCCCACCGGATCGTTCAGCATCCCGCCCCCGGCATCGCAGACCGGCAGGTAGAAGCACTGGCCGATCTGCATCCGCGTCAGGTCGCGCGGCGAGATCATCGCCATCAGCCGCGCCGCATCGGCGCCGCGCAGCTCGACCTGCCGCTCGCACGCCACGTCCCAGACCTGCACCGCGGTCTTCAGGTGGCGGTAGTCCTCGGCCAGCGTGCCGAAGGCGGTGGGCAGCAGCATCCGGTTGTAGACGGTATAGGCGCGCACGCCGGCGGCCTCGTTGCCGGCCGTGAACGGCGTCCGCCGGACGCGGCGGGAGGGGAAGATCTCGGGCATCACGCCTCGTCTGGAAGGATGAAGATGTCGGTGGCGCCGGGCCGCGCGCCGGCGGCGGTCAGCATCGCGTGAACCTGGCCGCGGTGGTGGGTCTGGTGATTGAACATCTGCATGATGCAGATCGCCCGCGGCCGCGTCACCTCGCGGCCGAGCGCGCCCGAGAACCAGGTCATCTCGCCGCCCGCCGCGTCGTCGTCAAGGCCGGCGGCCCAGGCGCCGATGCGCGCGTCGGTGCCGGTCCGGGCCACCTTGTAGCCGGCCCAGTCCGGGACCAGCGTGGGGCTTTCGGGGATGCCGCCCCGCGGCGGCTCGCCGCCGTCGAAGCGGCTCATCCAGATCAGGTCGCCCCACAGAAGGTGCGACAGCGTGCCATGGATCGACCCGAACCAGGCGCCGCGGTCGGCCTTGCGGGCGGCGTCGTCGAGCGTATCGGCCGCGGCGACGATGCTCTGGTTCTGCCACGCGTTGTAGCGTGCCATCATCCGGCACCAGGCGGGCGTGATCATCGCCGCCTCAGGGCCCGGACCAGTCGATCTGGCAGATCTCGGCCGACCGGCCGTCGAAATCCCAGACCCGGCCGAAGGCGCGCACGCGGCCCTTCGTCGCCGTCGCCACCGTGATGTCGGGGCCCATCCAGTAGCCGGTGTTGACCGCCACGATGTCGCGGTCGGGATCCTTGCCCTGCACCGGCACCACTTCGCCCTGGATCTTCTTGCCCACCATCAGCCGTCGCGTCTTGCCTTCGGTCGTGAACTCGACCGGGGCCCGCTCGGCGCCGAGGAACTCGCTCACGAGGAGCTTGAAGAGGCCGGTCGTGCCCTTCGCCTTGCCCGAGAAGATCTGGATCAGGCCGTGATAGGCGCGGTGGCTCGCGCGCTCATCGATGAAGGCTGCCGCCTTCCAGTTGCCGCGCGCCATCAGGCCGGGGATCTCGAGGACGAGGCCGACATTGAGGCCCGAGAGGTCCTCGCCGCCGTAATGGCCCGCGTCGATGCGGATGCCGCTCCAGGCCTGGCAGTAGCCCTCGGTCGGGGCGTGCCGGCCGAGGCTGACGACGCAGGGACAGAACACGGTACAGTTGCAGTTGAGGATCAGCTCGCCCTTGATCGCCCAGGGCACGAGGCCGTGATCGCTGCGCTCGGCGGCAGGATGGCGGCTGTCGATCTTCGGCGCGTCCAGCTTGGTCGTCACGTCACCCCTCCCGCGGCGTCGAGTACGACGGCGGCCGCGGCGGCCACTAGACCGGCGCCGAGCGGCCAAGTCAACGGCCGGCCGACCGCCGGCAGCTTCTCCAGCACCATGACCAGCGTGGCGAGACCCATGAAGAGCAGGTTGGTCATGCCGCCGACGAAGGCGAGCAGCATCAGCGCCCAGCAGCAGCCGAGGCAGTCGGCGCCGAGCCGCAGACCCATGCCGAAGGCGGGCGCCGCCCCCGGGCGCCAGCGCGCCAGGAAGAAGCGCAGCGGCGTGCGGCAGCGCGACAGGCAGGCGGCCTTCAGCGCCGAGAACTGGTAGAGTCCGGCGAGCGCGAGGAGGAACGCGGTGAGCCCGGCCGAGAGGCTCCGCCCGTCGGGGGCGAGAAGCCCCGCCCGCGCCAGGCCGATCTGCAGCGCGGCCAGGCCGAGCGCCGCGGCCAGCCAGACGGCAAGGTAGCCCGCGACCAGCGCCGGCGCCTCGGCGCCGCGCCCGGCGGGCGGCGGCAGGGCGAGGAAGGTGCCGAGCGCCGGCACGAAGGTCGGCGCCATCATCGCCGCCGCCATCACGCCCCACATCGCGGCGAGCGGGGCATAGGACAGGTCGGCCGCCCCGGCGCGGCAGAGCGCCGCCCAGAACTCGGCGCCGTAGGCGGCCGCAAAGCCGCGCGACTCCTGCCCCATCGCCCAGAGCGCGGCCCAGGCGAGGAGGATGCCGCCGAAGAAGGCCGGCCAGAGGACGAGGCGGGCGCTCAGCGCCGCGTCTCCCGGCGGGCGCCCCAGGCGCCCCGGGCGCGAGACGCTCTCGTCATGGCAGCGGCTTCCGGGCCCGCAGGTGGTGCGGGCAGTGCTCGCCCGAGGCGAGCACCGGCTGCATCGCCTCCCAGGTGCGGATCTGGCGGGCGATCTCCTCCGGCGAGGTCACCGCCTCGAGCCGGGCGCGGTCGGGCCCGCTCAGCCGGGCGAGTTCGCGGGCCGATTCGGCGCGGTACCAGGCGTTGCGGTTCACCAGCGCGATGTCGGCGAAGCCCGCCGCCTCGAGCGCGTCGCGGTAGCGCCCGGGGCTCGCCATCCCGAAGTCGAGGTCCTCGCACGCGAGGTAATGCGCCATCGCGGCCGAAGCCGGCCCGTCCTGCGAGGTGAGCCAGTCGGAGGCGACGAACCAGCCGCCGGGCCTCAGCACCCGGAACACGTTGCCGGCCAGCGCCTCCTTGTCGGAGATGTGGATGATCGAGTCCTTCGAGAAGACGATGTCGAAGCTCTGTGCCGGGAACGGCAGCGGCCCCGGCGCGACCTTGACGATCTGCACCCGCTCGGCCACGCCCTTGCGCCGCGCGAAGGCCTCGGCCGCCGCGCAGACCGGCGCCTCGACGTCGATGCCGACGACCTCGGCTGCGCCGTAGCCGTAGGCCAGGAGCGCGGTGATGCCGCCCGCGCCACAGCCGATGTCGAGCACGCGCTTGCCGCGCAGGTCGATGCCCTCGAGAACCCGGGCCACCTCATCGGGCCCGCCGGGCGACAGGAAGCCCTCGCCCCAGATCGCCTCCAGGAAGGTGATGATCGGCGGTCCGTAGTGCAGATTTTCGGCGGCCATGCCCCAGGCTCCGGCATTATCAAGCGAGTTTGATGGGCATCCTGCAACGGAGGCTTGCGATCGCGCCAGCGTGATTTAATGATCCTTGCGTCACACACACGTTGGAAAGGAACGATATGCTTCGTGCTCGCCTCCTCGCCGCCACCGCACTGCTCGCGATCGCGCTTCCCGCCGCCGCGGCCGACCCGGAGCTGATCGTCTTCGACTGGGCCGGCTTCGAGGACCCGAACCTGATCCAGGGCTACCACGAGGCCCATGGTACCGGCCCGACCTATTCGTTCTTCGCCGACGACGACGAGGCGTTCCAGAAGCTCGCCTCGGGCTTCAAGGTCGATGTCGCGCATCCGTGCAGCCAGATGATCGGCCGCTACCGCGATGCCGGCCTGATCGAGCCGTGGGACGTGAGCCGCATCCCGAACTACGAGAACATCGACGGCCGCTACAAGACGTCCGAGATCTGGGCCGACGACGAGGGCGTCTGGTACATCCCGACCGACTACGCCTACACCGCGATCGCCTACAACACCGAGACGGTGCCGGAGGAGGACGTGGCCTCGCTCGCGGTGTTCCACAACCCGGCCTACGCCGGGCGGATCTCGCTGCCCGACAACACCGACGATGTCTGGGCGCTAGCGCTCCTGGCCAACGGCGTGACCGACTGGACCCAGGTGACCGAGGAGCAGTTCCAGGCCGCCGCCGACTGGCTGCGGCTCGCGCACGAGAACGTCCGCACCTACTGGGCGGACCCGTCGGAGCTTGCCCAGCTCATGGTGTCGGGCGAAGTGTCGGTCGCCTGGTCGTGGAACGACTCGGTCGCGCTGATGCAGGCCGAGGACTTCCCCGTCGGCTTCCAGCGGCAGGCCGCCGAAGGCGCGTCGAACTGGGTCTGCGGCTACGTCAACATGAAGGACGCGCCGGGCTCGGAGGACAAGGCCTACGACTTCGTCAACGCCTGGCTCGAGCCGCGTTCGGCGCAGGCCCTGCTCGATGGCTTCGGCTACGCCCACACCACGACGACCGGCATGGCCGAGATCGCACCCGAGGCGCTCGAGGCGGCCTTCGTGAGCCCGATCGACACGACGCTGCTCACCCAGGTGCCGATGGACTTCGCCATGCGCGAGCGGATGCTGGCCGAGTTCGAGAAGATCAAGGCCGGCTTCTGAGCCGACCGGCCCGTCGCGACGATCCGCGCCGCCCCGTCGCCGGGCGGCGCGTGTCATTCGGGCCGCCAGTCGGCGCGGGCAAGGGCGAGGTAGACGCTGTCGCACCATTCCTCGCCCCACTGCATCGTGCGCGCGGCCCGGCCGGTCTCGCGGAAGCCGAGCCGCGCCATCAGGCCGAGCGACGCGGCGTTGCGCGGGTCGGCCTCGGCGGTCAGCGCCGGAAGCGGATGCGCGGCGAAGAGATGGCCGATCGCCGCGGCCATGGCCTCGCGCGCCAGCCCGCGGCCCCAGAGGTCGGGGTGGAGCATGAAGCCGACCTCGGGCAGGCGCCAGGCGCCGGCCTTGCCGACCGCCCTGCCCGCATGTTCGATGATGAAGTCGTCGGCCTTGTCCGGCGGCGCCGCGATCATCCCGGCAAGCCACCGGCGCGACTGTTCGAGGTCGGCATGCGGCGGCGTCGACCAGTAGCGCATCGCCTCGGGCCGCACGAAGATCGCGTGCAGGTCCTGCAGGTCACCCTCCCGCGCCCGGCGCAGCACCAGCCGGGGGGTCTCGATCCGGTCAGCCGCCGGCATCGGCCGGGACGAGTTCCGTCACGCCCACCGCGCCGGCCCGCGCCAGCGCGGGGTCGAGCGCCATGGGGATGTATTCGCCGCGCCGCCAGAGCTCGCCCAGATCGTCGTAATGCCGCGAGAGCGGGTGCCCGGACTGCCCGGTCGAGGTGATGAAGACCGAGCTTTCGGGGTCGGCGAAGTCGTAGACGCCGCGATAGGTCGCGCCGTGGACGTTCAGGAACGGCTGCGCGCCGGTGCCGGCCGTCAGCCCGCGCATCAGCGTGTGGTCGCCGCCGCTGGTCGACTGGCGGATGTTCACGACCCAGCGCAGGATCGGCGTCTCGCCCAGCACCTGGTGGTCGTGCGTCGCCTCGTGGGCATCGCCCCAGCGCAGCGATTCGAGCGTGCCCGGATGCCGCTCGGCGATCCAGACGAGGGCGTCGTCGAGCGCCAGCCGGGCGATGTCGGTGCAACTCTCCACGGCGGTCGAGCGGACGATGTCGCACCAGGCCGAGGCGCCGTCGACGTCGCGGTAGACCCGCTCGATGAACACCGGATCGACATGGGTGAGCGTGTCGGCCAGGGGTCCCAGATCGTCCTGGATCAGCCGCTGCTGCAGCGCCCGCATCCAGGCAGCGTAGATCAGCGGCTCGGGCATGTGCTCGTTCATCTCGCCGGTCCACGCCGCGAGTAGCTCGAGCGCGCGCTGCCGGCGCCGCTCGGGCGTGCCCTCGGGCGCGGCCTCGCTGGTAAACCACAGGTCCCGCGCCACCAGCGGCAGCAGCGCGCGCGCATCCGGCGCCACGGTGTCGAGCTGCGCCTCGATGAAGCTGTCGCGGGTATGCACCTCGCGCGCCTGCATCAGCCGCTGCCAGCGCTGCACCCGCTGGGTATCGCCCCATTCGAAGCTCAGATGCTCGGGAAACGGCCGGTCGAGGATCTTGTTGTTCGTAGTGCCGAGGATGCCGCCCTCCGGGTCGACGAAACGGGGGTTCGCCTCGAACGGAAAGTAGCCCTGCCAGCGGTTCTCGGGCCGCCAGCCCGGCGCCGGCAGCCGCCCCTGGCTCTGGTGGCGGGGGTCGCGGCGCGGCATCCGGCCAAGCGTGACCATCGCCACGCCGTCGGCATCGGCGAAGACCGCGTTCTGCGACGGCGCGACGGCCAGCGGCGCGCGCTCCAGCACCTCGGCGATGCTGCCGGCGGTCATCACGCCGACGGCGTAGGACATCGAGGTGTCGTCGGTGGCCAGCGCGGTCCAGCCGAGCGCCATGACATGGCCCGGCGGCGTGATCGACGACAGGCCGAAATAGCCGCCGGGGATCACCGGCCCGTTCCGCGTCCACTGCAGGTCGAGCGTGACCGGAGCCGCGTCCTTGACGGTGACGATCGAGCGGCGGCTGCGGAACGACTCCCAGCCGCTCTCGGTCCGGTACTCGCCTGCGTCGGCGGGGTTCAGCTCTTCCAGGAACAGGTCCTGGTCGTCGAGATAGGACGACGCGAGGCCCCAGGCGAGCCGGTCGCTGCGCCCGGCGAGCACGACGGGCATTCCCGGGATCGTCCCGCCGATCACGCCGCCGGTCGAGAGTTCCAGCCGGGCGAGGTACCACATCGTCGGCGCCGAAAGCCCCAGATGCGGGTCGTTGGCCAGCAGCGAGCCCCCCGCGGCCGAGCGCGACGGCGCCGCGGCCCAGGCGTTCGACGCGCCCTCGAAGCCCGGCGCCGGGACCGGCGAGAGCGGGCCCCGGGCCGCGTCCGGCACGGGGCGGAGGGCCGCGACCGCATCGACCCCCGGCGCGAGCGCGCCGTAACGCGGCAGTTCGGCGACGCCCGCCCCGGGCGTGTCGGGCAGGATGTCGCGCAGCCGCTCGGGCGGCAGCGCGAGCGACAGGCGGGCGCGGCGCACCTCGTCCTCGGCATGGCCGGCGAGCTGCAGCGCCACCAGCTTGCCGATGGCCAGCGAGTCGGCCGGCTGCCATGCCGCGATCTCGTTGGAGAACAGGAAGAATTCCGGCGCCCCCCGCCCCAGCGCCTCGCGGTTCACGACCTCGATCCACGCATTGACGCCCCGCGCATAGGCCTCGAGCGCGGCGCGCGTGCCCTCGTCCTGCGCGGCGACCGAGGCCGCCGCCGCGCCATAGAGGTCATAGCGCCGGATCAGTTCATCGACCCGGACGGTCCGCGCGCCGAACAGCTCGGACAGCCGGCCCTGCGCGGTGCGGCGCAGCATCGTCATCTGCCACAGGCGGTCCTGCGCATGGGCAAAGCCGAGGCCGAGGAAGACGTCGGCGTCGCTCGCGCCGAAGATGTGCGGGACGTTGGCGTTGTCGCGCACGATCTCGACCGGCGCGGCGAGCCCGGCCACGCCGTGCCGGGCGCCGTAGTCGGGCAGCGAGCGCGAGGCGAAGTAGTAGCCGATGCCAAGCGCCAGCGCGACCAGCACGATCGCGAGGCCGAAGAGACGCAGGAGCCAGCGGAACAGGATGACCATCGGAGCTCGCAGGGCACAGGTTGACGGCACGGACCGGTCGGTTAGTTACAGCCGAACGCGGCAACATGCAAAGCGGCAGGGAGGGGCGGGATGGCACAGGTGGCATTCCTCGGGCTGGGCGTCATGGGCTTTCCGATGGCGGGGCATCTCAAGGCCAGGGGCGGCCACGAGGTCGCGGTCTACAACCGCACTCTCGCCAAGGCGGAAAGCTGGGCCGGCAGGCATGGTGGCCGCGTCGGCACGACGCCCGCCGCGGCCGCCGAGGGCGCCGATTTCGTGCTGGCCTGCGTCGGCAACGACGACGACCTGCGCCAGGTCTGCCTCGGTGCCGACGGCGCCTTCGCCGGCATGCGCCGGGGCACCGTGTTCATCGACCACACCACCGTCTCGGCCGCGGTAACCCGCCAGCTCGCCGCCGAGGCCGAGCGGCGCGGGATCGGCTATGTCGACGCCCCGGTGTCGGGCGGTCAGGCCGGCGCCGAGAACGGCCAGCTTTCCATCATGTGCGGCGGCGACGAGGCGGTCTATGCCCGCGCCGAGCCGGTCATGGCGGCCTATGCCAAGGTCTGCCGCCGGCTCGGCGACAGCGGCGCCGGCCAGCTCGCCAAGATGGTGAACCAGATCTGCATCGCCGGCCTCGTGCAGGGCCTCGCCGAGGGGCTGCGCTTTGCCGAGAAGGCCGGCCTCGACGGCCGGGCGGTGGTCGAGGTGATCAGCCAGGGCGCCGCGGGATCGTGGCAGATGCAGAACCGCCACGCCACCATGCTCGACGGCAAGTTCGACCACGGCTTCGCGGTGGACTGGATGCGCAAGGACCTCGGCATCTGCCTCAGGACCGCCGACGAGATCGGCGCGCCCCTGCCGGTCACCGCGCTGATCGACCAGTTCTACAAGGACGTGCAGGCGACGGGCGGCGGCCGCTGGGACACGTCGAGCCTGATCGCGCGGCTGCGCAAGATCGACGGGTAGGGCGCCCTGCAGGGAATCGGGCGGTGCGCGGGTGGCGCGCTTGGCGATCGCGAGAAAGGTATTTACAAAACCAGTTTTATGGTTATATTTGCGCCATGACGATGATCAGCCCGAATGCCCGCGCCCTCGCCGCTCTCGGCCATGATGCCCGGCTGTCGATCTTCCGGCTGCTGGTGAAGGCGGGGGAGGACGGGCTGAGGGTGAGCGATATCGGCGATCACCTCGGCCTCGCGCCCTCGACGCTCGCGCATCATCTTTCGACGCTCGTCGATGCGGGCCTCGTGCTGCAGGAAAAGCGCGGGCGAGAGGTCTTCAACCGGGTCGACTTTCCCTCGATGCACCGGGTGCTGGCCTTCCTCACCTCGGAATGCTGCGCTGGCGTGACGATCCATCCGCGGGAGGATGCCGCGTGACCCGGATGTCGGATTTTGCGCGCCTGAAACAACCATATCGCCAGAGGTTTGGCCATGACTGACACGCCGTTTTCCGCGGTACCGCCACCGACGCTCCTGCACCGCCTGTGGCAGGGCCAGCGCGTGTGGCTCGCGACCGGGGCGATCCTCGGCGCCGTTGCCCTTTTCGATCAGGCGCAGGCGGCCGACAGCGCCGCCTTCGCCCTCGGCGCGCTCCTGCGCACCGCGCCGTATCTCGTCCTCTCCATCGCCATCGCCGCTTGGGCAGGCGCGACGGGCGCCGACAATCTCATCGCGCGGGCGTTCCGGGGCGCGCCGCTCCTGATGGTCCTCGTCGCCGCGCTGGCCGGCGCCCTCTCGCCGTTCTGCTCCTGCGGGGTGATTCCGCTGATCGCGGCGCTGCTCGCCATGGGCGTCCCGCTGTCCGCGGTCATGGCCTTCTGGCTCGCGTCGCCGATCATGGACCCGTCGATGTTCGTCCTGACGGCGGGCGTGCTCGGGCTCGACTTCGCGATCGGCAAGACCCTTGCCGCGATCGGGATCGGGCTGTTCGGCGGCGGCACCGTGCTGCTCCTCGCCCGCGGCGGTGCGCTGTCTGATCCGCTGCGCGAGGGCGTCGGCAACGGCGGCTGCGGCGGCGCACGGGTGCGCGCGCCCGGGCCCGTGGTCTGGCGCTTCTGGACCGAGCCGGACCGGCGCAGGAAGTTCACGCGCGATGCGGTGAAGACGACGGTCTTCCTCGGCAAGTGGCTGACCCTCGCCTTCGTGCTGGAAAGCCTGATGCTCGCCTGGGTGCCGGCCGAAACGATCACCGCCGCGCTCGGCGGCGAGGGGCTCGCGCCGATCCTCGTCGCGACGCTGGTCGGCGTGCCCGCCTACCTGAACGGCTATGCCGCCCTGCCGCTCGTCGGCGCGCTGGTCGAGCAGGGCATGGCGCCCGGCGCCGGCATGGCGTTCCTGGTCGCCGGCGGGGTCACGTCGGTCCCTGCCGCGGTCGCGGTCTGGGCCCTGGCCCGGCCGCCGGTCTTCGCGCTCTACATCGCGCTTTCGCTGGCAGGCGCCTTCGGGGCGGGCCTGCTGTTCCAGCTCTGGTCGATGGCATGACCGGCCGAAGCAGCGGCGTCTTCGGGATGCCGGAAGGTGGTCCCGAAAGGGGGAGGAAAGTGCAGGCTTCTGTTGCCAGGTGCCTGCGAACCCCGCCGAACGGCTGCTAGGCCGCCGGACTTCATTTTCGGTTACCCGAGCTGCTTACGCAGCCAGAGCCACCGGAGCACGGTTGTCGT
>CAZYBG010000080.1:0-14884 GCA_964645155.1 uncultured Rhodobacterales bacterium | reverse complement strand
GGCTCTTGATCTTCTTCTCGACCTGCAGGACCGACATCTCGCCCTGCATCAGGCCGTAGACCCGCTCCAGGCGCTCGTCGATGCCGAGCGTCTCGAGCAGCTCCTGCTTCTGCCGGACATCGACGCCGAGGTGGCCCGCGACGAGGTCGGCGAGCTTGGCGGGTTCGCGCGTCTCGGCGACGGCGGACAGCGCCTCCTCGGGGATGTTCTTCTTGATCTTGGCGTACCGCTCGAACTCGTCGGCGACCGAACGGGTCAGCGCCTCGACCGCGGCCTCGTCGCCGACGGTCTCGTCGAGCAGTTCGGCGCGCGCCTCGAAGAAGTTCGCGTTCGCGATGTAGGTCAGGATCCGCACCCGCCGCCGGCCCTCGACCAGCACCTTCACGGTGCCGTCGGGAAGCTTGAGGAGCTGCAGGACATTGGCGAGCACGCCGGACCTGTAGATCCCCTCGGTCTTCGGATCATCCTCGGTGGGGTCGATCTGGCTTGCCAGCAGGATCTGCTTGTCGTCCTGCATCACCTCTTCCAGCGCCCGCACCGATTTCTCGCGGCCCACGAAGAGCGGCACGATCATGTGCGGGAACACCACGATGTCGCGCAGCGGCAGGACCGGGTAGCTGGGGTTCAGGGACTCTTTCATGGCGTTTCCTTTGTAGCGCAGGAAGGCACCGGCCCCGGACGTCCGGCAGCACCCGGCCTTCCCCGTCAGGCCTCAATACTTGGGGCAGGCCCAGACCCGTTTCAACCAGATAGGCCCGCACGTTCCAGCGACCATGACTCCGCCCCGTGGCAGGAGCAAGGGCGGATTGTGACGGAAGGGTGGACGGCGCCGGGCCTCATTTCCGAAGCGGCTCGATATCGCCCTCGGCCCGGAGCGCGTGGAACGCCTCCACGAAGGCGGCGAGGCGCCCCGCCGCGATCGCCTCCCGCAGCCCGGCCATCAGCTCCTGGTAGTAATGCAGGTTGTGCCAGGTCAGCAGCATCGAGGCGATGATCTCGCCCGAGCGGAAGACGTGGTGCAGGTAGGCGCGCGAATAGCCCCGGCAAGCCGGGCAGGCGCAGGCCTCGTCCAACGGGCGGGGGTCGTCCTGGTGGCGGGCGTTCTTGATGTTCACCACGCCGCGGCGGGTGAAGGCCTGCCCGGTGCGGCCCGAGCGCGACGGCAGCACGCAGTCCATCATGTCGATCCCGCGCGCGACCGCGCCGACGATGTCGTCGGGCTTGCCGACGCCCATCAGGTAGCGCGGCCGGTCCGGCGGCAGCATGGCGGGCGCATGGTCGACCACGCCAAACATCGCCGCCTGCCCCTCGCCCACGGCAAGGCCGCCGATGGCGTAGCCGTCAAAGCCGATTTCCCTGAGTTTCTCGGCGCTTTCCTCCCGAAGCTCGGGTGACACCCCGCCCTGCTGGATGCCGAAGAGCGCGTGCCCCGGGCGGTCGCCGAACGCTGCCTTCGACCGCGCGGCCCAGCGCATCGACAGCCGCATGGCGCGGGCGACCTCGGCCTCGGGCGCGGGCAGCGCCGGGCATTCGTCGAAGGCCATCACGATGTCGGACCCCAGCAGGCGCTGGATCTCCATGCTGCGCTCGGGGCTCAGGTGGTGCTTCGAGCCGTCGATGTGGCTCTGGAAGGTCACGCCGTCCTCGGTGAGCTTGCGCAGGGCGGCCAGGCTCATCACCTGGAACCCGCCTGAATCCGTCAGGATCGGCCGGTCCCAGTTCATGAAGCGGTGCAGGCCGCCGAGCCGCGCGATGCGCTCGGCGGTCGGCCGCAGCATCAGGTGGTAGGTGTTGCCGAGCAGGATGTCGGCGCCGGTGGCGCGGACGCTTTCCGGCAGCATCGCCTTGACCGTCCCTGCGGTGCCCACCGGCATGAAGGCGGGCGTCCGCACCTCGCCTCGCGGCGTGCGGATCACGCCGGTGCGGGCGGCGCCGTCGGTGGCGGCGAGGGTGAACGAAAAGCCGGTCATCGGCGCGTCATGCGCGTTCGGCCCCGGCCGCGCAAGGCCGTGTCGGTCAGGGGGCGGTCGCGGTGTACAGGTTGACGAGCGCGGGAAGGCGCAGGCCGCGGGGCCCGGCGAAGGGCGTGAACGCCGCTTCCAGCCGGGCGACGAGCCGGTCGCGCGCGGCATCGTCGGCACCTTGCAGCCGCAGCAGGCTGGCCGCGGGGCCGACGCGCGTCGCGAACCGGGCCAGATCGGCCAGCGTGCCGGGCGGCGTCAGATCGACCTCCACCGCCTCGGCGCCAACTGCCGCCCAGCCCGCCTCCTCAAGCAGGCGGGCAGTGGCCGCGCGATCGCGCAAACGCAGCGGGCCGGGGCCGTCGGGGTCAGATGGCACGTCGCCGAGCTCGGCCACCGCGGCGGCCCGGGCAAGGCCGAACCACGGGTTGCGGTCGGCGGCGGCCCAGGCGACGAAGGTCAGCCGCGCGCCGGGCCGCGCGGCGCGGCGCAGGTTGGCGAAGGCCGCGCGGCTGTCGGCAAAGAACATCATGCCGAACTGCGAGACGATGCGGTCGAACGCGGCCGCCGGGAACGGGTGGCTGCCGGCATCGGCGACGAGGTAGTCGATGCCGGTCCCATCCTGGCGCCGCGCCGCCTCGATCATCGGCGGCGAGATGTCGATGCCGGTCACGCGGCCGCCCGGCGCCGCGGCAAGCGCCGCCGCCCGGGTGGCGACCCCGGGCCCGCAGCCGACATCAAGCACCGCCTCGCCCGGCCGGATGCCGGAGCGGCCGATCAGCACCGCCGTGACCCCGGCCTGCAGCGCATCGAGGAGCGCCGCCTCGCGCACCCAGGTCTGGCCGAGGTCGCCCTGCCAGGTCGTCGTGTCGCTCGCGGTCGTCATCGGAAGCTCCGTGTCGAAGGACAGCCGTCCTACCGCCGCGCCGCGGCGGCCGACAGGGGTATTTCAGCGGCGTCTTTACCCGAGCGGACAAATCCTTATATGTTTTCTCAACAAATCCGTCGCCGCGAGGCCGCCATGACCGCCGAATCGAAGGACAAGCTCGAGGGCACGCCGCTGATCCGCCCGTCCTCGACGCACCATCCGCTCTACGAGCAGGTGGTCGGGGCCTGCCGGACGGTCTACGACCCGGAAATCCCGGTGAACATCTACGACCTCGGCCTCGTCTACACGATCGACATCGCCGAGACGGGGGCGGTCATCGTCGTAATGTCGCTGACCGCGCCGGGCTGCCCGGTGGCGGGCGAGATGCCGGGCTGGGTCGCCGATGCGGTCGGCGCGATCCCCGGCGTCTCGACGGTGGATGTCGAGATCACCTGGGACCCGCCCTGGGGCATGGACATGATGTCCGACGAGGCGCGGCTGGAGCTCGGCTTCATGTGAGGCCTTCGGCGCGGCGCGCGGCGCGCCGCCGCCACGGCCGCAGGAAGGCCCAGCGCCGCGCCGGCGGCTTGCGCGCCTGCAACTCGGCTTGCATCGCTGCAAAGATGGCCTGCTCCTTTTCGTATTCCGTGCGGCAGCCGCAGCGGCTAGGCAGGGGCTGAAGGATGGGCAGCATGGTCGGTCCTCCTGTTCGGGGATGCCTTCCGACCTAGCGGCCCGCCGCCCCCTGCATCAGTCCCCAGGAACGGAGGCGGAGTTGCAGCGATGAAACCCGGCGACGACTGGAACGACCTCGCCTTCTTCTCGGCCGTGGCGCGGGCGGGCGGCCTGATCCGCGCCGCCGCCGAACTCGGCGTCAGCCAGGCCACGCTCAGCCGGCGGATGAAGGCGCTCGAGGCGACGCTGGGCCGGCGGCTCTTCCTGCACGGCACCGACGGCTACCGGCTGACCGGCGACGGCCAGGCGCTGCTCGACCGCACGCTGAAGATGGAGGAGGCGGCGCGCCGCATCGCGCTCTGGCGCGACGAGGCCAAAGGGCCGGTCTGCGTGCGGATCACCGCCGGCACCTGGACCTCGCTCGACCTGGCCGAGCGGGTGCGGGAGTACTGGCGGCCCGGCATGTCGTGGCTGCCCGAGTTCATGCACTGCGACCTCGATCTCGATATCGCCCGGCGCGAGGTCGACATCGGCATCCGCAACCGCCGGCCCGAGCAGCCGTGGCTGGCGCGGCAGCAGATCGGCTGGGTCGACTATGCCGTCTACGCGGCCGATGCGGGCGTGGGGGGCTGGATCGGCCCCGCCTGGAACGCCCCCGACCTGCCCTCGACCCGCTGGATCCGCGAGCATCACGGCTGCGACATCGTGACCAAGGCGAACAATCCCCACCTCGCCGTGGCCCTCGCCCGGGCGGGAATCGGCCGGGTGGTGGTGCCGGTGTTCATGGGCGAGCGCCTGGAGGGCCTCGTCCGGCTCTCGGACCCGATCGTCGAACTGCGCAGCGAGCAATGGCTCGTCGCGCATCACGAGCGCCGCAACGACCCGCCGATCCGGGCCGCGCTCGACGCGATCGCGGGCTATCTCGCGCGCCGGTCCGGCGGGACGGCGCTGGAACATATAAAGAACATCAGCTAAGGTTTCTCAACCTTGGGGCGAGTCGCATCGCCCTCGTCAGGCGAATTCGCTTGCAATTCGCTTCAGCAAGTCCTAGAGCTTGCCACGTGCCGTGAGGAGCCGCATGCAGATCGCCGTCCTTACCGGAGACCTCGTCCGGTCGACCGCCCTTCCCGGGGATGCGCTCGACCGCGCGTTCGCGGCGCTGGCCGCGGCGGCCGACGAGATCGGCCGCTGGCAGGCGGCCGATCCGCGCTTCACCCGCAGCCGCGGCGATGGCTGGCAGCTCCGGCTGGTCCGGCCGGGCCTGGCGCTCCGGGCCGCGCTCCACCTCAAGGCGGCGCTGCGCGCCTCCGGCACCGGGGCGAAGACCCGGATCGCCATCGCCGCCGGCGAGGCGACGGGGACGGCGCCGCGCGACCTGAACGCCGCGACCGGCCCCGCCTATACCGCGTCGGGCCGGGCCCTCGACGCGCTGGGCGGCAGCGCCACCATGGCGCATGCCGCCGGCGGGGCGCTCGGCGCGGCGGCACGCCTTGCCGACGAGATCGCGCGCGGCTGGACGCAGGCGCAGGCGCGCGCGCTCCTCCTGATGCTGCCGCCCGGCCCGCCGACCCGGGCCGAGGCCGGCGCGCGGCTCGGCATCAGCCGGCAGGCGGTCGACCAGGCGCTCGCCGGCGCCGGCTTCGCCGCGCTCGACGACGCGCTCCGGCTGATCGAGGCCGCGGACGATGCAAGCCGATAGGCTTTCTTTCCCCCATTGCAAGCCATTGCGCTTGCGCGACCGGATGGCACCCAGCCCATGACCGAGACCTTTGCCGCCCTGCTGTTCGCGCATGCGGTCGCCGACTTCCTGCTGCAGCCGGGCTGGATGGTCCGCCGCAAGGCCGAGCCGCAGGTGCTCGCCGCCCATGTCGGCATCGTGGCGCTGGCCACCTGGGCGGCGCTGGGCTTTCCGCTGCACCCCGCCATCGCGGTGCTGGCGCTCCTCCATCTCGCGGTCGATGCGCTGAAGATCTGGGCGCTGGGCGACCGGCTCGGCGGCTTCGTCGCCGACCAGGCGCTGCATCTGGCCACGCTGGCCGGCACCGCGCTCTGGGTGCCGGGGCTCTACGCCGCGGGCGCCTGGGCCGGCCCGCTGCCCGTCTGGGTCCCGCCTGCCGTCGCCGCGGCGCTACCCGAGGCGATGCTGCACGGCGCGGGGCTGATCCTCGCCACCGTCGCGGGCGGCTACGGCATCGGCAAGCTCCTCGCCCCGTTCCTCGAGACCGAGCCCGCGCTGACCGAGGGCAGCCTGAAGGACGCCGGCCGCCTGATCGGGCTTCTCGAACGCGGCGTCGCCTATCTGCTCGTGGTCGCAGGCCAGCCGGCGGGCGTCGGCTTCCTGATCGCCGCCAAGTCGGTCCTGCGCTTCACCACCGCGCGGGAGGACCGGCTGATCTCGGAATACGTCATCATCGGCACCATCGCCTCGGTCGGCTGGGCGCTGGCGGTGGCCTTCGCCGCGCTCGGGCTCGGCGCGCTCCTCCCTTGAGCCGGCGGGCAAGCGGCCCTAGATTGGAACCCAGACCGAAGAGGATCCGCGATGTTCGGCATTCCCGGCAAGCAGGCCGTGACCATCACCCCCGCCGCCGAGCGGCAGATCGCCCGGCTGATGGCCAGCGGCGGCTCCAAGGGGCTGCGCGTCGGCGTCAAGAAGGGCGGTTGCGCAGGCATGGAATACACCATGGACTTCGCCGCCGAGATCGACCCGATGGACGAGGTGGTGGAACAGGGCGAGGCGCGGGTGATGATCGCGCCGATGGCGCAGATGTTCCTGTTCGGCACCCAGATCGACTACGAGACCTCGCTTCTGGAAAGCGGCTTCCGGTTCCGCAACCCGAACGTGGCGGATGCCTGCGGCTGCGGCGAATCGATCAAGTTCAAGGATGTCGAGGAGCTTGCGGCCGAGCAGGGCCGCGCCTGACCCTCAGGGCACCAGCCGGTCGGCCAGCGGCGGCAGGTCCTCGAACCGGTCGAGCAGTGCATCCGGCGACAGCCGCCCTATCCCCCGCCCCTCGGGCCCGAAGCTGACCAGCGCGACCGGCACGCCGGCCGCCCGCGCGGTTTTCACGTCGGTCTCGGTATCGCCGACGAGGAGCGACCGGCCGACCTCGCCCCCCGCCCGCTCGACCGCCGCGCGGTAGGTGGCGGGATCGGGCTTGCGCACCGCGAGCGTATCGGCCCCGACCAGTGCGGCGAAGCTGCCGCGCACGCCCAGCCGGACGAGCAGCAGCTCGGCCAGCCGCTCGGGCTTGTTGGTGCAGATGCCGACGGCGAAGCCCCGCCCCCTCAGCGCCGCCACCGCCTCGATCGCGCCGGGATAGAGCAGCGTCTGCCGGTCGATGCAGTCCTCGTAGGCGGCCAGCAGGACCGGATACTGCCGGTCGATCTCGTCCTCGCCATGGCCGGTGGTCCGGCTGAACCCGAGCTTCAGCATCGCCCTGCCGCCGTGGAACGCCGTCAGCCGGTCGGTCTCGGGGTGCAGCAGATCGCCGAGGCCGAGCCCTCGGAAGCAGTGGTTCGCCGCCGCGATCAGGTCGGCCGAGGTGTCGGCCAGCGTGCCGTCGAGGTCGAAGATCACGGTGCGCACGGGCGGCCTCTCCTTCGGTGATGGGCGGGGCGATCGGTGGGCGCGATCGGTGGAAAACGATGTAATCTTGGGAAACGCCGCGTGAACCGGTACCCCTTTGCGGGGCGGAAGCCCTCGGATAAGAGGTGCCGGGACAGAAGAAAAGAGCAGTTCCGATGCCCATTGCCCTGATCGTCCTGGCCGCGGGCCAGGGGACGCGCATGAACTCCGACCGGCCGAAGGTGCTGCACGAGATCGGCGGCGCCCCGCTGCTGGCGCATGCCATCCGCGCGGGCTGGGCGCTCGAGCCCGAGAGGGTGGTGGTGGTCGCCGGCCACGGCGCCGAGGCGGTGACGGAGGCCGCGCGGCACTGGGACGAGACCGCCCGGATCGTCCTGCAGCCCGAGCAGCGGGGCACCGCCCATGCCGTGGCCCATGCGGCGCCGGCGCTGTCGGGCTTCGCCGGCGATGCGGTCGTCCTCTACGGCGACACGCCCTTCATCCGCGGCGAGACGCTCGCCGCGATGGCCGAGGCGCGGGCCCGGCACGACATCGTCGTCCTCGGCTTCGAGGCCGCCGATCCCGGCCGCTACGGGCGCCTCGTCATGCAGGGCGACACGCTGGTGCGGATCGTCGAATGGAAGGACGCCTCGCCGCATGAACGCGCCATCGGCCTGTGCAACTCGGGCGTCGTGATGGCCGATGCCGGGGTGCTCATGACCCTCGTCGCGGCGGTCGGCAACGACAATGCCGCCGGCGAGTACTACCTCACCGCCATCGTGGCCCTCGCCCATGCGCGCGGCCTCTCGGCCGGCGTCGTCACCTGCGACGAGGCCGAGACGCTGGGCGTCGATACCCGCGCCGGGCTTCTCGCCGCCGAACGGATCTTCCAGACCCGCGCGCGCGCCGCCGCGCTCGATGACGGCGTGGCGATGCCCGCGCCCGAGACGGTGATCTTCGCGCTCGACACCGCCGTCGGCCGCGACGCCACGGTCGAGCCGCATGTCGTCTTCGGCCCCGGCGTCACCGTGGAATCGGGCGCCCGCATCCGCGCCTTCAGCCATCTCGAGGGCTGCCATGTCAGCCGCGGCGCGGTGGTCGGCCCCTATGCCCGCCTCCGCCCCGGCGCGGAGCTGTCCGAGGACGTCCATGTCGGCAACTTCGTCGAGATCAAGAACGCCACGCTCGCCGAAGGCGCCAAGGTCAACCACCTCAGCTATATCGGCGACGCCAGCGTGGGCGAGCGCGCCAATATCGGCGCCGGCACGATCACCTGCAACTATGACGGCGTGTCGAAGCACCGCACCGAGATCGGCGCCCGCGCCTTCATCGGCTCGGACACGATGCTGGTCGCGCCGGTCCGCATCGGCGACGAGGCGATGACGGCGAGCGGGTCGGTCATCACCGAGGACGTGCCCGATGGCGCGCTGGGGCTGGCGCGCGCGCGGCAGTCCACGAAGCCCGGGTTCGCCCGGCGCTTCATGGAAAAGCTGCGTTCTGCCAAGGCGATGAAGGGATAAGTTCATGTGCGGGATCGTCGGCATTCTCGGCAACCATGAAGCCGCCCCCATCCTCGTCGAGGCGCTGAAGCGGCTGGAATACCGCGGCTACGATTCGGCCGGCATCGCCACGATCCACGACGGCCGGCTCGACCGCCGCCGCGCGGTCGGCAAGCTCGTCAACCTCTCCGACCTTCTGGTACATGACCCGCTGCCCGGCAAGTCAGGTATCGGCCAGACCCGGTGGGCCACCCACGGCGCAGTGACCGAGGGCAACGCCCATCCGCACCGCTCCGGGCCTGTCACCGTGGTCCACAACGGCATCATCGAGAACTTCCGCGAGCTGCGCGACGAACTGGCCGCCGAGGGCCTCGCCCACGAGACCGAGACCGACAGCGAGGTCGCCGCCATCCTCGTCCGCCGCAACCTCGACCGCGGCCTCGCGCCCGCCGAGGCCGTCACCGAGGCCGTCGACCGCCTGCACGGCGCCTTCGCGCTCGCCTTCCTGTTCGAGGGCGACGGCGACCTGATGATCGGCGCGCGCAAGGGCGCGCCGCTGGCCGTGGGTTACGGCGAGGGCGAGATGTTCCTCGGCTCGGACGCGATCGCGCTCGGGCCGCTGACCTCGCGCATCGCCTATCTCGAGGAGGGCGACATCGCCGTGGTCACCCGCCGGGGCGCCACCATCCACGACGCCGCCGGCCGCCGCGCCAACCGCGAAATCACCGAGGTCCGCCTCGACGCCACCCGCATCGAGAAGGACGGCTACAAGCACTTCATGGCCAAGGAGATCGCCGAGCAGCCGAAGGTCCTGGCCGACGTGCTGGCCGCCTACGCGCCCGCGGGGCGCCTCGCCCTGCCCGAGGCGCTTTCGTTCGAGGGCATCGAGCGGCTCACGCTCGTCGCCTGCGGCACCGGCCACTACGCCTGCCTCGTGGCGAAGTACTGGTTCGAGCAGATCGCGCGCCTGCCATGCGAGGTCGACGTCGCCTCCGAGTTCCGCTACCGCGAGCCGCCGGTCACGCCGGGCACCGCCGCGCTCTTCGTCAGCCAGTCGGGCGAGACCGCCGACACCCTCGCCGCGCTGCGCTACGCCCGGGGCAAGGCCGACAGGATCTGGTCGCTGGTCAACGTCGCCACCTCGTCGATCGCGCGCGAGAGCGACCTGGCGCTGCCGATCCTCGCCGGTGTCGAGGTCTCGGTCGCCTCGACCAAGGCCTTCACCAACCAGCTCGCGGTGATGGCGCTGATGGCGCTCAAGGCGGCGCGCCAGCGGGGGGTGCTCAACGCACCTGGTCTCGACGGCCACCTGGCCGACCTCGCGCGGCTTCCCGGCCTCGTCAACCAGGCGCTGGCGGCGTCGGGCGAGATCGCCGCCGTCGCCGAGCACCTGGCCGAAGCGCGCGACATCCTGTTCCTCGGCCGCGGGACGCTCTACCCGCTTGCGCTCGAGGGTGCGCTTAAACTCAAGGAGCTCAGCTACATCCACGCCGAAGGCTATGCGTCGGGCGAACTCAAGCACGGCCCCATCGCGCTGATCGACCCGCATGTTCCGGTGATCGTGCTCGCCCCGCGCGACCGGCTGTTCGAGAAGACCGTCTCGAACATGCAGGAGGTGATGGCCCGGCACGGCCGCGTCGTCCTGATCACCGACGCGGCCGGCGCGAGGGAGGCGCGGCAGGGCACCTGGAAGCTCATCACGATGCCGGACGTGCCCGACCTGATCGCCCCCATCGTCTACGCGGTCCCGGCGCAGCTGCTCGCCTATCACACGGCGGTCGCCAAGGGCACCGATGTCGACCAGCCGCGCAACCTGGCGAAATCGGTGACGGTGGAGTGATGGCCAGGCAGTTCCCCGCGCTCGACGACGACCACCGCCGCTTCATCGCGGCGCAGCACATCTTCTTCGTCGGCTCGGCGGCCGAGACGGGCCGCGTCAACATCTCGCCCAAGGGGATGGACTCGCTGCGCGTTCTCGGCCCGAACCGCGTCCTGTGGCTCAACCTCACCGGCTCGGGCAACGAGACCGCGGGCCATGTCGCCCGCCTCGACCGCATGACGCTGATGTGGTGTTCGTTCGAAGCGCGGCCGCTGATCCTGCGCGCCTACGGCCGCGCCGTCGCCACGTGGCGCGGCACGGCCGGCTGGGACGAGGCCGCCCGGCACTTTCCCGCCACGCCGGGCGCGCGGCAGGTGTTCGAGATGGCGGTCGATCTGGTGCAGACGTCCTGCGGCTACGCCGTGCCGTTCTTCGACCATGCCGGGCCCCGCGACACCCTGCGGCACTGGGCCGAGCAGCGCGAGGGCGCCCTGCCCGCCTACTGGGCCGAGAAGAACCGCGCGACGATCGACGGCTTTCCGACCGGCCTGCCCGAGTGACACCGGCGTGACGCCCGAGTGACAGCCGGCACCGCCCTCGCCGCCCTCCGCGCCGCGGCCGACCCCGGAAGGGCCGCGGCGATGGCCGCCTATCACAAGGCACCGCGCGTCTACCTGGGCGTCTCGGTTCCCGAAATCGACGCTCTCGCAAGGGCATGGCGGGCGGAGCTCACGCTCGACGACCGCCTCGCGCTCGCCGATGCGCTCTGGCAGACCGACATCCACGAGGCGCGCGTCGCCGCCGCCAGGCTCCTGACGCAGGCCCGCATCCGGCCCGACGAGGGCGCCTGGCGCCTGATCGCCTCCTGGGTCCCGGGCTTCGATGCCTGGGCGCTGGCCGACCATGCCTCGATCGCCGGCCAGAAGCGCCTCGTCGCCGACCCGGCCCGGCTCGACGAGGTCGAGGCCTGGCTCGACCATCCGTCGTTCTGGGTCCGCCGCGCGGCGCTCGTCATGACGCTGCCCTGGACGAAGCAGAACCACCCCCGGCCGGCCGAACTCGCCGCGCGCGACCGCGCCCTCGGATGGTGCGCCCGGCTGGCGCCCGAGCGGGAGTGGTTCGTGCAGAAGGCCGTGGCCTGGTGGCTGCGCGACCTCTCGCGCCACGACGCGGCGCGGGTCCGCGCCTGGCTCGACGCCCACGGCCCGGTGCTGCGGCCCTTCGCCCGGCGCGAGGCGGCGCGCCATCTGGCACCGCCCTGAGCCGGGCTTCCGTGCCGGAACCGCCCTTCGGGCCGGCGCCCGCGCGAAACCGCGCTTGCGGCCATGGTCCGCGCCCCTTACCTTCCGGACATGGCCGCCCCGCTGATCGACCCCTTCGCCCGCGCGATCCGCTACCTGCGCGTCTCGGTCACCGACCGGTGCGACTTCCGCTGCGTCTACTGCATGTCGGAAAACATGAGCTTCCTGCCGAAGAAGGAGCTTCTCACGCTCGAGGAGCTCGACCGGCTGAGCTCGGCCTTCATCCGCCTCGGCGTCGAGAAGCTGCGCATCACCGGCGGCGAGCCGCTGGTGCGGCGCGAGATCATGACCTACTTCCGCGCGATGGGCCGGCACCTGGAAAGCGGCGCGCTGAAGGAGCTGACGCTCACCACCAACGGCAGCCAGCTGGCCCGGTTCGCGGGCGAGTTGGCGGCGATCGGCGTCCGCCGGGTCAACGTCTCGCTCGACACGCTCGATGCGGCGAAGTTCCAGAAGATCACCCGCTGGGGCCGGCTGCAGCAGGTGATCGAGGGGATCGCGGCCGCGCGTGCCGCGGGCCTCCACGTCAAGATCAACACCGTCGCGCTGAAGGGCGAGAACGAGGACGAGCTGTTCGCGCTGGTCGACTGGTGCGCCGCCGAGGGCCACGACCTGACCTTCATCGAGGTCATGCCGATGGGCGACATGGGCGGCACCGACCGGCTCGACCAGTTCTGGTCGCTGGACGACCTGCGCCGCCGTCTCGGCGAGCGCTTCACGCTCGCCGACCTTCCCGACCGTACCGGCGGGCCGGCGCGCTACGCCCGGCTCGGCGAGACCGGGCAGCGGATCGGCTTCATCACGCCGCTCAGCCACAATTTCTGCGAAAGCTGCAACCGCGTCCGGCTGACCTGCACGGGCGAACTCTACATGTGCCTCGGTCAGGAGGACATGGCCGACCTCAGGACCCCGCTCCGCGCCAGTTCCGACGACGCCGCGGTCGAGGCCGCGATCCGCGCCGCCATCGCGCGCAAGCCGAAGGGCCACGACTTCGACTATTCGCGCCAGCGCGCCGCGGGCCAGGTCAGCCGCCACATGAGCCACACGGGCGGATGACGGCGCTCGGACGAAAGCCGGTGGATGAAGGCGGGCGGATGACGGCGGGCGGCGGATGAGCGAGGCCGAAGCGATCATCACGCGCCTCGGCCTGCAGCCTCACCCCGAGGGGGGCTGGTACGCCGAGACCTGGCGCGGCACACCGGCTGCCGACGGCCGGCCGACCGCCACGGCGATCCACTTCCTGCTGCGCGAGGGCGAACGCAGCCACTGGCACCGCGTCGACGCCGACGAGGTCTGGCTCTGGCACGCGGGCGCCGCGCTCGGCCTCAGCATCGCGGCCGATGCGGCGGGCCCCGCGACGGCCTACCGCCTCGGCCCCGACCTCTTCGCCGGCGATACGCCGCAGGTGGTCGTCCCCGCCCGCCACTGGCAGGCGGCGGAAAGCACCGGCGGCTGGACGCTCGTCTCGTGCATCGTCGCGCCGGGCTTCCGCTTCGAAGGCTTCGAGCTTGCGCCCGAGGGCTTCGACATTCCGGCGGCGTGAGGCCGGGCGGTCAGTTCCGGAACGATCCGTCAGGCCAGTCGACCTCGATCTCGGGCTCGGTCCTCGGCGCCGCGGCGCGGGTCGACCGGCAGTTGGCGAGGCCGCCCGCGACATCGCTCTCGCGGTTGACGCGGGCGAAGAACGAGAAGTCCTGCAGGATCGTCTGGCCGTTCATCTTCAGCGCGGCGCCGCGCAGCATCTTCATCGCGGCCGGGCGGCTGGTCAGGTTGGTGAACGCACCTATGCCGCACCATTCGATGATGCCGTCGACGACGATCAGCTTGGCCCGGAACGGGTAGCCCCCCGGAAGGCCCTGCCAGGAGATCTCGTTCTCCCAGAACGTGTCGTCGGCCGGGATCTGGCGGCTGATGTCCTGCGCCCGGGCGCCGGGGCCGGCCAGGGTGGAAAGCAAGCCCATGGACAGAACAGCCATGACCGTCGAGAGACGCTGCATCGCAACCTCCGGAACACACCACCACCCGGCGCCATATTGCCCGGCGCCCGCGGCAGCGCAAGCGCGCGTCGCGCGGCGGGTGGCATTTGCCCGCCGCTTGCCCTAGGGAACGGCCAGCAGTCCCTCTGGTCGATCCTCGTCATGCCCCCCGAACAGGCCGCCCCGACCCCGCCCGCCGCCGGCGGCGACACGCTTCCCGGCTTCTTCTTCGCGCTGTCGGCCTACCTGCTCTGGGGCTTCCTGCCGCTCTACATGAAGGCGCTCGCCCATATCCCGGTGGCCGAGGTCATCGCCCACCGGGTGATCTGGTCGGTGCCGATCGCCGGCACCGTCCTCGTCGCCATCGGCCGCACGGCCGAGCTGCGCGCCGCGCTGCGCAACCCCCGGATGCTGGCGCAGGCGGCGCTGACCGCGGCGCTGGTGTCGATCAACTGGGGCATCTATGTCTGGGCGATCGGCGCGGGGCGCGCGCTCGATACCGCGCTCGGCTACTACATCAACCCGCTGTTCAGCGTGCTCCTCGGGGCGGCGATCCTGGCCGAGCGGCTGAAGCCCGCGCAGATCGCCGCCGTCGCGCTTGCCGCCGGCGCCGTCGGCATCCTGACCTGGGAGGCCGGGACGCTGCCCTGGGTGGCGCTGCTTCTGACGTTCTCGTGGGGCCTCTACGCCTTCTTCCGCAAGACGCTGCCGATCGGCCCGAACCAGGGCTTCATGCTCGAGGTGCTGCTTCTCGGCCCGTTCGCGCTGGCCTATGCGATCTGGCTGGCGGCGACGGGGCAGTCGCACTTCCTGGCCGGCACGGGCACCGACACGGCGCTTCTTCTCGGCTGCGGGATCGTCACCGCGGTGCCCCTCATGCTCTATGCCAACGGCGCCAAGGGCCTCAGGCTCTCGACCATCGGGATGATGCAGTACATCGCGCCGACGATGATCTTCATCGTCGCCGTCTTCGTGTTCGAGGAGCCGTTCTCGTCGACGCGCCTGCTGGCGTTCGGCCTGATCTGGGCGGGGCTCGCGCTCTTCACCGGGTCGATGCTGCGGCGCGCGCGGCCGGCGGCGGCCGGCTGACCCGGCCGCCGGCCACCGGTCGCGGCACCCCGGTCGTGCCCGGCGCCGACAGCGGCAGGCCGCGGACGACGCGGGCGGCGAGGAAGGCGAAGGCCTGCGCCTCGAGCATGTCGCCGTCGAACCCCGCCGCC
>CAZYBG010000079.1:0-14903 GCA_964645155.1 uncultured Rhodobacterales bacterium | reverse complement strand
GTAGTCGTAGTAGCTGACGAAGTACTCGACCGCGTTGTCGGGGAAGAAGCCCTTGAATTCGCCATAGAGCTGGGCGGCCAGCGTCTTGTTGGGCGCGAGGATGATGGCGGGGCGCTGCGTCTCCTCGATCACCTTCGCCATGGTGAAGGTCTTGCCGGTGCCGGTGGCGCCGAGGAGGACCTGGTTCCTCTCGCCCTCGGTCACGCCGGCCGCGAGCTCGGCGATGGCGGTCGGCTGGTCGCCCGCCGCGGTGAACTCGGTCTGCATGACGAAGCGGCGCCCGCCTTCGAGCTTGGGTCGGGTCAGCACCTCGGGGCGGTGCATCGGCAGGTTGGTGTTGTTGTGGGGCATGCGGGCGACTCCCTTCGGACGCTAAACATGATCGCATTTTGTTCGCGTTCAAGCGGCCTTGCTGACGGCTTCTGTCAGCAGGCCGGCGGGGTCGTCGCGGCGCGCGCCCCCTTGCCTCGGGGGCCGATGTCCCTGATAAGCCGGAAGAGGTTCTGACAGGAAGGCAAAGCCCATGCGCGCGCGCATCTATCAGCCGGCTAGGACGGCCACCCAGTCGGGCAGCGCGAGGACGCATGACTGGGTGCTCGACTTCGCCCCGGCAGACCGGCGCGAGATCGACCCGCTGATGGGCTGGACCAGTTCGGGCGACACCCAGGCGCAGGTGCGGCTGAGCTTCGAGACGAAGGAGGCGGCGCTGGCCTATGCGCGCGAGCACGGGATCGAGGCGGTGGTGAGCGAGCCGAAGAAGCGCCGGCCCAACATCCGGCCGCGCGGCTATGGCGAGAACTTCGCGCCCGACCGCAAGTCCGCCTGGACCCATTGACGCAACGACTGGCAGATGGCCATCCTTGCGCCGCTTTCAGATCGCAGAAGATCGACCGCACCGGGGCGTTCCCCGATGCAGTGCACAATCGGTACAGGATTTCTTGGAAAGGATTGAGATGATCGCCCGTTCGCTTCTTGGCGCAGTCCCCCTTGTGGTTCTTGCAGGCACGGCCGCCCTGGCCGAGGCCACCGCGGCCGGGGCAGACCGCCTCACCGCGCTCTTCCAGTCGTATCTCGGCACCACGCCGGGCGTCGTCGCGGTGGCGCCGGCGGGCGACGTCTACGAGCTCACCGTCGATCTGGCGCCCCTGGCCGCGATGATCCCGCAGGCGGGCGCGCAGGGCGTCAAGATCACCGCATCGCCGCTGACCTACATGCTCGAGGAGCAGGGTGGCGGCCTCTGGCGCGTGACCGAGAACCAGCCGTTCACCATGACGGCGGTGGCGCCGGGCGCGCTCGACCTGTCGATCAGCTACGATTCCATCGTATCGGACGGCATCTGGGACGAATCGCTGCAGTCGTTCACCAGCTGGACCGCCGATGTCGGCGGCCTGCAGTCGACCTCGAAGTCGTTCGGCCCCGACGGGACCGAGATCGGCGAGGGCGGCACCAGCATTGCCAATGCGCGCTACGAGCTGACCGGCACGGCGGGCGATGCGGGCGGCGTCGACTCCGACCTCGACTTCACGGCGACCGGCTACACCCAGACGATGAACTTCGCGATGGCGCCGGGGGCCAGCCCGATGAGCGTCGCGCTGACCGCCGAGACCTATGGCGCGACCGGCACCGCCGAGGGGCTGCGCAGCGGCGGGATGCTGAACCTGCTTGCGTTCTTCGTGCGCACCGCCTCGCCCGAGGCGATCGCCGGGTCGCAGGACGAACTCAAGCTGCTGATGGGCGAGGGCATCCCGCTGTTCGAGAACATGGATGTCACCGCCTCGCTCGGCGGGCTGCAGGCGACCACCCCGATCGGGCCGATCTCGGCCGAGGCGATGGAGGTCGATGTCGGCCTCGGGGGCATCGTCGCCGAGGGGCGGTTCCGCGAGGCGATCCGGCTTTCGGGTCTGTCGATCCCGGCCGGCCTGGTGCCCGAATGGGCGGCGCCGCTGATCCCGGCCGACGCCACGGTCGATGTCGAGGTGACCGATTTCAACCTGTCGACGCCGGCGCGGACGCTGATCGGCGCGCTGGACCTGACGCAGCCGCAGCCGGTCGACCCGGCGCTCAACGCCCAGCTTCTGGGCGAGCTGCTGCCTTCGGGCGCCGTCACCATCACCTTCGCGCCCGGCAGCGTGGTGAACGAGGCCTACACGCTCGGCTTCGAGGGCGCGATGAGCGTCGGCCCGGCGGCGCCGCCGACCGGGTCGGGCCGGATCACCGCGACCGGGATCGAGCGCGTCCAGGAAATCCTGGGCGCCGCCCCGCCCGAGGTCGGCGCCCAGGCGCTCGGCATGCTTGGCCTCGCCATGGGGCTCTCGCGGCCCGGCGAGGGCGACGGTGTGGTCTGGGAGATCGACGCCTCGACGCCCGGCCAGGTCCTGGTCAACGGCACCGACATGTCGGCCATGTTCGGGATGCAGTGACGCATTTGCCTTGATCGGCCGCGCGCCCCGGCGGTAAGGCGGGGCGCGCGCGTGCGGTCCCGTAGCTCAACTGGACAGAGCAGCTGACTTCTAATCAGCAGGTTGAGGGTTCGAGTCCTTCCGGGATCGCCACGCGCCATCCCGCCCCGCCGCGGTGCGGTTCAGCCAGATCAGCGCGAGAAGCAGCGCCGTGCCCGCCGCCTCGATCGGGATCGAGGGCCAGAACACGGCGGTGATGCCGGCGAGCATGAGGGCGCGCTGCCAGAGCGGGATCGGTGCGAACAGGAACCCCTCGAGCATCGCGGCGAACGCGGCGAGCGCGACGCAGGCGATGAAGCCGTTCCAGAGCACCAGGGGCAGCGGCCCGCCGAGGATGATGACCTCGTTGTAGACCATGAAGAGCGGGATCAGGTAGAGGCCCTTGGCGTATTTCCACGCCTGCAGCGACGTCTCGAGCGGCTTCGATCCCGCTATCGCGGCACCCGCGAACGCGGCGAGCGCCACCGGAGGCGTGACGTTCGAATCCTGCGAGTACCAGAAGACGACGAGATGGGCGATCAGCAGCGGCACGCCGAACTCTTCGTGAAGCGCCGGACCGACGAGGATGATGAGCACGATGTAGGCCGCCGTCACCGGCAGGCCCATCCCCAGCACCAGCGATGCGAGCAGTACCAGGATCAGCGCCACGAACAGGTTGCCGCCGGAGAGCGCGATCATCATCGCCGAGAACTTCAGCCCGAGGCCGGTCAGGCCGACGACGCCGACGATGATGCCGGCGACGGCGCAGGCCATCGAGACGGCGACGGCGTTGCGGGCGCCGAGCTCCAGCGCCTCGAGCGTGAGGCCGAGGCCGCGCCGGGCCAGGGCGAGCAAGCCCGCCGCGGTCGGGCCGGAGCGGGCGAACATCCAGAGCGCGCGCGCCGCGGCGGCGGCTGCGACCGACAGGATGGCGTAGAACCCGACCCGCATCGGCGAGTAGCCCGCGACCAGAAGCCAGGTCAGGACAGCGAGCGGCAGCAGGAAATGCCAGCCGTCCGCCAGCACCTCGCGGACCTTCGGCAGCTCTGACGCGGGGATCCCGGTCATCCCCTGCTTGACCGCCGCGATATGGACGAGGAGGTAGACCGCGCCGAAGTAGAGGAATGCCGGGAAGATCGAGACGAGGACGATCTCGGCATAGGGCACGCGGGTGAACTCGGACATCAGGAACGCGCCGGCGCCCATCAGCGGCGGCATGATCTGGCCGCCGGTCGAGGCCGCCGCCTCGATCCCGCCGGCCTGTGCCGGCCGGTAGCCGAGGCGCTTCATCAGCGGGATCGTGAAGGCGCCGGTGGTGACGACATTGGCGATGGCCGAGCCCGAGACCGAACCCATCCCGGCCGAGGCGAGGACCGCTGCCTTCGCCGGCCCGCCGCGCTGCCGGCCGGTGGCGGCGTAGGCGAGGTCGATGAAGAACTTGCCGGCGCCGGTCACCTCCAGGAAGGCGCCGAACAGGACGAAGACGAAGATGTAGGTCGCGGCAACGCCGAGCGGCAGGCCGTAGATGCCCTCGGCACCGAGGGTGAGCTGCGAGGCGAGCCGGTCGAGCGAGTAGCCGCGGTGATTGAGGATGCCCGGCAGCCAGTCGCCGAGCCAGGGCAGTACGCCACGGCCGCCGGCGAAGGCGTAGACGAGGAACGCGGCGCCGATCAGCGTCATGCTGAGGCCGACCGCGCGCCGCGCCGCCTCGAGCACGACGAGGGTGGTGATGATGCCGACCCAGACGTCGATGTCGCGCGGGACGATCTGGTTGGCGATGATGTCGATGTTGGTCGGGAGCCAGTAGCCGACGAGGACTCCGCAGGCGATCAGCGGCGCGTCGATGAGCCAGCCGACCAGGCCGCGCGGCCGGCTCGGGCCGGTCGCCGGATAGATCAGGAAGCAGAGCACCAGCACGAAGCCGAGATGGATCGGCCTCTGGAAGAAAAGGCCGAGAGGCTGCACCCCGGCCGCATAGAGCTGGAACAGAGACAGCGCGATGCCGACGACGGCGATGGCACGGAGCACCGGCCTGGGCTGGGAGAGCGGCGCCGGCCGTTCGTCGGTCATCGGCTGTCGGCTCCGGTCAGCAGCGCGACGCGGACGCGGGCGCGGGGGGCAATGGCGGAAAGCGAGACCTCGGTATCGGCGGTCCGCAGCCGGTGGTCGACCGCAGGACCGCCCGGTCGCAGGATGTAGGCGTCGCCCGGCACCGGCTCGTCCAGGTCCTCGATCCAGTAGCCGCCGGCGCCGTCGCTGACCTGGCGACCGCGGCCCGGAATGTGGTCGAGACCGGCTGCGAAATCGGGCAGGTGGGAACGGACCAGCACCATCCGGCCGCCCCGGTTCTCGTAGCAGTCCGAAACCTCGAAACCGGCGACGGAATGGCGCCAGACCACGCACCAGCCGTCGCCCTCGGGCACCGGCAGCCGGGCAATCTCGGTGCCGTCGGCCAGCGTCGCGGTCAGCATCCCGGCACCGGAGCCGGCTCCGGCTCCGGCTGAGACACCGCCGGCGGCACCGGCACTGGCAGTTGCGGCGGCGAGCAGGGCGGCCGCGACGGTCCGCCCCGCGAAGCGGCGCCTCACGGCCGCAGACTGTCCGGAATGGTGGCGCCGGCTTCCTCGAAGTAGCGGATCGCGCCGGGATGGAGCGGCACGGGCGTCGCGTCCATGGTGAACTCGACCGTCGTCTCGTTTGCGGCCGGATGCACGGCCTGCAGATCGGCGATGTTGTCGAACATCGCCCTTGTGATGGCGTAGGCGAGGTCGTCGGGCATATCGGACGAGACCACGAGCACGTTCGGCACGCCAAGCGTCGCCACTTCGCCGTCCTGGCCCTCGTACATGCCGGCGGGAAGCGGCAGTTCGCGGAAGGTCGGATCGGCCTCGCGGGCCGCCGCGATCTCTTCGGCCGTCAGCGCCAGGATGCGGATGTCGTTGATGGTGGCGAGGTTCATGATCGAGGATGTCGGCGCGCCGACCGACCAGAAGCCGGCATCGATGTCGCCGTTGGCGAGCGCATCGGCGGTTTCGTTGAAGTTGAGCCGCTGCGCATCGAAATCGTCGAACGAGACGTCGTTCGCGGCGAGAAGGGTCTGGGCGTTCACCTCGGTGCCCGAGCCGGGCGCGCCGACGGACACGCGCTTGCCGGCAAGATCGCCCAGCGACTGGATCTCGCTGTCGGCGGGCACGACGATCTGGATCATGTTGGCGTAGATCGACGCGAGCGCGCGGGTCGCCTCGATCTGCTGGCCTTCGAAGCGGCCGGTGCCGAGATGCGCCTGCTGCGCGGTGTCGGCAAGCACGAGGGCGAGGTCTGCATCCCCGTTGGCGATCAGCCCCATGTTCTCGACCGAGGCCCCGGTCACTTCCGCGGTCGCGGAATAGCCCTCGACATGGTTGTTGATGATCTCGGCGAGGCCGCCGCCGATCGGGTAGTAGACGCCGCCGGTCCCGCCGGTGGCGATCGAGAGCTGCTCCTGCGCCATGGCCGGCATGGCGAGAAGCAGGGTGGCGGCCGCGGCGGCCCGGATCGTCGTCATCGTCTTCCTCCCATTCGGTCTGCGTATCGCGGACGGTAGCAAGGCCCCTCCCGCTTGCCAACCCGAAGGCGGGCGGCTGCGCCGCGCGGCAGCCGCCCGCCTTGCCAAGCCCCGACCTGCATGCGACTCTGGCGACCTTCGGGCCGCAGGGAGGGCGGCAGGGAGGGCCGCAGGGAGAGCCGAAGTCATGAACACCCCCACCCAGACGCCCGTCGCCGCCGGTCTGGCGCAGCTGCCGCAGGTCGGCCACAGCCGCAATGCCGGGATGGAGCTCGACCTCGACCGGGTGGCCGCGCTGCAGGCCAACACCTCGGCGATCGAGCGGCGGGCGGCGACGCTGCCGGGGCGGCGGTCGGTGAAGAAGGAATGGCAGGCGGCCTGGCTCTGCAAGGCGATCTCGCTCATCGACCTCACGACGCTGTCGGGCGACGATACCGAGGGCCGCGTGCGCCGGCTTTGCGCCAAGGCGCGGCAGCCGGTCAGGGCCGACCTGCTGGCGGCGCTGGGGATGGAGGGGCTGCGGGTCGGCGCGGTCTGCGTCTACCACGAGATGGTGGCCGCGGCCGTCGACGCGCTGAAGGGCTCGGGCATTCCCGTGGCAGCGGTGTCGACCGGGTTTCCCGCGGGGCTCTCGCCGTTTCCCCTGCGGCTCGCCGAGATCGGCGAGAGCGTGCAGGCGGGGGCAGCCGAGATCGACATCGTGATCTCGCGCCGGCACGTGCTGACCGGCGACTGGCCGGCGCTCTATGACGAGGTGCGGGCGTTCCGGGCGGCTTGCGGCGAGGCGCACATGAAGGCGATCCTCGCCACCGGGGAGCTTGGCACGCTGCGGAACGTCGGCCGGGCGAGCCTGGTCTGCATGATGGCGGGGGCAGATTTCATTAAGACCTCGACCGGCAAGGAGAGCGTGAACGCCACGCTGCCGGTGAGCCTGGTCATGGTCCGCGCGATCCGGGACTATCACGAGCGGACGGGCTTCCGGGTGGGCTACAAGCCGGCGGGCGGGATCTCGAAGGCGAAGGACGCGCTGGTCTATCTGAGCCTGATGAAGGACGAGCTGGGCGACCGCTGGCTGCAGCCGGACCTGTTCCGGTTTGGCGCCTCGTCGCTGCTGGGCGATATCGAGCGGCAGCTCGAGCATTTCGTGACCGGGCGGTATTCGGCCGCGGACCGGCACCCGATGGCGTGAGGCGGCGAGGCCGGGGGGCCGTCTGCCCCCCGGACCCCCCGAGGATACTTGGAAAACGGGGAAGACATGAACGTGCGGGACATCTTCGAGGCGATGAGCTACGGGCCAGCGCCCGAGGGGGCGGCGGAAGTCATGGCCTGGCTCGACGGGCACGGGCGGCGGTTAGGGCACTTCATCGGCGGGACGTTCACCGCGCCGGGCGAGCTGTTCGAGACGCGGAACCCGGCGAACGGGCAGGTGCTGGCCGAGGTCTCGCAGGGGTCGGCGGCCGACGTGGCGGCGGCGGTGGCGGCGGCGCGGAAGGCGGCGCGGGGCTGGGGGCGGACGGACGGGCACCAGCGGGCGCGGGTGCTCTACGCGCTGGCGCGGCTGTTGCAGAAGCATGCCCGGATGTTCGCGGTGCTGGAGACGCTCGACAACGGCAAGCCGATCCGCGAGAGCCGCGACATCGACGTGCCGCTGGCGCAGCGGCATTTCTACTACCATGCGGGGCTGGCGCAGCTGCTGGACGGCGAGATGCCGGGGATGGCGCCGGTGGGGGTCTGCGGGCAGGTGATCCCGTGGAACTTCCCGCTGCTGATGCTGGCCTGGAAGCTCGCCCCGGCGCTGGCGGCGGGCAACACGGTGGTGCTGAAGCCGGCCGAATACACGCCGCTGACGGCGCTTCTGTTCGCCGAGATCTGCCGCGAGGCGGGGGTGCCGAAGGGGGTGGTCAACATCGTCACCGGCGACGGCGCGACGGGGGCGGCGCTGGTCGCGGCCGAGGTGGACAAGGTGGCCTTCACCGGCTCGACCGAGGTCGGGCGCAGGATCCGCGCGGCGACGGCTGGGACGGGCAAGGCGCTGACGCTCGAGCTGGGCGGCAAGAGCCCCTACATCGTCTTCGACGACGCCGACCTCGACAGCGCCGTCGAGGGGCTGGTGGACGCGATCTGGTTCAACCAGGGGCAGGTCTGCTGTGCCGGAAGCCGCCTTCTGGTGCAGGAGGGCGTGGCCGAGCGGTTCCACGACAAGCTCAAGCGGCGGATGGACACGCTGCGCGTGGGCGACCCGCTCGACAAGGCGATCGACGTGGGCGCGGTGGTCGATCCGGTGCAGCTGGCCAGCATCGTGCGGATGGTCGAGCAGGGCGGGCCGGAGGGCGAGGTGCACCATGCGCAGGTGGCGCTGCCGGAGGGCGGCAGCTTCTACCCGCCGACGCTGATCACCGGGCTGTCGCCCGCGGCGATGCTGATGCAGGAGGAGATCTTCGGGCCGGTGCTGGTCTCGGCGACGTTCCGGACGCCGGCCGAGGCGGTGGCGCTCGCCAACAACACGCGCTTCGGGCTGGCGGCGACGCTCTGGACCGAGAACGTCAACCTCGCGCTCGACGTGGCGCCGAAGCTGAGGGCGGGGGTGGTCTGGGTGAACGCGACGAACCTGTTCGACGCGGCGGCGGGCTTCGGCGGGGTGAAGGAGAGCGGGTTCGGCCGCGAAGGCGGCTGGGAGGGGCTGCGGGCCTATCTGCGGCCCGCCCGGAACGGGCCGCGGCTGAAGCCGGTGGCGGCGGTGGCGGCGCCGAAGGGCGGCGACGGGCCGGAGGGTATCGACCGGACCGCCAAGATGTATGTCGGCGGCAGGCAGGCGCGGCCGGACGGCGGCTATTCGCGCGCGGTCTGGTCGCCGAAGGGCAGGCTTCTGGGCCACGCGCCGATCGGCAACCGCAAGGATATCCGCAACGCGGTCGAGGCCGCGCGGACCGCCAGCGGCTGGGGGCGGACGACGGGGCACCTCCGCGGGCAGGTGCTCTACTACCTCGCCGAGAACCTCTCGGCGCGGGCAGGGGAATTCGCCGGCCGCCTGCATGACCTGACCGGCCAGCGCGGCGAGGCCGAGGTGGAGGCCGCGGTGCGGCGCCTCTTCACCTGGGCCGCCTGGGCCGACAAGCACGAAGGCCGCGCCAAGGGCGTGCCGCTGCGGGGCATCGCGCTGGCGATGAACGAGCCGGTGGGGGTGATCGGCGCGCTCTGCCCCGACGAGGCGCCGCTCCTCGGCTTCGTGTCGGTGATGGCGCCGGCGATGGCGATGGGCAATGCCTGCGTGCTGGTGCCGTCGGAGCCGTTCCCGCTGGCGGCGACCGACTTCTACCAGCTGCTCGACACCTGCGACGTGCCGGGGGGCGTGGTGAACATCGTGACCGGGTCTCATGCCGAGCTTGGCAAGGTCCTGGCCGGGCACATGGACGTGGATGCGGTCTGGTCGTTCTCGTCCTCCGACGTCTCGGCGACGATCGAGCGCGAGGCCGCCTCGAACCTCAAGCGGACCTGGGTGAACCACGGCCGCGGCCGCGACTGGTCGGGGCCGGAGGGCGAGGGGCGGGCGTTCCTCGAGGCGGCGACCGAGGTCAAGACGATCTGGGTGCCCTACGGCGAAGGGTGAGCGCCGGCCTGCGCGGAGCGGGAAGCCGAAGGCGGGACGTGGCGGGCTTGACTGCAAGGGCTTTCGGCGTTTATTAAACGACTCAGTTGATAAACTGGGATGTTTAACATGCAGCACGACCCCCTCAGCCGCACCTTCGCGGCGCTTGCCGACCCGACGCGCCGCGCGATCCTGGCCCGGCTTTCGGGCGGAGCGGCCACGGTCAACGAGATCGCGGCGCCGTTCGACATGACCCTCCAGGGTGTCTCGCGGCACCTGAAGGTGCTGGAGGCGGCCGGCCTCATCAGCCGCGCGGCCCTTGCCCAGTCGCGCCCCTGCGCGCTCGACGCCGCGCCGCTGAAGGCGGTCGACGGCTGGCTCGCCCGTTACCGGGCGCACTGGGAAGGCAGCTTTGACCGGATGGCCGGATATCTCGCCGAAACCCGACAGGAGCAGGACGATGACTGACATCCTCGCCGCTGACGAACTGCTGCTCGAGCGCCGGTTCGATGCATCGCCTGACCAGGTGTTCCGCATCTGGTCGGCGCGCGAGCACCTGCTGCGCTGGTGGGGGCCAAAGGACTTCACCTGCACCGCGTTTGATCTGGAGTTCCGCGAGGGCGGCGCCTGGCGTGCCTGTATCGTGTCGGACTCCTACCCCGAGATCTGGATGCGCGGCATCTACCGCGAGATCGTGCCGGGCCGCCGGCTGGTCTTCAGCTTCATCTGGGAGGACGATCTGGCGCGCGGCGCGCCGGAGACACTGGTGACGGTGACCTTCGAGGCCGATGGCAGGGGGACGCGCCAGCGGTTCCACCAGGCGCCCTTCCGGACGGCCGAGGGGCGCGACAGCCATCTGAGCGGCTGGGGCGAATGCTTCGACCGCGAGGCGACGTATCTGGCCCGGAGCGAGGACTGAACGTGGCGCTCCAGACCTGGCACGGAAGCTGCCATTGCGGACAGGTGCGCTACGAGGCCGAGCTCGACCTGTCGGGGCCCACCACGCGCTGCAACTGCTCGATCTGCCGGAAATCGCGGATGTGGTTCGCCGTCGCGCACGGCGACGGTTTCCGGATGACCCACGGGGCGGAGCATCTGGCAGAGTATCGCTGGACGCCGCCGGGCAAGCCCGCGCCGTTCCTGCATTTCCACTTCTGCCGCCACTGCGGCATCCGCACCCACGGCTGGGGCGAGCACGAGAGCTTCGGCGGAAGGTTCACGGCTGTCGTGCTCGCGACGCTCGACGATGTGCCGGACGACATCCTGGCTGCTGCTCCCATCGCCTATATCGACGGGCGGCATGACCGCTTCGACGCGCCGCCGGACGACCTGCGGCTACTCTGACGTGCCGGCGCCGCGCCGGATCGCGGCGGCGATCAGGGCGGGCACGTCCCTATGCTCGCCGATGGCGGGCAGGAGCGGGCCGTCGAAGCCGGCCGCGGCCAGCGCCTCGGGGATGTCGCCCACGACATGGCCGGCGCGGAGCGCGAAGAACGGCAGGCAGAGCGCGGGGGCGAGGCCGCGGGCGACCTCGGCGAGGTGGGGCGGCTCCTCAATCAGGCCGACCTCGATCCGGGCGAAGGGGGTCAGCCGGGCGAGCTGTGCCGCCATCGCGTAGGTGGAGTCCTTGGAGGTCGCGGAGACCTGGCTGCCATGGGCCGCCAGAAGGAGCGTCGCCGCTGCCGGGTCGATGCCATGCGCCCCGGCGGCCTCCAGCGCGACGCGGGCCATCAGCGCAGGCAGGGCCCGGTCGAGGCCGAAGGGCGGCAGCTGGCGGGCATCCTGCCGCCCCGCCTTCGCCAGCCGGCCGGGCAGCATCCGGCCGGTGAAGAAGCCCTCGGCCATGAAGAACGGATAGACCAGCGGCCGGGCTAGGCCGTCGAGCGCAGCCTCGAGGCTGCCCGGCATGGCGAGGGTCGCGCCGCGGACCGTGGCGCCGGGAAGGCCCGCCGCCACGCGCGCGGCCAGCGCGTGGAGCGCCGCCTCCTGCGGTTCGGGCTCGCCCGGCTGGCCGTGGGCGACGATCACCGCCGGGGTGGCGGCGCCGGTCACGAGTGGATCGGCCCGTCGCCGCAGGCGAACGCGGCCTCGCGCATCGCCTCGGAGAAGGTCGGGTGGGCGTGGCAGGTGCGGGCGAGGTCTTCCGCAGCCGCGCCGAACTCCATCGCCACGCAGACCTCGTGGATCAGGTCGCCCGCCATCGGGCCGATGACGTGCGCGCCGAGGATGCGGTCGGTCTCCTTGTCGGCGAGGATCTTGACGAAGCCGTCGCCGGCGAAGACCGACTTGGCGCGCCCGTTGCCCATGAAGCTGAACTTGCCCACCTTGTAGGCGCGGCCGTCTGCCTTCAGCTGCTCCTCGGTCGCGCCGACGGCGGCGACCTCGGGGTGGGTGTAGATCACGCTGGGGATCACGCCGTAGTTCACGTGGCCCTTCTGGCCGGCAAGGATCTCGGCGACCGCGATCCCCTCGTCCTCGGCCTTGTGGGCCAGCATCGGGCCTTTGATGACATCGCCGATGGCGTAGATGCCCTTGATACTCGTGGCAAAATGCCCGTCCGTCGCGATCTGGCCGCGTTTCGTGAGCTCGATGCCAAGCGTGTCGAGGCCGAGGCCGTCGTGGAACGGGCGGCGGCCGGTGGCGACGAGGACGCATTCGGCCTCGACCTCGTGGGCGCTGTCGTCCTTGCGGAGCTTGTAGCCGACCTTCGCCTTGGCCTTGCCCGCCGTCACCTTCTCGACCGCGGCGCCGAGCACGAACTTCAGGCCCTGCCTGGTCAGGAGCCGCTGGAACGCCTTCTGGACCTCGCCGTCCATGCCCGGCGTGATGTGGTCGAGATACTCGACCACCGTCACCGCGGTGCCGAGGCGGGCATAGACCGAGCCCATCTCGAGCCCGATCACCCCGGCGCCGATCACCACCATGGTCTTCGGCACTTTCGGCAGGCTCAACGCGCCGGTCGAGGTGACGACGACCTTCTCGTCGATTTCCGCTCCGGGCAGGGCCGAGGCTTCGGAACCCGTTGCGATCACGATGCTTTTCGCCTCGTGCACGGTCTCGCCGACCTTCACCTTGCCGGGTTCGGGAATGCTGGCCCAGCCCTTGATCCAGTCGACCTTGTTCTTCTTGAACAGGAACTCGATGCCCTTGGTGTTCTGGCCGATGACGTCGTCCTTGTAGGCGAGCATCCTGCCCCAATCGACCTTGGGAACATCGCCCATCAGCCCCATTCTGCCAAAGTTCTCATGGGTTTCGTGGAGCATGTGGGAGGCGTGGAGCAGCGCCTTCGAGGGAATGCAGCCGACGTTGAGGCAGGTGCCGCCCAGCGTCTCGCGCCCCTCGACGACGGCGGTTTTGAGCCCCAGCTGGGCGCAGCGGATGGCGCCGACATAGCCGCCGGGGCCGGAGCCGATGATGATGACGTCGTAGCTGGCCATGGGGTCTCCTTGAGGGTCAGAACGGGCGGCACAACCTGTACACCGAGTGTGCACCGGACGTGCACCGGAGGACAGGGCCGGCGGTCACAGAAGCGCGGCCACGAGCATGACGGCGGTGGCGCCGAAGCCGACGAGCCAGACGACCGACCGCCACGGCACGAGGCCGAAGGCATAGGCCGGGACATAGAGGATGCGGGCCGCGAGGTAGGTCCAGGCGCAGACGGCGGTGAGCGGCGAGGACTTGTCGGCGAAGGTGATCGCGACGACCGCGATGGTGAAGAGGATCAGCCCCTCGAAATGGTTGTCGAGCGCGCGGTAGAGGCGCCCGGTGCGGGGGGAGACTTGTTCGATGAGCGGCTTGCCCAGCCGGTCGGGGTCGCGCGGCGAGAGGGTCTTGCCGGGGCCGAGCTCGAGGTTCGCCGGAACCGACATCAGGACGTACTGCACGACCTGCAGCAGGCCGGCGAGGGTGAGGGCGGTGAGTTCGGGCGTCATCGGGCGCTACCTCGCGAGACCCCGTCCCGGGCCCGACCCGGGACCTCGGCGGGTGGTGCGGACGGGTCGGGGCCCCGGCTCGGGGCCGGGGCGTTGTCGGCGCTGCGCCACATCTGGAGAAGGGTGAGCCCGGCCTGCATCCGATCCTCGGCATCATCGTCGAAGGCGGATTTCCAGGCGGCGAAGTCAGGGGTGTCGAAGTGGCAGAGGAGGTGCATGGGGGTCCTTCTTGGTGCGTGCGAGCACGCACCCTACGGGCTCAAGTTACGCTTTTTCCTGGAGCGGCAGGCGATCAAGGAGTTCCTTCCAGTCACGCTGCTCAACAGTCGCTATTAAAACGCCGAGGGCGCTTAGCGACAGCGAAAATACGATAAGCTGCAGTATATCGATTGGTGCAAGCGGTGTCCAAAATAGGCCCCGGATGCTTGCAAAGGTCCCAATTCCCAAGCCAATTAAACCATGTGCGAGTCGCATCCGAAAAAGCGACTCGTTTGAATAGCCAATCAAAAGTGGCTCAGTGCGCCAAAAAGTCCGAGCATGAAGCTCGACGAGCCGCGGCGCAAAAGGGTTCAGTGACTGCAGATATCTTCCAATCAAGATATACATTTCACCTGTAACCGCGAAAAGTAGAATTATTGAAAGTACATGAAGCTCCCGCGGGAGATTCCGTAGATCCGAAAGTGCGTCAGGATTTGTAACTGGATCCAGAGGACTTGGAGGGCCATAGATCCCTACCAAGGCCAAATGCGTCAATCCAATAGCTGTAGAAAGGATCAACCTCTCGAGCAACCCGCCGATAGATGTGCTGTTCAATTCGCCCTCACAAATCCATCAGCAGCCTTCTCGGATCCTCCAGCGCCTCCTTCACGCGCACCAGGAACGTCACCGCTCCCTTGCCGTCCACCACCCGGTGGTCGTAGCTGAGCGCGAGGTACATCATCGGGCGGATGACGATCTGGCCCGCCACCACCACCGGGCGGTCCTGGATCTTGTGCATCCCTAAAATCCCCGATTGCGGCGGGTTCAGGATCGGCGAGGACATCAGCGAGCCGTAGATCCCGCCGTTCGAGATGGTGAAGGTGCCGCCCTGCATCTCGGCCATGGAGAGCTTGCCGTCGCGGGCGCGCAGGCCCAGTTCGGCGATGCGCTTCTCGATCTCGGCAAAGCCCATGCGGTCGGCGTCGCGGACCACGGGGACGACGAGGCCCGAGGGCGTGCCGACGGCGATGCCCATGTGGACGAAGTTCTTGTAGACGACATCCGTCCCGTCGATCTCGGCATTGACCTCGGGCACCTCGCGGAGCGCGTGGACGCAGGCCCTGGTGAAGAACGACATGAAGCCGAGCTTCACCCCGTGCTTCTTCTCGAACAGGTCCTTGTAGGCGTTCCTGAGGTCCATCACG
>CAZYBG010000078.1:0-15012 GCA_964645155.1 uncultured Rhodobacterales bacterium | reverse complement strand
GGCAACATCTTCCGCGGCCTGCAGGGCAGCGCCCAGGGGATGGAGCGGACGACGGCCGACTACATGGGCATGCTGGCGACGGTGATGAACGCGCTTGCGATGCAGGCCGCGCTGGAGGCGATCGGGGTCTATACAAGGACGATCTCGGCGATTCCGATGGACCAGGTCTGCGAGCCCTACATCCGCCGCCGCGCGGTGCGCCACCTCGAGAAGGGGCGCGTCTGCATCTTCGCGGCCGGCACCGGCAACCCCTACTTCACCACCGACACCGCGGCGACGCTGCGCGCCAGCGAGATGGCCTGCGAGGCGATCTTCAAGGGCACCAAGGTGGACGGCGTCTACGACAAGGACCCGATGCAGCATCCCGACGCGAAACGCTACGACCGGGTGAGCTACGACGAGGTGCTGCAGAAGAACCTCCGCGTGATGGACGCGAGCGCGATCGCGCTCGCGCGCGACAACCACCTGCCGATCATCGTCTTCTCGCTCGACGAGCCGGGCGGTTTCCGCGGCATCCTCGCCGGCTCGGGGACATATACGGTCGTCGGCGGCTGAGCCGCTAGGATTCCGCCGGAACGCGCGGTATAGACGGCCAAACGCCCGTAACGTCGGGAGAGCAGGCATGGCCCACGAAGACATCGACTTCGACCTCGACGACCTTGAACGCCGGATGGACGGCGCCCTGGCGGCGCTGCGCCACGAGTTCGGCTCGCTCAGGACCGGGCGCGCCTCGGCCTCGCTGGTCGAGCCGGTGCAGGTCGACGCCTACGGCCAGATGACGCCGATCAACCAGCTCGGCACCGTCAACGTCCCCGAACCGCGGATGGTCACGATCAACGTCTGGGACAAGGGCCTTGTCGGCAAGGTCGAGAAGGCGATCCGCGAAAGCGGGCTCGGGATCAACCCGCAGACCAACGGCCCGATCATCATGCTGCCGATCCCCGAGCTGAACGAGGAGCGGCGGCGCGAGCTGACCAAGGTTGCCGCGCAATACGCCGAAAGCGCCCGCGTCGCGGTCCGCAACGTCCGCCGCGACGGGATGGACCGGATCAAGAAGGCCAAGGCCGACGGGATGAGCGAGGACGACCAGAAGTTCTGGACCGACGCGATCCAGGAGCTGACCGACAGGCATATCGCCCAGGTCGACAAGGCGCTCGAGGCAAAGCAGGCCGAGATCATGCAGGTCTGACGCCCCCCGCACCGCTCCCGAACCGCACCAGCCGCGAGGGCCGAATGGCCGCCGAAGACATCGCTCCGCTGCCCCCGCCGCTGCATGTCGCCATCATCATGGACGGCAACGGCCGCTGGGCGACGAACCAGGGCTGGCCGCGGCTTGTCGGCCACCGCCGCGGCGCCGAGCGGGTCAGGACCATCGTCGAGGCGTGCCCGGCGCTCGGCATCACGCACCTCACCCTCTATGCCTTCTCGACCGAGAACTGGAAGCGTTCGACCGAGGAGGTGATCGGGCTGATGACGATCTTCTCGGCCTATATCCGCAGCGAGGCCAAGCGGCTTTCGTCGGAGGGCGTGCGGCTGCGCTTCATCGGCGACCGCTCGCGGCTGGACCGCAAGCTGCAGCGGCTGATGGCCTGGATCGAGGCGCGGACGGCGATGAACGACCGCCTGCACCTGACGGTCGCGATCAACTACGGCGGCCGGAACGAGCTGGCGCGCGCCGCGCGCGCGCTGGCCGAGCGTGCCCTGAGGGGCGAGATCGACCCGGCGCGGATCGACGAGGCGGCGCTGTCGGGCGCGCTCGATACCCACGACCTGCCCGACCCCGATCTGGTGATCCGCACCTCGGGCGAGACGCGGATCTCGAACTACCTGCTCTTCCAGTCGGCCTATGCCGAATACGAGTTCACCCCCACGCTCTGGCCCGACTTCACGCCCGACGAGCTCGGCCGGATCGTCCTGCGCTTCGCCGGCCGCGAGCGGCGGTTCGGCGCAGCCGTCCCGGCATGAGCACCGGCGAGGGGAAGTTTCCCGACCTTGCGGCGCGGATGGCCTCGGGCGCGGTCCTCGCCATGATCGGCATTGCCGCAATCTGGGCCGGCGGCCCGTGGTTCCTCGGGCTGATCGGCATCGTCGTCGCGGTGATGGTCTGGGAACTGGCGCGGATGGTCAGCCCCGCCACGCCGCCGGCGCGCGCGCTCGGCCTCGCCGCAGCCGCGGGCGGGGCGGTGATCGTCGGGCGGATGATCCCGGAGGGCTTCGCGCTGCCGCTCCTGCTGCTGCCGGCGCTGGCCGCGCTCAGCGTGCTCGACCGCAACCGCACGCTCTTCATCGTCTTCACCGCCTGCATCATGGTCGCGGCCTTCGGGCTGCACATCCAGCGCGAGGACTTCGGCTTCGTCTGGATCGCCTGGCTGATCGCGGTGGTCATCGTCACCGATGTCGGCGGCTACTTCGCCGGCCGGCTGATCGGCGGCCCGAAGTTCTGGCCGAAGGTCAGCCCGAAGAAGACCTGGGCGGGAACCGCGGCGGGCTGGGTTGGCGCGGCGGTGGTCGGGCTCCTCTTCCTCGGCGCGACCGGTGCGGGGGCCGAGCTGATCGGCGTGTCGGTCGCCGTCTCGATGGCCAGCCAGATCGGCGACATCGCCGAAAGCGCGGTCAAGCGGCGGATGGGCGTCAAGGACGCCTCGCAGATCCTGCCCGGGCATGGCGGCCTTCTCGACCGGTTCGACGGCGTCCTCGGCGCCTCGGTCTTCCTGCTTGTCGTCGAGCAGATCGTCGATTTCCCGCCCGGGGTGCCGGTCTGATGCGGCGCGTCACGATCTTCGGCGCGACCGGATCGATCGGCGAGAACACGGCCGACCTGATCCGGCGCCAGCCGGGGCGCTACCGCGTGGTCGCGCTGACCGGCGGGCGCAATGTCGGCCGGCTGGCCGAGATGGCGCGGACGCTCGGCGCCGAGCTGGCGGTCACCTGCCATCCGGAGTGCCACGCCGACCTGCGCGCGGCGCTGGCCGGCACCGGGATCGAGACGGCGGCCGGGCCGGCGGCGCTGCTCGAGGCGGCGGACCGCCCGGCCGACTGGTTCATGAGCGCCATCGTCGGCGCCGCCGGCCTCGCGCCCGGGTTCCGGGCGCTGCGCCACGGCACCACGCTGGCGCTTGCCAACAAGGAAAGCCTGGTCGCCGCCGGGCCGCTCCTGATGGCCGAGGCGCGCGCCCACGGCGCCACCATCCTGCCGGTCGACAGCGAGCATTCGGCGATCTTCCAGGGCCTCGCGGGCGAGGACATCGCCGCCGTCGAGCGCATCGTCATCACCGCCTCGGGCGGCGCGTTCCGCGACTGGCCGCTCGACCGGCTCGCCGCCGCGACGCTGGCCGAGGCATCGACCCATCCGAACTGGGCGATGGGCCAGCGGATCACGATCGACAGCGCCTCGATGTTCAACAAATCGCTGGAACTGATTGAGGCAAAGGAATATTTCGGTGTCTCGCCTGACCGGATCGAGGTCGTCGTCCACCCCGAGAGCCTGGTGCATGCCCTTGTCGGCTTCCGCGACGGTGCGCTGATGGCGCATCTCGGGCCGCCCGACATGCGCCACGCGATCGGCTATGCGCTCAACTGGCCGGAGCGTGCCGCACTGCCGGTCGCGCGGCTCGACCTCGCGGCGATCGGGCAGCTCAACTTCCACGCCCCCGACCCGCGGCGCTACCCGGCGCTGGGGCTGGCGCGCGCGGTGATGCATGCCGGCGGCCTCGCCGGCGCCGCCTTCAACGGCGCCAAGGAACGCGCGCTCGACGCCTTCATCGCCGGCGCGCTGCCCTTCACCGCCATGGCGCCGGTGGTCGAGGACACGCTGGCCCGGATTTCGGCCGATGGCGGCCTCGGAAAAGCCCCGAGCAGCCTTGATACCGTCCTTGCGATGGACCATCTCGCCCGGCAGAGGGCGGCCGAATCCATCGCCCACCTGCAGGCGAGGACCTGACCCCTTGGATCTGATCGGACTGCTGCCGAGCTTCGGCAACCTCGCCTTCACGCTGATCGCCTTCGTGATCGCGCTGTCGGTCATCATCGCGGTGCACGAATACGGCCACTACATCGTCGGCCGCTGGTCCGGTATCCATGCCGAGGTCTTCTCGCTGGGCTTCGGCCCGATCCTGTGGAGCCGCACCGACCGCCGCGGCACGAAGTGGCAGGTCGCGGCGCTGCCGTTCGGCGGCTACGTCAAGTTCCTCGGCGACGCCGACGCGGCGAGCGCGGGCCGCGACCAGGGCTTCCTCGAACATGTCGCCGCGACCGAGCGCGAGAAGGAGATCCGCCGCTCGATGCATGGCGCGCCGCTCTGGGCGCGGGCGGCGACGGTGGCGGCCGGGCCGATCTTCAACTTCGTGCTGTCGATCCTCGTCTTCGCGACCATCTTCATGATCCAGGGAACCGCGGTCGAGCCGCCGACGGTCGGCCGGACGGTGCCGCTGCCGGCCGATCCCGGGCTTCGCGCGGGCGATGTCATCGTCGCCATCGAGGGTGTCGGGACCCCGGACTACCAGGCGCTCTACGACGTGATCGACGCGCTCGAGCCGGCGCCGGCGGTGACCTATACCGTCCGCCGCGACGGCGCCCCGGCCGAGATCGAGGGGGCTTGGCCGATGCCCGCCCTGGCCTACGCGATCCAGCCGGGCTCGGCCGCGATCGACGCGGGCATGCGAGTGGGCGATGTCATCACCCAGATCGACGGCGCGCCGATCTGGTCGTTCCGGCAGGTGCAGGACGCAGTCGTCGCCTCCGACGGCGCGGAACTTGCGCTGACCGTCTGGCGCGACGGCGCGACGCGCGAGGTGCGCCTCGCGCCGCGCCGGTCCGACCTGCCGCTGCCCGAGGGCGGCTTCGAGACGCGCTGGCTGATCGGGCTTTCCGGCGCGCCCGCGTTCGAGCCGGCGACCGAGGCGCAGGGGCCCTTCGGCGCGATCTGGGACGGCGTGCGCCAGGTGGGCCTGCTGATCTCGGGCAGCCTGTCGGGCCTCTGGCACATGATCACCGGCGCGATCTCGAGCTGCAACCTGCGCGGGCCCATCGGCATCGCCGAGACCTCGGGCGACATGGCAAGCCAGGGCGCGCAGAGCTTCATCTGGTTCATCGCGGTGCTGTCCACCGCCGTCGGGCTGATGAACCTGTTCCCGATCCCGGTGCTGGACGGCGGCCATCTGGTGTTCCACGCCTGGGAGGCGGTCGCCCGCCGTCCCCCGCCCGAAAAGGCGCTTCGCCTGATGATGGGAACCGGGCTGACGCTGATCCTCACGGTGATGCTCTTCGCGCTCTTCAACGACATCCGCTGCCACTGACGGCAGGGCCCGCCGGACCCCGCCCAACGTTTTGACAAGCACCGCCGATGCGGCTAGTCAGAACCGGTTGCTAGAGCAAGTTCGAGGGACGGGGGCACGCATGGGAGTGGCGGATTTCGCGGGCGCGCGCGCCGCGCGCGGGCTGGGGCGCAAGCTCCTCGGGCTGATCGCCGTCCCGCTTCTCGCCGCCGTCATCGCGCTCCTCGTTCCCGCGGCGGCCGACGCGCAGAGCTACCGCTTCGATTCGGTCGCCGTCGAGGGCACCCAGCGGATCGAGCCGGGCACCGTGCTGTCCTACGCCGAGATCCCGCGCGGCCAGGCGATCACGGCGGGCGAGCTGAACGCCGCCTACCAGCGGGTCCTGGGCTCGGGTCTCTTCGAGACGGTCGAGTTCATTCCGCAAGGCGGCACGCTCAGGATCCGCGTCGTCGAGTTCCCGACGATCAACGTCGTGAGCTTCGAGGGCAACCGCCGCGTCAACGACGAGGTGCTCGGCACCGTCGTGCAGTCGCAGAGCCGCCGCGTCTACAGCCCGACGCTGGCCGAGCAGGACGCCGCCGCGATCACCGAGGCCTATTCCCAGGCCGGCCGCTTTGCCGCCACGGTGACGCCGAGGCTGATCCGCCGGTCCGACAACCGCGTCGACCTGGTGTTCGAGATCGTCGAGGGCCGGGTGGTCGAGATCGAGCGGCTGTCCTTCGTCGGCAACCGCGCCTATTCCGACCGCCGGCTGAGGAACGTGCTCGAGACCAAGCAGGCGGGCTTCCTGCGGCAGCTGATCCAGCGCGACACCTTCGTCGCCGACCGGATCGAGTTCGACAAGCAACTCCTGCGCGACTTCTACCTCTCGCGCGGCTACGTCGATTTCGAGGTGCTGTCGGTCACCTCGGAGGTGACCCGCCGCCGCGATGCCTTCTTCATCACCTTCAACGTCCGCGAGGGGCAGCAGTTCCGTTTCGGCAATATCGGCGTGACGAGCGAGATCTCCGAGGCCGATCCGGCCGACTACCAGGCGGCGCTGCGCGTCCCGGCGAACGGCGTCTACTCGCCCTCGATCGTCGAGCGCAACATCGCGCGGCTCGAGACGCTCGCGCTGCGCCAGGGGCTCGATTTCGTGCGCGTCGAGCCGCGCGTGACGCGCAACGACCGCGACCTGACGCTCGACATCGAGTTCGCGGTCGTCCGCGGCCCGCGGATCTTCGTCGAGCGCATCGACGTCGAGGGCAACGTGACGACGCTCGACCGGGTGGTCCGGAACCAGTTCCGCACCGTCGAGGGCGACCCGTTCAACCCCCGCGAGATCCGCGAGAGCGCCGAGCGCATCCGCGCGCTCGGCTTCTTCTCGGCCGCCGAGGTCGAGGCGCGCGAGGGCTCCTCGCCCGAGCAGGTGATCGTCGATGTCGACGTCGAGGAACAGCCGACCGGATCGCTGTCCTTCGGGGCCAGCTACTCGGTGTCGTCGGGCGTATCCTTCGCGGTCAGCTTCACCGAGACCAACTTCCTCGGTCGCGGCCAGACGCTGGCCTTCGCCTTCGATACCGGCACCAGCAACTCGAACTCGCGCATCCGCTTCGTCGAGCCGAACTTCCTCGGCCGCGACCTGAGCTTCTCGACCGAGATCTTCTACCGCGAGACCGACAACGACTTCTCCGACTACTCGACCCGCGTCGCCGGTGCCAATATCGGCTTCGACTTTCCCGTCGGCCAGAACTCCCGGCTGGGGCTCAACGCTGGCTACCGGTTCGATTCGATCTTCAGCGTCGAGCCGGATGCCTCGCCGATCCTGCTGGCCGAGGAGGAGATCGGCGACCGCGATCTCGGCTTTGTCGGCTACAGCTACAGCTACGACACCCGCACCGGCGGCCTCGATCCCACGGCAGGCATCCTGCTGCGCTTCGGGCAGGAGTTCTACGGCGGCGATGCGAGCTACGTGAGGACGACCGCGCTCGCCGTCGCCGAGCGGCAGATCCTGAACGAGGAGGTGACGCTGCGCGCCAAGGTGGAGGGCGGCGCGATCAGCATGATCGACGGCGACAGCCGGGTGACCGACCGTTTCTTCGGCGGCCAGATGCGTGGCTTCGAGCCGCGCGGCATCGGCCCGCGCGACCTCGACGCGGCCGACCAGGACCCGCTGGGGGGCGATTTCTTCACCGTGATCAGCTTTGAGTCAGAATTCCCGCTGGGTCTGCCCGAGGAATACGGGATCACCGGCGGCGTGTTCCTCGACGTGGGGTCGGTCTGGGGTCTGGAGAACACCGATGGCGCGGGTGGCCCGGGCTCGGTCGATGACAGCCTGCACTGGCGCGCGGCGGCCGGTTTCTCGGTCTTCTGGACGACGCCGCTCGGCCCGTTGCGGTTCAACTTCTCCACCCCGATCGAGAAGCTCGACTACGACAGGGAACAGAACTTCGATCTCACGATCTCGACGCGGTTCTAGCACGATGGGCGCGGCGCGGCGACGGGCCGGCCGACTGGCTTTCGCGTGCCTCGCGCCATGGCTCTGTGCCGCGCTCGCCGCGGCGGGGCCGGCAGCGGCGCAGCAGCAGGAGCCCGCCGTGGTGCCGAGCCCGGTGCTGACGGTCGACCAGGAGGCGCTGTTCGAGCGGTCGGCCTTCGGGCGCCGCGCGCTGGCCGAGATCGAGGCCGCGTCGCAGGCACTTGCCGCCGACAACCGTGCCCTCGAGGCCGAGCTGGCCGAGGAGGAGCGCCGCCTGACCGACCTGCGCGCCAGCACCGATCCGGCCGATTTCGCCGAGATGGCGGCGGCGTTCGACGCCCGCGTCGTCGAGGTGCGCCGCACCCAGGACCAGCGCGGCCGCGACCTCGCCCGCCGGCCCGACGAGGCGCGGCAGGAGTTCCTGCGGGCGGCCGTCCCGGTCCTTGCCGAGATCGTGCGCGACCGCGGCGCGGTGGCCATCCTCGACACCCGCGCGGTGATCCTGTCGGCCGACCTGATCGACATCACCGACGAGGCGATCCGGCGGATCGACGCGACCCTCGGCACGGGGGACGCGAGCCCGCCGGAGCCGCCTCCGGACCCTGCGCCTGACCCTGCGCCTGACCCTGCGCCGGGTTCCGCGCCCGACGCGCCGGATGTCGCGCCCTGACCGCGTGCTTGCCCTCTGGCGGGGGGGTTGGTAGCAAGGCGGCGCGCCCATGCGCAAAGGGCCGCGGGCGCCGCGCGGGCAGCGGGGGAGGGGCAAGATGAACGATCAGTCCAAACCGTCCGTCCCGACGGAAGCCGACATCCACCTGATCCAGCGGATCATCCCGCACCGCTACCCGTTCCTGCTGATCGACAAGGTCCGCGACATCAGGGTCAACGGCGGCGCCGTCGGGATCAAGAACGTGACCTTCAACGAGCCGCACTTCCAGGGCCATTTCCCGGCCGCGCCGATCATGCCGGGCGTAACCATCGTCGAGGCGATGGCGCAGACCGCGGCGATCGTCGTCGGTCTGTCGATGGACACCGTCGACCGCGACCTGCTCGTCTACTTCATGGCGATCGACAACTGCAGGTTCCGCCGCAAGGTGGTGCCGGGCGACGTGCTCGAGCTGCACGTGACCGTAAAACGCGGCGGCGGCCGGGTCTGGAAGTTCCACGGGCTCGGCAAGGTCGGCGAGGAGGTCGCGGCCGAGGCCGAGTTCACCGCGATGATGGACCTCAAGGGCTGAGCCGTCCGATGCCCGCCGACACCGCCTCGCGCATCCATCCCTCGGCCGTGGTCGAGGACGGCGCGGTCATCGGCGCGGGCTGCGAGATCGGCGCCTTCGCCTATGTCGGGCCGAAGGTGCGGCTTGGCCCGGGGGTGGTGCTGAAGCCCCACGCCGTCGTCACCGGGGCGACGGAGGTGGGCGAGGGAACGGTCGTCTTCTCCTTCGCCACGGTCGGCGAGATCCCGCAGGACCTGAAGTACCAGGGCGAGGAGACGCGCCTTGTCGTCGGCGCCCGCTGCCGGATCCGCGAAGGCGCGACGCTGAACACCGGCACCTCTGGGGGCGGCGGGCTGACGCAGGTGGGCGACGACTGCCTCATCATGGCGGGCGCCCATGTCGCGCATGACTGCCGGGTGGGCGACAGGGTGATCCTCGTCAACAGCGCCGCCCTCGCCGGCCACTGCGTGATCGGCGACGACGTCATAATCGGCGGGCTTTCGGGCGTGCACCAGTGGGTCCGGATCGGCAAGGGCGCCATCGTCGGCGCCGTCACCATGGTCACGAACGACGTGATCCCCTACGGCCTCGTGCAGGCGCCGCGGGGCGAGCTCGACGGCCTCAACCTCGTCGGCCTCAAGCGCCGGGGCGTGGCGCGCGAGGATATCACCGCGCTGCGCGCCGCCTACCAGATGCTCGCGCAGGGCGAGGGGGCGTTCCTCGACCGCGCCCGCCGCCTCGGCGAGGAAACCCGCAGCGACTATGTCCGCGAGATCGTCGCCTTCATCCTCGGTGAAAGCGACCGCTCGTTCCTGACGCCGCGATGAGCGGGGGGCTCGCCGTCATCGCCGGCGACGGCGCGCTGCCCGGCATGATCGTCCGGGCGCATCACGGCGCCTGGCTGGTGCGGATCGAGGGGATCGAGGCGCAGAACCCCGGCGCGCCCGAGATCGCGGCGAGCCTGGAGCGCATCGGCCGGCTCTACGACGACCTGCGCGCCGAGGGGATCGAGAGGGTGTGCTTCGCCGGTGCGCTGGCGCGCCCCGCGCTCGATCCGGTCGCCTTCGACCCGAAGATGGCCGAGCTTGCGCCGCGGCTCGTCGCGGCGATGCAAGAGGGCGACGACGCGCTTCTGCGGGTGATCGTCGGCGCGTTCGAGGCCGAGGGGTTCGCGGTGGCCGGCGCGCATGAACTGGTGCCCGAGCTCACCGCCCGGCCGGGGCTGCTTGCCGGCCCCGCGCCCGACCGTGCGGCGCGCGACGACATCCGCCGCGCCGTGGTGGTCCTGGCCGCGCTCGGGCCGGTCGATGTCGGGCAGGCCTGTGTCGTGGCGGGCGGCCTCTGCCTCGGGATCGAGACGATCCAGGGCACCGACTTCCTGCTGCGCATGGTGGCCGAGACCGATCCGCGGCTCCGCCGGGGCGCGCGGGGCGTCCTCGTCAAGCGCCCGAAGCCGGGGCAGGACCTGCGCGTCGACATGCCGGCGATCGGGCCCGGCACGGTCCGCGCCGCCGCGGCCGCCGGCCTGGCCGGCATCACCATCGCGGCGGGCGAGGTGCTGCTGATCGACCGCGCCGGAACCTGCGCCGCGGCCGAGGCCGCGGGCCTCTTCCTGCTCGCGCAATGAGTTGCGACGGCGCCCCCGGTGCTTGAAGATATCCGCGCCACATTCCCGAAGCGGCCGCATCCTGTCCGCAATTCCTCCAACATTCGCGCCTCATCTCGCCCGGCGGCGACCTGCATCGCCGCTCGGCTCGGCCATTCGCCCGGTCGAGCATGCTGGAGAGAGAGAAGCGATGAAGTACGTGACCCTTGTCCTGGTGCCCGTGTACCTTGCGGCCTGCGCACCCGTTCCCGAACAGACGCCGGTTCAGAAGCATCTCAACCGGGTCGCCGGGGCCGAGATCGCGGCGCGGCAATGCCCGAGCTACGGCGGCTACGGTTCGGTCGCCGAGATGAGGGCGGACGCCGCCCGCAACTGGCAGCAGGCCCAGGCACTCGGAGCAACGGAGGCTGATCTTGCAACGGCCAGAGACCTCGTCCAGTCGCAGTATGCCAACGGGGTATTCCTCGTGGGGCCCGCCGAGACGTGCCGGCAGTTCATCAACACGCTTGCCTGGGCGGGGAGCGCGCCCATCTCCTAGATGGTGACGCCCCGCCTCTTCCTTCTCGCGGGCGAGCCTTCGGGCGATCGCCTCGGCGCCGCGCTGATGGCCGGGCTGCAGCACCTGGCGCCGGGGATCGGGCTGCAGGGTATCGGCGGCCCGGCGATGGCCGAGGCGGGGCTGCGGAGCCTGTTTCCGATGGAGGAGCTTTCGGTCATGGGGCTGGCCGAGGTGCTGCCGCGCTACCCCGCGCTGCGCCGCCGCCTGCACGAGGCCGCGGCCGCCGTGGCGGCGATGCGGCCGGATGCGCTCCTCACGATCGACAGCCCTGATTTCGCGCTGCGCCTCGCCGCCCTGGCGCGGCGTGCGGAACCGGGGCTGCGCACCGTGCACTATGTCGCGCCCTCGGTCTGGGCCTGGCGGCCGGGCCGGGCGGCGAAGATGGCGAAGGTCATCGACCATGTCCTCGCGCTCCTGCCGTTCGAGCCGCCCTACATGGCGGCGGCGGGCATGACCTGCGACTTCGTCGGCCACCCGGTGGTCGCCGAGCCGCAGGCGACGCCGGCCGAGGCGGCGGCGTTCCGCGCCGCGCACGGGGTCGCGGCGGGCGTGCCGCTGATCCTCGTCCTGCCGGGATCGCGCGGCAGCGAGGTGGCGCGCATCGGCCCGCTGTTCGGCGAGACGCTGCGCCAGGTCACCGCCGAGTTGCCCGGGGCGCGCGTGGCGGTGCCGGCGGTGGCGCATCTGGCCGACCGGGTGCGCCAGATGGCCGGTGGCTGGCCGGGCGGCGCCATCGTGCTTGACGCGCGCGTGGCCCCGGCGGCCGAGAAGCGCGCCGCCTTCGCCGCGGCCGACGTGGCGCTCGCCGCCTCGGGCACGGTGTCGCTGGAACTGGCGGCGGCCGGCGTCCCGATGGTGGTCGGCTACGACATGGCGCGGCTGACCTGGTGGATCATGCGGCGGGCCGCGCTGATCGACACGGTGACGCTTGTCAACCTCGTCTCCGAGACCCGCGTGGTGCCCGAATTCCTCGGTCCCGCCTGCCAGCCCGGGCCGATGGCCGCGGCGCTGCTGCGGCTGGTGCGCGAGCCCGGCGCGCGGGCCGAGCAGATCGCGGCGCTCGATCTCACCATGGACCGGCTCGGCCGGGGCGGCGAGGCGCCGGGCCTTCGCGCGGCACGGTCGGTGCTGGGGGCGCTCAACCGGGCGGCGTAGGGCACGTCCGCCCGCCGCGTGCCTGCCTGCCAGCCTGCCGGCTTGCGCGGCGCCGTCCGCCCGGCTAAGGCCGCCGGCATGACCGACGCGCCGCCGCCCGTGCCCCCCGTCTTCATCCTGGTCCGCCCGCAGATGCCTGAGAACATCGGCGCCGCGGCGCGGGGCATGCTGAACTTCGGGCTCGACCGGCTGCGCGTCGTCGCGCCGCGCGACGGCTGGCCCTCGCCGAAGGCCGTCGCCATGGCCTCGGGCGCCGGCCGGCTGCTCGATGACGCGGGCCATTTCGGCACCGTCGCCGAGGCGGTGGCCGACTGCCACCGCGTCTACGCGACCACCGCCCGCCCGCGCGGCCTGACGAAGGAGGTGCTCGACCCCGAGGCGGCGATGGCCGAGGCGCGCGGGCGCGCCGCCGCCGGCCAGCGGATCGGCGTGCTGTTCGGGCCCGAGCGCGCTGGGCTCGAGAACGAGGACCTCGTGCATGCCAATGCCATCGTCACAGTCCCGGTGAACCCCGGCTTTCCCTCGCTCAACCTCGCGCAGTGCGCGCTGCTTCTGGCCTATGAATGGCGGCGTCAGGGCGACGCGCCCGACCTGCCCGCGATCGAGCCTGCGGCCCGCCACGAGGTCGAGGTGCTCGCGGCGCACTGGGAGGCGCGGCTGGAGGCCGCCGGCTACTTCTTCCCGCCCACCAGGGCGGAAGGCATGAAGCTGACGCTGCGCAACCTGTGGTTCCGCCTGCCGCTGACCCGCGCCGACGTCCAGACGCTGCACGGCGCGCTCCGCCAGCTGGTCCGCCACCGGGACGGCTAGCCCGGCGGCGCGACTGCGGCAAAGGCTCCACGCTCCCGCCTCTGCCCGAAATCCGTGCAACTGGCCGTTGACGTGCCGGCTGTGTCGGGCATGGTGCGCACCATGCCCGATCTCGACATCGACTTCGTGCGAGCCCAGTTCCCGGCCTTTCAGGAGCCCTCGCTGCGCGACCAGGCGTTCTTCGAGAATGCCGGCGGCTCCTATGCCTGCCGCTACGTGATCTGGCGGCTCCACCGCTTCTACAAGGAGCGCAAGGTCCAGCCCTACGGACCCTATGGCGCAAGCCAGGCCGGCGGCGCCGAGATGGACCAGGCGCGTTCGCGCCTCGCCCGCATCCTCGGTGTCTCGGACGAGGAGCTGAGCTTCGGCCCGTCGACCACCGCCAACACCTATGTCCTGGCCAATGCCTTCCGGCTCTGGCTGAAGGGCAAGCCGGCCGCGATCGTCGTCACCGACCAGGACCACGAGGCGAATACCGGGCCGTGGCGCCGGCTGGCCGAGGAGGGGGTCGAGGTCCGCGTCTGGAAGATCGACCGCGACACCGGCCATCTCGACCCCGCGGACCTCGCGCCGCTGCTCGACGGGAAGGTGCGCCTCGTCTGCTTTCCCCACTGCTCGAACGTGGTGGGCGAGATCAACGATGTCGCGCGGATCACCCGGATGGCCCATGCCGCGGGCGCCTTCGTCTGCGTCGACGGCGTCAGCTACGCGCCGCACGGGCTGCCGAATGTCGGCCGCCTCGGCGCCGACATCTACCTGTTCTCGGCCTACAAGACCTACGGCCCGCATCAGGGGATCATGGTGATCCGCCACCGGATCGGCGACCACCTGCCGAACCAGGGGCACTATTTCAACGCCGCGAGCCTGTGGAAGCGCTTCACGCCCGCCGGCCCCGACCACGCCCAGATCGCCGCCGCGGGCGGCATCGCCGACTATGTCGACGCGCTCTACGCCCACCACCAGCGCGCCGGCCGCGACCAGGCCGGCCGGGCCGAGGTCGTGCACGAGATGATGCGTGCGCGGGAAGAGGCGCTGCTCGTCCCGCTGATGGACTATCTGGCCGGGCGCAACGATGTCCGCCTGATCGGCCCGCGCACCGCCCGCGGCCGTGCGCCGACCGTGGCGCTGGCGCTCGACCGGCCGGGCGCCGAGGCCGCCGCGGCGCTCGCGCCGCACGGCATCATGGCCGGCGGCGGCGACTTCTACGCCGTCCGCCCGCTCGAGGCGATGGGGGTCGATCCGGGGCGCGGCGTGCTGAGGCTGTCGTTCCTGCACTACACCTCGGACGGCGAGGTTGACCGGCTGATCCGGGCGCTAGATCACGTGCTGTAACGGCGGGACCGGCCCGCCGCGCAGGGCCGGGCATGGGCGAGACCTCACCGATCATATTGTGGTTCCGGCGCGACCTGCGCCTTGCCGATCACCCCGCGCTCGCGGCGGCGGCCGCGACCGGGCGCCCGGTCATCCCGGTCTTCCTGCTCGACGAGGTGGTCGAGGCCGAGGGCGCGGCGCCGAGATGGCGGCTGGGGCTCGGCGTCGGGCATTTCGCGCAGCGTCTCGGCGCCGTCGGCCTGCAGCTGACCCTGCGCCGGGGCGAGGCGCTGGCCGCGCTGCGCGCGCTGGTGCGCGAGACCGGCGCCGGCGCGGTCTGGTGGACGCGGCTCTATCACGCCGATGCCCGCGGCCGCGACGAACGGGTGAAGGCCGGCCTGAAGACCGACGGCATCGAGGCGCGGAGCTTTCCCGGCCATGTCCTGTTCGAGCCCTGGACGGTGGCGACGGGGCAGGGCGGCTGCTACAGGGTCTACACGCCGTTCTGGAACGCCGTCCGCGGCCGCGACCCGGGCGCGCCGCTGCCCGCGCCGGGCCGGATCGCCGCGCCGGAGACCTGGCCCGGCAGCGACCGGCTGGCGGACTGGGCGCTGGCCGCCGCG
>CAZYBG010000077.1:0-15017 GCA_964645155.1 uncultured Rhodobacterales bacterium | reverse complement strand
GCTGGCCGCCCGACAGCGTCTCGACCGCCTGGTTGATGTTCTGGATCGTCATCAGCCCGAGCTCGTTCAGCTTGTCGCGCGCGAACCGCTCCATCGCCGGCCGGTCGAGCTGGCGCAGGAGCGTGCCCATGAGGCCCGGCTTGCGCAGCTCGCGGCCCATGAAGATGTTGTCGGCGATCGACAGCGCGGGGCTCATCGCGAGCGTCTGGTAGACGCACTCGATGCCGTGGCCCCGCGCCTCGAGCGGCGAGGAGAAGCGCACCTGCCTGCCTTCGAGCCAGATCTCGCCCTCGTCCGGCGTGACCGCGCCCGACACCGCCTTGATCAGCGTGGACTTGCCCGCGCCGTTGTCGCCGATGACGGCCAGAATCTCGCCCGGCATCAGGTCGAAGTCGCAGTTGTCGAGGGCGGTGACCCGGCCGTAGCGCTTGACGAGGTTGCGGCCCTTCAGGATCGGTTCCATCACGCCGTCTCCTTCCGGATCCACTGGTCGATCGCGACCGCGAAGATGATGAGGACGCCGATCAGGAAGAACGTCCATTGCGGATCGGTGCCCACCAGGCGAAGCCCCATCTCGAACACGCCGACGATCAGCGCGCCGAAGAACATGCCGACGATGCTGCCGCGCCCGCCGAACAGCGAGATGCCCCCGATCACCACGGCGGTGATCGACTGGATGTTGCCGAGCTGCCCGGTCGAGGCGGTGGGCGAGACCGAGCCGAAGCGGCCGATCATCACCCAGCCCGCGACGGCGCAGAAGAAGCCGGCGAGCGCATAGACCTGGATCAGCACCCGCTTTGTCCGCACTCCGGCGAGTTCCGCGGCCTCGGCATCGTCGCCCACGGCGTAGACATGCCTGCCCCAGGCCGTGCTGCGCAGGACATAGGCCATGACGGCGACCAGCGCGATCAGCAGGAACACCGCATAGAGCACCTTGACGCCGCCGGGCTCGATCGCGTTGCCCCAGAACTGCAGGATCGGCGCCTGCTCGCGCACGTCCTGGCTGCGGATCGTCTCGTTGGCCGAGAAGATGAAGTTCGACGCGAGGATGATCTGCCAGGTGCCAAGCGTCACGATGAACGGCGGCAGCCTCAGCCGGGCAATCAGAAAGCCGTTGATCGCCCCCATCAGCGTGCCGAGCGCCAGGCCGATCGCGACCGCGGCGGTGGGCGGGACGCCGTAGCGGAACGACATCTGCCCCATCAGCACCGAGGTGAAGACGGCGATGGCGCCGACGCTGAGGTCGATCCCCGCGGTCAGGATGACGATGGTCTGGGCGCAGCCGAGGATGCCAACGATGGCGATCTGCTGGAGGATGGTGGACAGCGTCGTCGCGCGGAAGAAGTTGTCGGACAGCAGGCCGAAGATGATCACGGCGACCAACAGCACGATCATCGGCACCGCCGAGGGCGTCTGGTGCAGCCAGTGCTGGATGCGCTTCAGGGCGCCCTTGTGCTCGGCGAACTCGGCGACCCGGGTCGAGGCGCCGTCGAGCCCCGCCTCGTAGGATGATGCGCTGCTCCTGTCGGCAACCATGGCCCTGTCCTCCCTCTCCGGCGGCGATGCCGGCCCGGCGCCCCCCCGCGGCCGGGTCCCGGTGGAGAGGCGGCGGGGCCGCCTCTCCCTCGTTTCAGCTTGGGCTTAACCCGCCCGACTCGGCAACGGAAATCAGCCCCAGCAGAGGGCCATGCCCTCGGTGGTGTCGATCGACTCGACGCCATCCACGGGCTGGTCCGTGATCAGCGCGACGCCGGTGTCGAAGAACTCCTTGCCTTCGGTCGGCGCGGGCTTCGACCCGTCGGCGGCGAACTTGGCGATCGCCTCGATGCCGAGCGAGGCCATGAGCAGCGGATATTGCTGCGAGGTCGCGCCGATCACCCCGTCCTTCACGTTCTGGACGCCCGGGCAGCCGCCATCGACCGACACGATCAGCACGTCGTTCTCACGGCCCACGGCCTTCAGCGCCTCGTAGGCACCGGCGGCCGACGGCTCGTTGATCGTGTAGACGACGTTGATGTCGGGATCCTTGGCGAGCAGCGCCTCCATCGCCTTCAGCCCGCCTTCCTCGTTGCCGGCCGTCACCTCGTTGCCGACGATCCGCGGGTCGGTCTCGTCGCCCCACTTGTTGATGTCGACCGTGTCGATCCCGAACCCGGTCAGGAAGCCCTGGTCGCGCAGCACGTCGACCGACGGCTGCGAGATGGCAAGGTCGAGCATCGCGATCTTGGCATTCGCCGCCTCGGCGCCCAGCGTCGCCGCCGCCCACTGGCCGATCAGCAGGCCGGCCTGGAAGTTGTCGGTGGCGAAGGTCGCATCGGCGGCGTCGATCGGGTCGAGCGGGGTGTCGAGCGCGATCACCAGGATGCCGGCATCGCGCGCCGCCTGCACCGAGTCGACGATCGCCTTGGTGTCCGAGGCGGTGATCAGGATGCCGCTGGCGCCGTCGGCCATGCAGGTCTCGATCGCCGCGACCTGGCTTTCATGGTCGCCGTCGATGCGGCCGGCATAGGTCTTGAGCTCGATGCCCAGTTCCTCGGCCTTCGCCATCGCGCCCTCGCGCATCTTCACGAAGAACGGGTTGGTGTCCGTCTTGGTGATCAGGCAGGCCGACACGTCCTGCGCCATGGCGCCGCCCGACGAGGCGACGATGACGAGCGCGGTGCCCGCGAGAAGTTTCTTCATGGTTTTCCTCCCAGTTGCATGATGGCCGCCAGTGCGTCGGCCGCTCCTCCACCCGGCGTGCTGATGCCGGAGATGGCGCGATAAAAGGCGATTCCGGCCGGCGCGTCAATAAATAAATAAACTTGATTTATTAATAGGCCGAGGGCTAGTCTCGTCCGGAGGGAGGCCTGAGGGATGGAGCAGTCGCCAGTTCGCGACCTGAGGGCCGGCGTCAACCAGACCGGCATCCGCGATCACAACGAACGCCTCGTCCTGTCGCTGATCCAGCGCCACGGCGCGCTCGCCTCGGCCGAGGTGGCGCGGCACGCCAACCTCTCGCCGCAGACCGCCTCGACCATCACCCGCAAGCTCGAGGCCGATGGCCTTCTGCTGCGCGGCGCGCCGCAGCGCGGCAAGGTCGGCAAGCCGCTCGTCCCGATGGCGCTCAACCCCGCCGGGGTGCTCTCGCTCGGCGTCAACATCGGGCGGCGGTCGGCAGAACTTGCCGCGGTCGACTTCACCGGCCGGGTGCTGGCGCAGGAGCGCCTCGCCTACCCCTACCCGACGCCCGACCCGGTGATCGGCTTCCTGCGCCGGGCGCTGCCGGCGATGCTGCGCGGGCTCGGCCAGGCCGGGCGCGAGCGCATCGCCGGCATCGGCGCGTCGGCGCCGTTCGAGCTCTGGAACTGGGTCGGCACGGTCAACGCGCCGGCCGAGGAGATGAACCGCTGGCGCGGCTTCGATCTCGGCGGCGCGGTGGCGGGGATCGCCGGGCTCGACGCGGTGGTCGAGAACGACGCGACGGCCGCCTGCACCGCCGAACACGTCTTCGGCCGGGGGCGCGAGTTCGGCACCTATGCCTACTTCTTCCTGGGCTCGTTCATCGGCGGGGGCGTCGTGCTGGGCGGCACCGTCCATACCGGTCGGACGGGCAATGCCGGCGCCTTCGGCACCATCCCGGTACCGGATGGCGGCGGCGGCGCCTCGCAGCTGATCCACAACGCCTCGATCTACACGCTGGAACGCACCCTGGCCGAGGCCGGGGTCGACACCGCCTGCCTCTGGACGTTCCCGCAGGACTGGTCGGGGATCGAGCCGCTGGTGGCGCCCTGGATCACCCGGACCGCCCGCCATCTCGCGCTCGGCGCCGTCGCCGTCTCGTCGGTGATCGACTTCGAGGCGGTGCTGATCGACGGCGCCTTTCCCGCCGCGGTGCGGGCGCGCATCGTCGAGGCGACGCGCCGGGCGCTCGACGGCGTCGACTGCCAGGGCATCACGCCGCCGCGGATCGAGGAGGGATCGGTCGGGCGCAATGCCCGCGCGATCGGCGCGGCGGCGCTGCCGATCCTGTCGAAGTACCTGCTCGGCCAGCCGGGTTTCCGGTGAACGTCAGGTCAGGCTGACAGCGGTCTTCCGCCCCGTTGACACCCCCCGCTGGCTCGGCAACAAGTCGCGCCGGCACAGATGCGGGGGCCTGCGGCGCCGATGCTCGAGACATTCAGCTTCTGGGCGTTGCGGGAACGGCCGGCGGCGTTCCGCTGGACCTTCGCCGCAGCCGCGATCGTCGTGTCGTTCCTGCTCCGCTACCTGCTCGACGGGTCGCTGCCGCCCGGCTTTCCCTACCTCACCTTCTTCCCGGCGGTGATCCTGACCGCCTTCTTCGCGGGCACCCGCGAGGCGATCGTGGTGGCGGCCATCGGCGGCCTTCTGGCCTGGTACTTCTTCATCGCGCCGGCCCGTTCCTTCGCGCTCAACGGCACCAGCGCGGTGGCGCTCGGCTTCTACGTCTTCATCGTCGCCACCGAGATCTTCCTGGTCTGGATCGCGGCGGTCGCGCTGCGGCGGCTCAAGGCCGAACAGGCGCGCAGCGAGACGCTGGCGAAATCCCGCAGCCTGATGTTCCAGGAGCTGCAGCACCGTGTGTCGAACCATCTGCAGGTCGTCGCGTCGCTGCTGAAGTTCCAGCGCCGCAAGGTGACCGATGCCGCGGCGCAGCGCGCGCTCGACGAGGCCTCGGCGCGTCTCGCGCTGGTGGCGCGGATCCAGCGGCAGCTGCACGACCCCGACAGCCAGATGCTCGACATCGCCCGCTTTCTCAAGGAGATGGCGCGCGACATGATCGAGACCGCCGGCGTCGGCGACCGGGTCACGCTGGACGTGAGGGCCGACGCGGTCGCGCTCGGCAGCGATCAGGCGGTGCCCTTCGGGCTGATCGCGACCGAGCTGCTGTCGAACGCGGTCGAACACGGGACCGGCGCCGACGGGCGCGGCCGCATCGACGTCACGCTCGACCGGGCCGGGTCCGACATCGTGCTCAGCGTCACCGACGGCGGGACCGGGCTGCCGCCCGGCTTCGACATCGCGAGCGTGCCGAGCCTCGGCCTGACCATCGCGCGGCAGTTCGCCGAGCAGCTCGGCGGCACGCTGCGTTACAGTTCCGCCGGCGGGACCCGGGCCGAGCTCAGCTTTCCGCTGCCCGGCCCCGCCGGCTGACGCCGGGGCGGCCCGGCCCGCGACGCGTCAGTGCGCGATCATCACGTGCCGGATGGCGGTATAGTCCTCGAGCGCGTACATCGACATGTCCTTGCCGTAGCCCGACTGCTTGACCCCGCCATGCGGCATCTCGTTGACCAGCATGAAATGCGTGTTGACCCAGGTGCAGCCGTATTGCAGCCGGCTCGCCGTCTCGAGGCCGCGGCCCACGTCGCGCGTCCAGACCGACGAGGCGAGGCCGTAGTCGCTGTCGTTCGCCCAGGCGACCGCCTCGTCCACGTCGCCGAACCGGGTGACGCTGACCACCGGCCCGAACACCTCGCGCCGCACGATCTCGTCGGTCTGCAGCGCGCCCGCCACCACCGTCGGCTGGTAGAAGAAGCCGGGGCCGCCATGGACGCTGCCGCCGGTGGTGATCTCGACATGGTTGAGCTCGGCCGCGCGCGAGACGAAGCTCGCCACCCGGTCGCGCTGGCGCTGCGAGATCAGCGGCGGGATCTCGTTCTTGCCGTCGTCGGCATCGGCGAAACGGATGGTCGAGACGGCGGCGGTCAGGTCGGCCACCAGATTGTCGTAGACCTTCGGCCCGGCATAGACCCGGCAGGCGGCGGTGCAGTCCTGGCCGGCATTGTAGAAGCTGAAGGCGCGGAGCCCGTCGACCACGCGGCCCAGATCGGCATCGTCGAACACGATGACCGGCGCCTTGCCGCCCAGTTCCAGATGCGTGCGCTTGACCGATTTCGAGGCCGCCTGCAGCACCTTCTTGCCGGTCGCCACGTCGCCGGTGATCGAGATCATGTCGACCCCCGGGTGGTTGATGAGGGCGTTGCCGACGCTGGCGCCCTGCCCGACGATCACGTTCACCACCCCCTCGGGCAGGATGTCGGCGAGGATCCGGGCGAGCTTCAGCGCCGACAGCGGGGTCTGTTCCGAGGGCTTCATCACCACCGTGTTGCCGCCGGCGATGGCCGGGGCGAGCTTCCAGGCCATCATCATCAGGGGGTAGTTCCACGGCGCGATCGAGGCGACGACGCCGATCGGGTCGCGCCGGATCATGCTGGTATGGCCGGTCATGTACTCGCCCGCCAGCGCGCCGTGCATGTTGCGGACCGCGCCGGCGAAATAGCGGTAGCAATCGACGATGGCGGGGATCTCGTCGCCCCGGAAGGCGCCGATCGGCTTGCCGGTGTTCATCGCCTCGAGCCGGGCGAACTCGTCGGCCTCGGCCTCGATCCGGTCGGCGATCTTCAGCAGGTGGGCCGACCGCTCGGCCGGCGTCGTGCGGCTCCACGTCGCGAAGGCCCGACGCGCGGCCTTCACCGCCCGGTCGATCTGCGCCTCGCTCGCCTCGGGCATCTCGACGATGACCTCGCCGGTGCGCGGGTTCAGCACCTTCTCGACCGTCTCGGTCCCCTTCTCGAAGGCGTCACCGATCAGCATTTCCGTTTCCATGGGAACCTCCCTTCAGGTCATTTGCCCTGCCCGGCGACCGTATCGGTGCCGCGCGTCAGGTAGTAGGCGGCGAGGATGGGCAGGAAGGTGACGAGCACCACCACCATCGCCACGACGTTGGTCACCGGCCGCTGCCGGGGCCGCACGAGTTCCTCCAGCATCCAGATCGGCAGCGTCTGCTGCTGGCCGGCGGTGAAGGTGGTCACGATCACCTCGTCGAACGACAGCGCGAAGGCCAGCATCCCGCCGGCGAGGAGCGCGGTGCCGAGGTTCGGCAGGATCACGTAGCGGAACGTCTGCACGCCGTTGGCGCCGAGGTCCATCGACGCCTCGATCAGGCTGCCCGAGAGGCGCCGGAAGCGGGCGACGGCGTTGTTGTAGACGACCACGACGCAGAAGGTGGCGTGGCCGAGGACGATGGTCCAGAAACTGAACGGGATGTCGGCCAGGTTGAAGGCCGAGCGCAGCGAGATGCCGGTGATGATGCCGGGCAGTGCGATCGGCAGGATCACCAGGAGCGAGATCGCCTCGCGCCCGAAGAAGCGCGACCGCGCCATCGCCGCGGCCACGAGCGTGCCGAGCACCAGCGCCACCGCCGTCGAGATCGCCGCCACGCGCAGCGACAGCGACAGCGCCTGCCAGATGTCGGGGCGGTTCCAGGCGACCTCGAACCAGCGCAGCGTCAGGCCGGGCGGCGGCCACTGGTAGCTCTGCTCCTCGGTGGTGAAGGCATAGGCGAAGATCAGGAGCAGCGGCACGTGCAGGAACAGCAGGCCCGCCCCGGCGGCGAGCTTGAGCCAGAGCGGCGCGCCGTCCCGCTGTGCCCGCTCAGAGCGCATCGAACGCCCCCATTCGCCGGGCCCACCAGAGGTAGAGCCCCATGATGACGATCGGCACGACGGCGAAGGCCGCGGCGAGCGGGATGTTCCCCGCCGTGCCCTGGTGCTGGTAGACGGCCAGCCCGATGAACCGGGCCGAGGTGCCGATGATCTGCGGGATGATGTAGTCGCCGAGCGTCAGCGAGAACGTGAAGATCGACCCGGCGATGACGCCCGGCATCGACAGCGGCAGCACGACGTGCCGGAAGGTCTGGCCGGGACGGGCGCCGAGGTCGCCCGAGGCCTCGAGCATCGTCACCGGCACCCGCTCCAGGCTCGCCTGGATCGGCAGGATCATGAACGGCAGCCAGACATAGACGAAGACGAGGAACGTGCCGGTGAGCGAGGTCGACAGCGAGTTGCCGCCCACCCCCGGCAGCGCCAGATAGGCCTCGAGCAGCCACAGCAGGCCGAGCCCGTCAAGCGCCCAGGTCAGGATGCCCTCCTTGGCGAGGATCAGCTTCCAGGAATAGACCTTGACGAGGTAGCTCGACCACAGGGGCAGCATGATGCCGAGGTAGAACACCGCCTTCCAGCGGCCCCGCGCATAGCGGGCGGCATAGTAGGCGATCGGGAAGGCGATCACCGCCGCGGCGAGCGTCACTGCCGCCGCCATCCCGACGGTGCGCAGGATGATGTCGAGGTTCGCCGGCGTCAGAAGCTCGCGGTAGGTCTTGAGCGTCGGCTCGTAGACGATGACGCCCGAGAACTCGTCGATCGAGAAGAACGACTGCGCCAGCAGCGCGAAGAGCGCGCCGAGATAGATCACCCCGAGCCAGAGCGCGGGCGGCAGCAGCAGCAGGACCAGGAACAGCCGCGGCCGCCGCCAGAGCGTGTCGGACAGCCGCGCCGCCGGCCCCGGCGCAGGGCGGCGCGGCGCCGACAGGGCGGCGTCGGCCATCAGGCGCCCTCCATCAGGTGCAGGTCGCCCGCGCCCCAGCCGAGCGCCACCGTCTCGCCCGGCGCCGGCACCGGCGCGCCCCGCGGCAGAAGCACGGTTAGGTCGCGCCCGTCGAGCGTGACATGCACCCGCGTCGCGGTGCCGAGGAAGGCGGTCGCGACCACCTGCGCGGCGGGCCCCGCACCGCCGAGGCGGATCGCCTCGGGCCGCAGGCTCGCCCAGGCGCGGCGGCCGGCAAGCCGCTCCGTCAGTTCCGGCGGCAGCACGTTCGAGGAGCCGACGAAGTCGGCGACGAACGGCTTCTCGGGGCGGTTGTAGATCGCCTCGGGCGTGCCCACCTGCTCGATCCGGCCGTCGTTGAAGACGGCGATGCGGTCGGCCATCGACAGTGCCTCGCCCTGGTCATGGGTGACGAAGACGAAGGTGATGCCGACCTGCCGCTGCAGCGCCTTCAGCTCCTCCTGCATCTCCTCGCGCAGCTTCAGGTCGAGCGCGCCGAGCGGCTCGTCGAGCAGCAGCACGCGCGGCTTCATCACCAGCGCGCGGGCCAGCGCCACCCGCTGCCGCTGCCCGCCCGAAAGCTGGCCGGGCCGCCGCCCGCCATAGCCGGGCAGCTTGACCATGCCGAGCGCGGCCTCGGCCGCCCGCCGCCGCTCGGGCCGCGCGACGCCACGGACCATCAGCCCGTAGGCCACGTTGTCGGCCACGTCGAGATGCGGGAACAGCGCGTAGTCCTGGAACACCGTGTTGACCGCGCGCCGGTAGGGCGGCACGCCCGCCATGCTCTCGCCGAAGATCGCGATCTCGCCGCCGGTCGGCTGCTCGAAGCCGGCGATCAGCCTGAGGCAGGTGGTCTTGCCCGAACCGGAGGGGCCGAGCATGGCGAAGAACTCGCCCTCGGCGATCGAGACGGATACCCGATCAACGGCCCGGACAGGGCCGAAGTATCGGCAGAGGTCGCGGAATTCAACGGCGGCGGTCATTGCGGATGCGTCGTCCTTGTGGGGCGAGGCCCCCGCTTGCGCGGGGGCTACAGATCAAGCGAGATCCGCGCGCGAGGGGATGTCACCCCCGCGCAAGCGGGGGCCTCCCACCGTGCGTGAACCGGCGTCACCGCCCGCCGATCACGCCGATATAGTCGCTGACCCAGCGGTAGTAGGGCACGCAGGCGCCTTCGCCCTGGCTGCAGTTCGCCGTCGGCGTCGTCCAGAACCGGATCTTCTCGAAATCGGCGAGGCCGTTGGCATCGCACCCTTCCTGGGTCTGCTTGCCGCGCCCGTCGCTGCAGGCGGCCGGCACCGCGGGCACCGCGCCGAACCAGACCGAAAGGTCGGACTGCAGGTTCGAGCTCAGCGTATGCTCCATCCACAGATAGGCGCAGTTCGGGTTCGCCGCCTCGACATGCATCATCGTGGTGTCGGCCCAGCCCGTCGCCCCCTCCTGCGGGATCGTGCTCGCCACCGGCTCGCCCTGCGACTTCAGCAGGTTCACCTGGAACGGCCACGAGCCCGAGGCGACGACGCCCTCGTTCTTGAAGTCGTCGATCTGGATGAAGGCGTCGTGCCAGTAGCGGCCGACCAGCGTGCGCTGCTGGCGCAACAGGTCGAGCGCGGCCTTGTACTGGTCCTCGTTCAGCTCGTAGGGGCTGGTGATGCCCAGCTCGGGCTTGTGGAACATCAGGTACTGGGCGGCGTCGGCGACGTGGATCGGCCCGTCATAGGCCTGCACCCTGCCGGAATTCGGCTGGCCGTCGGGCAGCGCGGTCTCCTCGAAGACCACGCTCCACGAGGTCGGCGGCTCGGGGAACACCTCGGTGTTGTACATCAGCACGTTCGGCCCCCACATGTAGGGCACGCCGTAGTGCACGCCGTCGACCGTGTGCCACGGCGCCTGCTTCAGGCGATCGTCGACGCTGGCCCAGGACGGGATCAGGTCGATGTTGACCGGCTGCACCCGGTCGCCCGCGATCAGGCGCAGCGAGGCGTCGCCCGACGCGGTGACGAGGTCGAACCCGCCCTCGTTCATCAGCGCCACCATCTCGTCCGAGGTGTTGGCCGTCTTGACGTTGACGGCGCAGCCCGTCGCCGCCTCGAAGGCCGTCACCCAGTCGAACCCCGGGTCGGTCTCGCCCCGCTCGATGTAGCCCGGCCAGGCGACGATGTTCACCTGCCCCTCGCCCGGCCCGATCTCGGTGACCTGCGCCACCCCCTGCCCCGCGACGAGCGCGGACAGGACGAGCGCCGTGGTGGCTCTCAGATGCGATCTCATGATGCGACTCCCCGTGGTTGACGGGGCGCTCTCCGGCGCCCCTCGCCGCGGATGGTGCGCCCGCACCTCCGCTTTCGCAAACGCAATTTCGGGATAGGAGGTATCGGAAACACCGATACCTTGCCGTGCCCGCCCCCGCGGTGGCGCCGTCCGGCCGCCGCCTATCGTCCCTGGCTCGCCTGCGCGATCGCGATGAAGTCGCGCGCCGCGGCGGCGAGCGCCGAGCCGCGGCGCCAGACCATGCCGACCTGCACCGCGGGCAGCGCGCCCGAGACGTCGCGGCTCTCGATCCGGTCGCCCTCCAGCGACCAGGGCCGGTAGACGAGGTCGGGCAAGAGCGCGATGCCGGCGCCGGTTGCGACGAGGCTGCGCACCGCCTCGACGCTGCGGGTGCGGAACGCCACCCGCGGCCGGGCGCCGAGCGCGGCCAGCAGGTTGACCGCCTCGTCCTCCATCTCGTCGGCGCGCAGGACGATCAGCGTCTCGCCGGCGAGGTCGCCGACCGAGATCGACTCCTGTGCCGTCAGCCGGTGCCCGATCGGCATCCAGAGCCGGTAGGGCGAGACCGAGAGGAGTTCGACCTGCAGCGCGCCGCGCTCGCGCAGCCCCGAGGTCACCATGACCGCGACATCGAGCTCGCCGCCGATCAGCAGATGTTCGAGGTATTCGCCCGAATCCTCGATCGCGCTGACCTCGACCCGCGGGTGCGCCCGCCTGTAGCGCGCCATCAGGTCCGACATGACGTAGCCCGCCATCAGCGAGGTGACGCCGAGGTGGAGCGCCCCGGTCAGCTCCTCCTGCTCGGCGTCGAAGGCCCGGCGCGCGGTCGAGACGCCGGCGAGGATCGCCGTCGCGTGGCGCAGGAACTGGTGGCCCTTGTGCGTGATCGCGAGGCCGCGCGCGTGCCGGTCGAAGAGCCGTACGCCGAGGTCGGCCTCGAGGTCCTTCACCGCCTCGGTCACCGCCGACTGGCTGATCGAGAGCGCCTGCGCCGCATGGCTGACCGAGCCGTGCTCGGCCACCGCGACGAAATAGGTAAGCTGGCGCAGCGTGAACGGCATCGCGCCCGAGCATCGCGCGCGTCGCGCCGCCGCGCAACGCCGTCGGCGGCGGGGGCGGCGCGGGGCGCGGGGCGCGGCAGCGCTTTCCGCCCGCCGCGGGATGGCGTATGTCGCCTGCCTGAGGGACGATCCGGAGAGCGTGATGGAACACATGATCGAACGCGGCCTGTTCGCGAGCCGCTGGCTGATGGCGCCGATGTATGTCGGGCTTGCCGGCGCGCTCGCCATCCTGGTCTGGACGTTCCTGATGGAGCTCAGCCGCTTCGCTAGGGCGATCCCGACGCTGACGGTCGACGATGCCGTGCTGGGCGTGCTGGCGCTGATCGACCTGTCGCTCGCCGGCAACCTCCTCCTCATCGTGATCTTCTCGGGCTACGAGAACTTCGTCAGCCGGATGGACCTTAAGGACGAGGAGGACCGCCCGGAATGGCAGGGCACGGTCGATTTCTCGGGGCTGAAGCTCAAGCTCGTCGCCTCGATCGTGGCGATCTCGGGGATCCACCTGCTCAAGGTGTTCATGGATGTCGCCAAGTACCCGCCCGAGCAGATCCGCTGGATGGTGACGATCCACCTCGTCTTCGTCGTCTCCGGTGTCCTGCTCGCGCTGATGGACTGGATCAGCGCGCGCTCGAAGGGCGCCAAGGCCTCGAAGATGTCGATCACCGCCGGTTCATGAACGCGGCGAGCCGGTCGAGCCCCTCGGCGATGTCGGCGGTCGCCCGCGCGTAGGAGAGGCGCAGGGTCCGGTGGCCGCGCGCGGGGTCGAAGTCGAGCCCCGGGGTCACGGCCACGCCCGCCCGGTCGAGGATCTCGGCCGCCAGGGACCGGCTGTCCCGCGTCAGGCCCGAGACATCGGCGTAGATGTAGAACGCGCCGTCCGGCGGCGCGATCCGCGCGATCCCGGCCTTTGCCAGGCCCTCCAGCATCAGCCTGCGGTTCGCGGCATAGACGGCGCGGTTGGCCTCGAGCTCGTCCGCCGCCTCAAGCGCGCCGAGCGCGGCGATCTGGCTTGCGTGCGGCGGGCAGATGAACATGTTCTGCTGCAGCCGCTCGACGGTGCGGATCAGCGCCTCGGGCACCACCATCCAGCCGATGCGCCAGCCGGTCATCGAGAAGTACTTCGAGAACGAGTTGACGACGACCACGTCGTCGGAGATCTCGAGCGCCGAGACCGCCGGCGCGTCATAGGTCAGGCCGTGGTAGATCTCGTCCGAGACGAAGGCGGCGCCGCGCCCGGCCGCGGCGCCGATCAGCGCGGCCATCGCCTGGCGCGACAGCATGGTGCCCGACGGGTTCGCGGGCGAGGCGACGATCAGGCCGGCGAGGTCGGGCAATGCGCCGACCTGCTCGGGGACCGGTTGGTAGCGATCCTCGGCGCGCGTCTCGATATCGACCGGCACGAGGCTCAGCGCCCGCAGGATCTGGCGGTAGGAAGGGTAGCCCGGCGCGCCGAGCGCCACCCGGTCGCCCGCGTCGAAGAGCGCCGTGAAGGCCAGCAGGAACGCCCCCGACGACCCCGCGGTGACGATCACCCGCGCCGGATCGAGGTCGAGCCCGTGCCGGTCGGCATAAAGCCGCGCGATCCGCGCGCGGAGCGCGGGCAGGCCGAGCGCGACGGTATAGCCGAGCGCATCGGCCTCCATCGCGGCCGCCAGCGCCTTGCGCGCAAGGGCGGGGGCGGGGGTGCCGGGCTGGCCCACCTCCATGTGGACGATGCGCCGGCCCGCCGCCTCGGCGGCGCGCGCGGCCTCCATCACGTCCATCACGATGAAGGGATCGACCTCGCCCCGACTTGAACCCCGCATGCGCGCCTCCCTATGGTGGCGCCCATCAAGCAACGACAGGGGCCGGGGTCAATGGCAGGTTCGGCGGCACGTCTTCTCCTCGCCGCGCTGGTGGCGCTGGCCGTGGCGCTGCCGGCCCGGGCGCAGGGCATCCTGCGCGACGCCGAGAGCGAGGTGGCGCTGCGCGAGCTCGCGCGCCCGCTTCTCGCCGCGGCCGGCCTCGGCGCCGATGCGGTCAAGATCCTCATCATCGAGGATTCCAAGATGAACGCCTTCGTCGGCGACGCGCAGCACATCTTCCTCCATTCCGGGCTGATCCTGCGGGTGAAGCGCGCCGAGGAGCTGCAGGCCGTGCTGGCGCACGAGATCGCGCACATCACCAACGGCCACATCGTCCGCCGCGCCGCGAACGCGCGCAACATGCGCACCGCCGCGGGGCTCGGGCTGATCCTCTCGGCGGCGGCCGCGGCGGCGGGCTCGACCGAAGGCGCGCTCGGCCTCGCGGCCGGCACCGCGTCGTCGGCGCAGCGGGTGTTCTTCGGCCATACCCGGGCCGAGGAGGCCTCGGCCGACCAGTCGGGCATCCGCTACATGGCAACGGCAGGCATCGACCCCTCGGCCGCGGCCGACGTGCTGGAGCTGTTCCGCGGGCAGGAGGCCCTGAACATCGGCCGGCAGGACCCCTATGCCCGCACCCACCCGCTGTCGCGGGACCGGATCCGCGCGATCGAGGGCTATGCCGCGGCCTATGCCGGCCGCACCCGGCAGGACCAGGCCGCCGCCTACTGGTTCGCGCTCGTCCAGGGCAAGCTCGCGGCGTACCTGCAGAACCCCAACCAGACGATCCGCGCGACCCGCGGCGACGACGGCGCGCTGTCGCTGATGCGGCGGGCGGTGGCCTACCACCGGATGCCGAAGCCGGCAGAGGCGATCGCCGCGGCAGAGGCGCTCGTCGCCGCGCGGCCGGACTATGCCCATGCCCGCGAGACGCTGGGCTGGATCCTCCTGGAATCGCGCCAGCCCGAGGCGGCGGTCGCGGCCTACCGGCAGGCGGCCGCGATGGCGCCGGGCGAGCCCCTCGTTCTCGCCGGCCTCGGCCGGGCGCTGGTGGTGGCGGGCGCCGATGGCGAGGCGCTCGACGTCCTGGAACGCTCGCGGTCGCGCGACCCGCAGAACCCCGGCGTGCTGCGCGACCTCGCCACCGCCTATGCGCGCAGCGGCCAGCCCGGCATGGCCTCGGTCGCCACGGCCGAGCGCTTCGCGCTGTCGGGGCGGCTCGCCGACGCGGCGATCCACGCGCAGCGGGCGGTCGACCAGCTGCCCCGCGGCTCGGCCGGGTGGCTGCGCGCCGAGGACGTGCTGCGCGCCGCCGAGGCCGAGGGCGCGCTGCGCCGGAGGCGGGGCGGATGAGGCGGGGCGGATGAGGCGGGGCGGGATGAGGCGGGCGGCGCTTCTGTCGCTGGCACTCGCGGCGACGCCGGCCGTGGCGTTCGATCCGGCCGGCATGACACCGGCCGAG
>CAZYBG010000076.1:0-15145 GCA_964645155.1 uncultured Rhodobacterales bacterium | reverse complement strand
CACGCAGTGCTGATCCAATCGGATCGTACTCTCAGGGAATGACCGCTCTCCGCCCAATTCAGTCACGTGTCCACACCGCTGCGGACGCCATCAGTTGCACCCCCACTTCACACCCCCTTCGCCCAGGCCCGCAGCTCGAACTTCTGGATCTTCCCCGTCGAGGTCTTCGGCAGTTCGCGGAACACCACGCGCTTCGGCGTCTTGAAGCCGGCGAGGCGGGTGCGGGCGAAGGCGATCAGTTCGGCCTCGGTCGCCTCCGCGCCCTCCTTCAGCTCGACGAAGGCGCAGGGCACCTCGCCCCACCGGTCGTCGGGCTTCGCCACCACGGCGCACAAGAGCACCGCGGGGTGGTGCATCAGCGCGCCCTCGACCTCGACCGAGCTCACGTTCTCGCCGCCCGAGATGATGATGTCCTTGGCGCGGTCGGTGATCCGGATCCAGCCGTCGTCGTGCCGGATCGCGACGTCGCCGGAGCGGAACCAGCCGCCGGCGAAGGCCTCGTCGGTCGCCTTCGGATTTTTCAGGTAGCCCTTCATCACCGCGTTGCCGCGGATCATGATCTCGCCGGTGGTCGCGCCGTCCCACGGCACCGGCGCCAGCGTCGCGGGGTCGCGGACCGAGATGTCCTCCATCATCGGGAAGAGGACGCCGGTGCGCGCCTTGAGGGCGGCCTTCTCGGCCGGCGGCAGGCCGTCCCAGCGCGGCGCGTCCCACAGGCATTCGGTGACGTGGCCGTAGGTCTCGGTGAGGCCGTAGACCTGGGTGACGCTGAAGCCGAGCGCCTCGATCGCCTGCAGCGTGGCGGCCGGCGGCGGGGCGCCGGCAGTGAAGACCTCGACGGCATGGGCGAACGGGCGGCGCTCGGTGTCCTTCGCGTTGATGAGGGTGTTGAGCACGATCGGAGCGCCGCCGAAATGGGTCACGCCCTCGTCGGCGATGGCGTCGTAGATCGCCCCGGCGCGGATGTCGCGGCAGCAGACCACGGTGCCGCCGAGGAGCGGCATCATCCAGGTGTGGTTCCAGCCGTTGCAGTGGAAGAGCGGCACGATGGTCAGGTAGCGGGGGTGCAGCGTCAGCCGCCACGAGACCACGGTGCCCATGGTCATCAGGTAGGCGCCGCGGTGGTGGCAGACGACGCCCTTGGGCCGCCCAGTGGTGCCCGAGGTGTAGTTGAGCGCGAGGCTCTCCCACTCGTCGTCGGGCATGATCCAGGGGAAGCCGGGGTCGCCGGCGGCGAGCAGGTCCTCGTATTCGGCGTAGCGGCTTTCGGCGGGCACCCCGGCGACCGGGTCGGCGACCTCGACGACGGCGGGGGCGGGGCCCTCCATCCGCTCGATCGCCTCGGCGGCCAGCGGCAGGAACTGCGGGTCGCAGAGCAGCACCCGGGCCTGGCCGTGGTCGAGGATGTAGGCGACGGTGTCGGGGTCGAGCCGGGTGTTGATGGTGTTGAGCACTGCGCCGCAGGCGGGCACGCCGAAATGCGCCTCGGCATGGGCGGGGATGTTCGGCAGCAGCGTGGCGACGACGTCGCCCGGCCGGATGCCGAGCCCGGCCAGCGCCGAGGCGAGGCGGCTGACGCGGGCGTGGTAGTCGCGGTAGGTGAAGCGGCGCGGGCCGTAGACCAGCGCCTCGCGGTCGGGGAAGACCAGCGCGGCGCGGTTCAGGTGCGACAGCGGCGTGAGCGGCACGAAGTTCGCGCGGCGCCTCTCGAGGCCCGTCTCGTCGGCAAGCCAGCCCATGCGGGTTCCTCCCCCAAAACCGCCCGGATGTCGGTTCCGGGCAAGACTAGGGCGGGAAAGCCCGGTTCATCAACGGGAAAGGAGGACTGCCGCGATGACCGTTCTGGCGCCGCCCGTGCAGAACCGGACGCTGGCCGCGGGCGGGGCGATCGTCGTCTATGCAGTGATCATCGGCTTCACCGACAACTTCGTGCGGGTGATCGCCGAGGAGGCGGGGCTCTGGCAGTTCCACGCGCTGCGCTCGGCGATGGCGCTGGGGCTGGTGGCGCTGGCGGCGCCGGTGCTGGGCCTGAGCCTCCGGCCACGGAACCCGGCCGCGGTGGCGGCGCGGAGCGCGATCCACGGCCTGGCCATGGTGGTCTATTTCGGCTGCCTTGCGTTCCTGAGCGTGGCCGAGGTGGCGGCGGGGCTGTTCACCGCACCGATCTTCGTGCTGCTGATCGCGCGGCTGGCCTATGGCCACGCGCTCGGCCCGGTCCGGATCGCGGCGGTGGCGGTGGGGTTCCTCGGCGTCATCCTGGTGCTCTGGCCCGGGGCGCGGGGCGCCGGGATCAGCCCGGCGGTGGTGCTGCCGGTGGCCGCCGGCGCGCTCTATGCGCTGGGCAACATCGCGACGCGCGAATGGTGCGCGGGCGAGAGCGCGGGGACGCTGACGGCCGGCTTCTTCGCGGCGCTCGGCGCCTACGGGCTGGTCGGGATGGCGGTGCTGTGGCTGCTGGCGCCCGCGGTGCCGCCGGGGGCCGAGGGGTTCGTGCTGCGCGGACCGGTCTGGCCCTCGGCCGGGTTCTGGGGCTGGACCTTCGTGCAGGCGGCGGGCTCGCTCCTCGGCGTCGGGATGATGGTCAGGGCCTACCAGCTGGCCGAGGCGAGCCGGGTGTCGGTCTTCGAATACGTGATCCTGCCGGTCGCGGCGCTCTGGTCGTACCTGCTCTGGGGCGAGGGGATCGCCGCGGTCTCGGCGCTGGGGATGGTGCTGATCTTCGCCGCGGGGGCGATGATCGCGCTGCGCGGCCGCTAGCTGTCCGGTGCCGGGTCGGGCGCCGGGTCGGGCGCCGGCACCGGCGCCTGCCACAGGCCCGCGGCGCGCACCCACCAGCCGGGCCGGGCCGCGCCGAGCGCGGCGGCGGCGGCCTCGGCCCCGGCGCGCCCGGCGAAGAGGCCGAAGCAGGTCGCGCCCGAGCCGGACATCCGCGCCAGCAGGCAGCCGGGCAGGGCGGCGAGCGCGGCGAGGCAGTCGCCGATCGCGGGGGCCACCGCCAGCGCGGGGGCCTCGAGGTCGTTGCGGGTCTCGGCCGCGAGCCAGGTGGCCAGCGCCGCGGCATCGTCGAACCGGTGCGGCAGGAGCCGGGGCATCGGCGGCCCGAACCGCCCGGCCAGCGCCGCGAACACCGCCCGCGTCGGCACCGCCGCGCCGCAATTGGCCAGGACGAGGCCAAGGGGCGGCATCGCCGGCGCGCGCGACAGCGCCTCGCCGATCCCCTGCATCCGGAGCGGGCGGGCGGCCAGGCAGACCGGGATGTCGGCGCCGAGCGCCAGTGTCGCCGCCGCGAAGGCCTCCGGCGGATGGGCCGCGGCATAGCCGAGGCCGGCGAGCGCGCGCATCGTGGCCGCCGCGTCGGACGATCCGCCGCCGATGCCCGAGGCCGCGGGCAGGTGCTTTTCCAGGGTGATCGCGGCATCGACGCCGTCGAACAGCCGGGCCGCGCGCAGCACCAGATTGTCCTCGCCCGCCGGGACCTCGGCGGCGCGCGGCCCCGTCACCTCGAGGCCGAACCCGTGGCCCGGCCTGACCCGCACGTGATCGCCCGCATCGGCGAAGACCACGAGGCTGTCGAGCAGATGATAGCCGTCGTCGCGGCGGCCGGTGACGTGCAGCGACAGGTTGACCTTGGCCGGCGCGAAGGCGGCCTCAGCCGCCCTCGTCATTGGCCACCGCGAGCGGTGCTGCGCCTTCCTCGGCCAGGACGGCGGCAAGCCCGACCTGGAGCTTGCGGCGGATCCGCTCCGGGTCGACGTCGGTGGTCTCGCCCGGCACGACGAAGGACAGCGCGCGGCTCCACTGGAACTCGGCCTCGGTGGTGCGGCCGACGGCCCAGTAGACGTCGCCGAGATGGTCGTTCACCACCGGGTCGGTCGCGAGCAGCGCGGCGGCCCGCTCCATCGGCTCGACCGCCTCGTCGTAGCGGCCGAGGCGGTAGAGCGCCCAGCCGAGGCTGTCGATGATGTGGCCGTCATCGGGCCGCGCCGCCACCGCCCGCTCGATCATCGCGAGCGCCTCGTCGAGGTTCTGCCCCATCTCGAGGAACGAGTAGCCGAGGTAGTTCAGCACCTGCGGCTGGTCGGGCTCGAGCGCCAGCGCCTTGCGGAAATCGGCTTCGGCCTGCTCCCAGCGGTCGGCGCGTTCGTGGCTGATGCCGCGGACATAGTAGACGACCCAGTGCGAGGGGTCCTCGACCGGCAGGCTGGCGATGGCGGCGTCATAGGCCGCCGCGGCCTCGTCGTAGCGTTCCTCGCCGCGGAACAGGTCGCCGAGCGCGCGGTGCACGTCGGGGATCTGCGGATGGCTGCGGGCAAGCTGCACCAGCGCCTCGATCGCGGCCTCGGTGCGGCCGGCGGCGCGCAGCGCCTCGGCGCGGCCGATCTCGGCCAGATGGAAGGCCGGATCGTCGCGCGGGATCTGGTTGTAGGCGGCGGTCGCCAGATCGTACTGTTCCTGGTCCTCGAGCAGCGCGGCGGCGAGCAGCGTCGCGTCGGTCAGCCGCGGCGCCAGCGCCTGCGCGATCCGGGCGTAGAGCAGGGTGAACGTCGTCTCGGCCTGGCCGTTGAGCGCGGTAGCGACGGTCAGGAACACCTCGCCCAGCCCCTCGCGCGGCGAGGTGATGACGTCGAAGGCCACGTTCTCGCCGCTGTCGATCCGGGCGCGAAGGCTGGCGAGCATTGGGTCGGGATCGGCGCCGAAGGACTCGTCGAGCAGCGTCCTTGCATCCTCGAACCGTTCGAGCTGCACCAGGATCTCGACATGCGCGATGGCGCCGCGCCGGGTCTGCCGGAAGGCCGTGCCGTCCTCGCCCGCGAAGATCCGGTCGGCCCCCTCGAAATCGCCCACGAGGGCGAGGGCGAGGCCCTTGTGATAGGCGGCGAAGGGCGCAAGCGCGCCGTTCTCGGCCAGCGTGTCGAACGCGGCGAGCGCCTCGCTCACGTCGCCCTCGGCCAGATGGGCCCAGCCCTTGACCAGCCCATCGACCAGCGCCCCGGCCTCGCGGCCCGCCGCATAGTCGGCGATGGCGCCGGCATGGTCGCCGCGGACGAGCTGGTCGGCCAGCAGGACGAGGCCGGCGACCTGGTTGCCGGACTGGATCGCGGACAGCCGCCGCGCGATCGGCACCGCGGCGTCGAGATTACCGAGCGCGACCTGCGCGATGGCCGCCGATTCCAGCAGGAGCGCGTTCGACGGATCGCGGATCAGCGCCTTGGTGTAGTACTCGGCCGCGGCGCGGTAGTCGCTGCCGCCCGAGGCCTGCCGCGCCGCGAGATAGGCGCCGGCGAGGCCGTTCTGGGCCAGGGCGGGCGCCGGGGCGGCGAGGAGCGCCGCCGCGAGCCCGGCGGCGGCGAGGGCGAGGCGGCTCGGCAAACGGGGCATCGGCTACTCCAGGCTGGGCTACCGGGGCGAAGGTAGCTTCCGGCCGGGGCGGTGGCAATGCGCGGTTTGGCGCGCGGCAGGTCGCCGCCGTGCCGCACCCCGGAAGCCGTGCGCGGGGGGTCACATGTTGGGGTAGTTCGGCCCGCCGCCGCCCTGCGGCACCGTCCAGACGATGTTCTGGCTAGGGTCCTTGATGTCGCAGGTCTTGCAGTGGACGCAGTTCTGGAAGTTGATGACGAAGCGCGCATCCGCGCCCTCGCCCACCACCTCGTAGACGCCGGCCGGGCAGTAGCGCACCGCCGGCTCGGCGTACTGCGGCAGGTTCACCGCGATCGGGACGCCGGGGTCCTTCAGCTTGAGGTGGGCGGGCTGGTGCTCCTCGTGGTTGGTCATCGAGAAGCTCACATTGGTCAGCCGGTCGAACGACAGGACGCCGTCGGGCCTGGGGTAGTCGATCGGCCTGAAGTCCTTCGCGAGGCCGGTCGCCGCGGCGTCGGTCTTGCCGTGCCGCATCGTGCCGAGCGGGTTCCATCCGGTCAGCGTCGCCACCCACATGTCGAAGCCGCCGCCGACGAGCGACGCCCAGAGGCCGCGGTTCGACCAGAGCGGCTTGACGTTGCGCACCGGCCTGAGGTCCCGCGCCACCGGCCCGGTCCGCAGCCGGGTCTCGTAGCCGTCGAGCACGTCGCCCGACCGCCCGTCGCGGATCGCCGCATGGGCGGCCTCGGCGGCGTGCAGGCCCGACCACATCGCGTTGTGGTTGCCCTTGATCCGCGGCACGTTGACGAGGCCGGCCGAGCAGCCGAGCAGCGCGCCGCCGGGAAAGGCCACCTGCGGGATCGATTGCCAGCCGCCCTCGCTGATCGCGCGGGCGCCGTAGGCGATGCGCTTGCCGCCCTTCAGCAGCTCGGCCACCATCGGGTGGTGCTTGAAGCGCTGGTATTCGGCATGCGGGTAGAGGTAGGGGTTGGCGTAGTTCAGGTGGACGACGAAGCCGACATAGACCTGGTTTTTCTCGGCGTGGTAGATGAAGCTGCCGCCGCCGGCGTTCCTGCCCAGCGGCCAGCCCATCGTGTGGGTCACCGTGCCCTCGCGGTGTTTCGCGGGGTCGACCTCCCAGATCTCCTTGAAGCCGAGGCCGTGTTTCTGCGGCTCCTTGCCGCTCGCGAGATCGAACCGCTCGATGGCGATCTTCGACAGCGAGCCGCGGACGCCCTCGGCGAGGAAGACGTAGCGCCCGTGCAGTTCCATCCCCGGCTCGTAGCTCGGGCCCGGCGTGCCGTCGGGCTCGCGCCCGAACTCGCCCGCGACGACGCCGCGGACGCCGCCATGGGCGTCGTAGACGAGCTCGGAGCACGACATGCCGGGGAAGATCTCGACGCCCAGCCCCTCGGCGATGCCGGCCATCCAGCGGCAGACATTGCCCATGCTGACGATGTAGTTGCCGTGGTTCGACATCAGCGGCGGCATCGGCCAGTTCGGGACGCGCAGCCGGCCCGCCTCGCCGAGGATGTAGAAGTTGTCCTCGCGCACCGGCACGGTGATCGGCGCGCCCATCTCGCGCCAGTCGGGCAGCAGCGCGTCGAGGCCGGAGGGGTCGAGGACGGCGCCCGAGAGGATGTGCGCGCCGACCTCGGAGCCCTTCTCGAGCACCACGACGGTCAGGTCGGGGTCGAGCTGCTTCAGCCGGATCGCGGCCGAAAGGCCCGCCGGCCCCGCGCCGACGATCACCACGTCGTACTCCATCGCCTCGCGCTCGATCCCGGCCATGCTGTCTCCGTCGGTCTGCCGCGCGGGTCGAGGCCCGCGGGACTCATGCTCAGGCCTCGTTACGGACCGCGTTCCCGCCGGTCAATCGCGACGGGACGTTACGGCGGCGTCACGGCGGCTTCACGGGGCGTTGCGGGCCCCCCGCACGACGGTGAGTTAACCATCCGGCGCGGCAATCCAAGCGGCCCGCGCATGCGGCCGGGCGCCGCAGCGGCGGGCCGCAGGCTTCCGCCGGCGGGGCGCGGCCGTACTTGACTCTGCCGGCCCGGCGCGGGTTAACAACGAAGCGACGGACGGCCCCGATCCCGACTGGATTCCGATGGAAAAGATACCGATGACCCGCGCGGGCCACGCCGCGCTCGATGGCGAACTCAAGACGCTCAAGTCGGTCGAGCGGCCGGCGGTGATTAAGGCGATCGCCGAGGCGCGCGAGCATGGCGACCTGTCGGAGAATGCCGAATACCACGCCGCGCGCGAGAAGCAGAGCTTCATCGAGGGCCGGATCAAGGAGCTCGAGGGGCTCTTGTCGCGGGCCGAGGTGATCGACACCGCGAAGCTTTCCGGCCCGATCAAGTTCGGCGCCACGGTCACCCTCGTCGACGAGGATACCGAGGAGGAGCGGACCTACCAGATCGTCGGCGAGGCCGAGGCCGATATCGAGCGCGGGCTGCTCAACGTCCGCTCGCCGCTGGCGCGCGCGCTGATCGGCAAGGATGCCGGCGACAGCGTCGAGGTGCGCACGCCCGGCGGCGAGAAGAGCTACGAGATCGTGAGCATCCGGTTCGTATGACGCCCCCGCGCGGGCGGCGGTTTCTGCGGGAGCGCGCGTTGGCCGACGGCAAGGAAGAGACCGGGATCGACCTCGGCGTCTACGGGCGGCGGCCGGAAGGCCGGCGGTTCGGCGCGGTCGAATCGGTCGCCGCCATGCTCACGCTCCTATGGCTGCTCGGCGCCGCGGTCTTCCTCTTGGGCGGCGACGGCGTCGGCGGCGCGGGGGCGCTGGCCTGGGCGGTGGTGGTCGTCGCCGTCGTCGTGCCGGTGGCGCTGATCTGGGTCGCCGCGCTCGCCGCGACGGCGGCGCGGACCTGGCGCGCCGATGCGGCGCGGCTGCAGGCGGCGGTCGATGCGCTGCGCCATGCCTATGTGGCGCAGAGCCAGGCCGCGAGCCTCGGCGGCAAGCCGTCGGTGGAACGCAAGCTCGACGCGATCGCGGCGGCGCAGAGGAACACCGAGACGGTGCTGGCCACCTTCGTCTCGCGGCGCGACGGCGGCGGCCCGCACCGGCCGGCGCTGAGCACCCGGCCGCCCGCGCTGCTCTCGCCTGCGCCCTCGGACCCACAGCCGAGCCTCGCGCTCGACACGCCGGCCGAGCCGCTGCGCGAGCCGCTCGGAGCCGAGGAGTTCATCCGCGCGCTGAACTTCCCCGACGACGAACACGACAAGGAGGGCTTCCGCGCGCTCCGCCGCGCGCTCGAGGATGCCAGGGCCGGCAAGCTCGTCCGCGCCAGCCAGGACGTGCTGACGCTGCTCAGCCAGGACGGCATCTACATGGACGACCTGCGGCCCGACCGCGCCCGGCCCGAGCTCTGGCGCCGCTTCGCCGCGGGCGAGCGGGGCCGCGCGGTCGCGGCGCTCGGCGGCATCCGCGACCGGTCCTCGCTGGCCCTGAGTGCGGCGCGGATGCGCCAGGACGTGATCTTCCGTGATGCGGCGCACCATTTCCTGCGGCATTTCGACAAGACCTTCGCCGAGTTCGCCGACTACGCCACCGACCAGGAGATCGGCGATCTGGCCGAGACCCGGACCGCGCGGGCGTTCATGCTGCTCGGCCGCGTCACCGGCACGTTCGACTGATATGGCGCCGCGCGGCGAGGCTGCGGGCGGCGCCGCCGCACTGCCACGCCGCGGCGCCGCGGTCGCCTTCCGGCAGGGGTTCCTGGGCGCGCTGCCGTTCCTCGTGGTCGTCGCGCCCTTCGGCCTGCTCTTCGGCGTCGTGGCGACCGAGGCGGGGCTCGACCTGCTGCAGGTGATGGCCTTCAGCGTCCTCGTCGTCGCCGGGGCGGCGCAGTTCACCGCGCTCCAGCTTCTGACCGACGGGGCGCCGGCCGTCATCGCGGTGCTGACGGCGCTGGCGGTCAACCTCCGCACCGCGATGTATTCGGCCGCGCTGACGCCGCATCTGGGCGCCGCGCCGTTCGGCGTGCGGGCCTTCGCCGCCTATTTCGTCGTCGACCAGAGCTTCGCCGCCTCGGTCGCCGAATACGAGCGGCGGCCGGCGATGACGCTGACCGAGAAGCTCGGCTTCTTCTTCGGCACCACCGCCCCGGTCACGCCGGTCTGGTATCTCGCCACGCTCGCCGGCGCGCTTCTGGGGCGGGAGATCCCGCCGCACTACGCGCTCGATTTCGCGGTGCCGATCACCTTCCTCGCGATCACCGCGCCGATAGTGCGCAGCCTCGCCCATCTCGTCGCGGTGCTCGTCTCGGTCGCGGTGGCGCTGGCGCTGGTCTGGGTGCCCTACAGCGGCGGGCTGCTCGTCGCCGCGGTGCTGGCGATGATCGCCGGCGCCGAGGTGGAACGGCGGCGGGGGCTGCCATGACGCTCGACCCCGTCACGATCTGGGCCGTGATCGCCGCGCTGGCGGTCGGGACCTACCTGATCCGGCTTTCGTTCCTGGGGCTGATCGGCGACCGCCGGCTGCCCGGCTGGGTGCTGCGCCACCTGCGCTACACGCCGGTCGCGGTGATGCCGGCGCTGGTCGCGCCGCTGGTGCTGTTTCCGCGCGCGACGGCGGGCGAGCCTGACCCGGCGCGGTTGGCCGCCGCCTGCGCGACGGTGCTGGCGGGCGCGCTGACGAAAAGCGTGCCGGCCGCGATCCTGGCCGGCGGCGTCACGCTCTATGCCGGGCTCTGGCTTCTCGGCTAGCGCCCGAGCTCCCACAGCGCGCCGGTCTGGCCGGCCGCGATCTGCTGGCGCAGCAGCGGCTGGTTGTTGTCGTCGTCGTCGTCGTAGACGACCGCCTTGCCGACACCCGGCAGCCTGTCGAAATCGTCCATGATCTGCTTCGGATAGAGCGTCTGGCGGACGCTCGCGAGTTCGGGGAACAGCCGCAGGATGCGCGAGGTGTGCGAGGCGCAGAGCGCCTTGGGCACCGCGCCGTTCGCCTCGAACGCCGCAATCAGACCGTCGGCCGTGGCGCGCGAGACGGGGACCTCCTGGATCACCACGCGCCAGCTTTCGCGGGCGTGGTAGTCGACATAGATCTCCTCCATCCGGCCCGAGATGCCGTAATGCACGTCGTTGCGCTCGGGCGAGGCGGGGTTCCACCAGGTGCCGGCGGGGTCCCACATGATGCGCTGCGCGCCGTTCACCATCACCGCGGTGTGGCCGCCATGGTTGTCGCGGTTGCTGATGACGGTGTAGAGCGTCACCGACGCCGGCCCGTCATGGCGGTAGGCGGCGCGCGCCACCGCCTCGTCCGGCGCCCAGACCGGCTCGGCGCCGCAGGCCGCGAGGACGAGCAGCGCGAGCCCCGCCAAGGCCGTCCGCGCGGAGGCAAGCCGCATCGCCGCCCGACCCGCGCGAGCGTCAGGAATTAAAGATCGCAAGGAAGACGAGGATCGCGACCGACAGGATCGCGACCCTGATCGACCAGCGCACGAAGCCGTCGAACGTCTTCTCCTGCTCGCGGATGTCCATCTCTCCGGGCTTGTGCTCGGCCATTGCTGTCGGTTCCCTTCTCGCGTCGTCTCCGGCGCCCCCGATAGACGATTCACCGCGGGCTGTCACGGGGCCTCGGGCGCCGGCGCGGGGTCGCGGCCGCGGCCCAGATCGGCGGCGAGGCGGAAGCCGATCCGCGTTGGCGCGGCATGGCTCGGCGCACGCGGCATGGCGCGCAGCATCACGTTCAGCTGGCTGACATGCTGCACCAGCTGGGTGCGCGCGCCGGCCTCGTCCTGGCCGTAGAACGTCACGATGTCGGGCGCGAAGTAGCCGACCCCCTCGATCCGCAGCACCCCCGCCTCGCCGCCGGCGAAGCCCATCGCCACCTCGTGCGCGTCGTCGAGCTGGTCCTCGAAGTTCTGGATGTAGAGGATCAGGCGCTCGTAGGCCCATTCCGCCGGGCTCTTCTGCGCCAGCGGCCGGTCGGTCATCGCCTTCGGCAGCGGCTGGCGCTCGGCCGCGCGGGTTTCCCCGCAGGCCAGCGCGGCCCCGGCGCGGGGCAGCGCGGCGGCCTCCTCGATCTCGGCCGCGGTCCTGATCTCGTCGCCGTTCACCTCATGCCCTCCGCCACCGCCATGCGCCATCCTCGCCCATCTCCCGGCGGGCGTCACCCCGCAGCAGGAGGTGGTTGAGATGTGCCACCGCCTCGGCCAGGGCAAGGCCGTACTCGGCCTCGCCGATCTCGCGGCGGAAGAGCGGCAGGAAGCATCCGGCCGCGGTGCGCGGCGCGGCCAGGTGGCCGGCGAGCCGGTCGAGCGCGCCGGCGTGGTTCTCGGCCAGCTGCGCCAGCCGGGCCGGCAGGCCGGTATAGGGCAGCTTGTGGCCGGGCAGGACCAGCTGGTCCTCGCGCGCGTGGGCGGCGAGGCGGGCGCAGCTTTCGAGCCAGTCGGCCACCGGGTCGGCCATCGGCTCGGTCGGGTAGACGCCGAGATTGGGCGAGATCGAGGGCAGGAGCTGGTCGCCGCCGATGACGATCGCGTCGTCGCGGCTCCAGAACGTCGCGTGGTCGGGGGCGTGGCCGTGGCCGAAGCGGATGTCCCAGGAGCGGCCGCCAGCCTGCAGCAGCCCGCCCTCGGCAATGCGGGTGAAGCCGGGCGGCAGGGGGGCGACCATGTCGGCGAAGTTGAACGGCCGCTCCGCCAGCCGCCGGGCGAGGAGGGCGGGGTCCATCCCGGCGGCGCGCCAGAAGGCGACGGCCTCGGGCACCGGGCGGTCCTGCACGTCGAGCGTCAGCATCCGGGCGAAGAGCCAGGCGGTCCGGGGCGCGAGGAGTTCGGCGCCGTGCGCGGCCCGGAACCAGCCGGCGAGGCCGATATGGTCGGGGTGGTGGTGGGTGGCGATCACCCGCCGCACCGGCCGGCCGCCGAGCGGGCCCGCCAGCAGCCGCGCCCAGAGCGCCGTGCCGCGGCGGCTCATCAGGCCGGTATCGACCAGCGTCCAGCCATCGCCGTCGTCGAGCGCGTAGACGTTGACATGGTCGAGCGCCATCGGCAGCGGCAGGCGCAGCCAGAGGATGCCGGCGGCGACCTCGACGGCCTCGCCCTCGGCCGGCGGCGCCTCGAACGGATGGCGGATCTGGCGCTCGCCGCCGTCCATCAGGCGGCGAGATCGTCGGCGGCGAGGGCGAGGAGGTCGGCGCCGGCATCGGCCACCGCGGCGAGCAGCGCCGCATGCTCGGGCAGGAGCCGGCCGACATGGACGCGGGCGAGCGCGGTGCGGCGGCCGGTGCCGCCTTCGGCCACCGCCGCCTTCAGGTGGAACTGCGCGCCGAGGACCAGCGCGAAGGCGCGCAGATAGGGCACCGCGGCGGCGAACCGCGCCTCGGGCGCCTGCGCCACCAGCGCCTCGGTGGCCTCGCGCAGCGTCTCGGCCGCGGCCCAGACCTCGCCGGCGAGGTCCGGCAGCGACGGCCGTGCCGCCTCGGCGCCGGCCTGCACCTCCTCGAGCAGGCGGAACGCCGCCTCGCCGCCATCCGCCATCTTGCGGCCGACGAGGTCCATCGCCTGGATGCCGTTGGTGCCCTCGTAGATCGCGGTCACCCGGACGTCGCGCAGGTACTGCGCGGCGCCGGTCTCCTCGATGAAGCCCATGCCGCCATGCACCTGGATGCCCTGCGAGGCGACCGCGATGCCGGTATCGGTGCCGTAGGCCTTGGCGATCGGGGTCAGGAACGCCGCCCGCGCCCGCCAGTCGGCGCCGCCGGTGGCGCGCGCCATGTCGATCGCGACGGCGCAGGAGAGCGCGATGGCGCGCGCGGCGAAGACCTCGGCCTTCATCGTGGCGAGCATGCGCCGCACGTCGGCATGCTCGACGATCGTGCCGCTGCCGGGCGCCTGGCCCTGCTTGCGCCCTAGGGCATAGGCCAGCGCATGCTGCCAGGCGGCCTCGGCCACGCCGATGCCCTGCACCCCGACGCCGAGGCGGGCGTTGTTCATCATGGTGAACATCGCCTTCATGCCCTGATGCGGCTCGCCTACCAGCCAGCCGGTCGCGCGGTCGTAGTCCATCACCGCCGTCGGCGAGCCGTGCAGGCCGAGCTTGTGCTCGAGGCTGACGACCCGCAGGCTGTTCGCCGCGCCGGCATTGCCGTCGGCATCGGGCAGCCGCTTCGGCACCATGAACAGGCTGATGCCCCTGGTGCCCGGCGCGGCGCCGGGCAGCCGGGCCAGCACCAGGTGGCAGACATTGGTCGTGAAGTCGTTGTCGGCCCAGGAGATGTAGATCTTCTGCCCGGTCACGGCATAGGTGCCATCGCCGTTCGGCTCGGCCCTGCTGCGCAGCGCGCCGACGTCGGAGCCGGCCTGCGGCTCGGTCAGGTTCATCGTGCCGCACCACTCGCCGCTCGCGAGCTTCGGGATGTAGAGCGCCTTCAGCTGGTCCGAGGCGTGGTGTTCCAGCGCCTCGATCTGGCCCTGCGTCATCAGCGGGTTCAGCTGCAGCGACAGGCAGGCACCCGACATCATGTCGTTGACCGCGGTCGTCACCGCCTGCGGCAGGCCCATGCCGCCGAAGGCGGGCGGCGCGGCGATGCCCATCCAGCCGCCCTCGGCGAGCGCCCTGTAGCCCGCGGCGAAGCCCGGCGGGGTGCGCACCACGCCGTTCTCGAGCCGCGCCGGATGCAGGTCGCCCGGCCGCTGCAGCGGCGCCAGCACCTCCTCGCAGAGGCGCCCGGCCTCGGTCAGGACCTGGTCGGTCAGATCGCGGCTCGCCTCGGCGAACATCCCGGTGGCCGAGACCTGGGCAAGATCGACGACGTGGTCGAAGAGAAAGCCGTATTCCGCCAGCGGCGCACGATAGGGCATGGGAACCTCCGGAAGGCGCGCGCGGCGGGTGCTTGGCAACGCGACGCGCGCGGCATATCAGAATGTGCCCGGCCAACGTACCCGAGCCCGCCGGGCCATCAAGCCGAACGCCACGTCACGGATGCCGGAAACGCTCCTCCTTGCTGCCGATGCGGACGGCATCGCGCGCGCCGCGGCGCTGCTGCGCGACGGCCGGCTCGTCGCCTTCCCGACCGAGACGGTCTACGGCCTCGGCGCCGATGCGTGCGACGACCGCGCGGTCGCGGCGATCTTCGAGGCCAAGGGCCGGCCGCGGTTCAACCCGCTGATCGTGCATGTCGCCGACGTCGCCGCGGCGCGGCGGATCGCCCGGTTCGGGCCCGAGGCGGAGCGCCTCTCCGCCGCGTTCTGGCCGGGGCCCCTGACGCTCGTCCTGCCGCTGGTCGGGCCCTCCGGCGGAGGCGCCGGCATCGCGCCGCTCGTCACCGCGGGGCTGCCGAGCGTGGCGGTGCGGGTGCCCGCGCATCCGCTGGCGCAGGCGCTGCTCGCGGCGTTCGGCGGGCCGGTGGCGGCGCCCTCGGCCAACCCCTCGGGCCGGGTCAGCCCGACGCGGGCGGCGCATGTCATCGACGGGCTCGGCGGCCGCATCGCCGCGGTGCTCGATGGCGGTGCCTGCCCGGTCGGGATCGAATCGACGATTTTCGGGCTGGTCGGCGCGCCGGTGCTGCTCCGCCCTGGCGGGCTCCCGGCCGAGGCCATCGAGGCCTGCCTCGGCCATCCGCTGGCTACCGGGGTGCCGGGGGCGGCGGGGGCGGTCGGAACGCGGCCCGTCGCGCGGCCCGTGGCGCCGGGCCAGCTTGCCTCGCACTATGCGCCCGCCGCGCCGGTCCGCCTCGGCGCGACGGCGGCGCGGGCCGGCGAGGTGCTGCTGGGCTTCGGGCCCGGCGCGGCGGGCGCCACCCTCAACCTGTCGCCGGCGGGCGATCTGGTCG
>CAZYBG010000075.1:10896-15620 GCA_964645155.1 uncultured Rhodobacterales bacterium | reverse complement strand
GCTATGCCAGCCCGATCCGCACGCCGCGCGGCGAGGACATCATGGCCGCCTGCGGCCAGCTCAAGTCCGCGACCGAGCGGGCGCGGAAGAGCCGGGCCGAGACCGCGGCAGAGGCGGGCCCGGGCTGACCCTGGTGATGCCGCGGCCGCCCGGCGGGACTTGCGGGGCCGGAAAGCTGCGGTCGGGCGCCGGCGGGGAGGGGCGGACGGACCATGCCCCAATGGTCAGGCGCCCCTACCCCACGGCCGCAAGCCGCGCCTTGCTGACCGCCTCGGCCTCGCGGCCGTAGAGCTCCTCGTAGTGGTCGAAGGTGGTCTCGAACCATGCCGTGCCCTGGGTCGCGCCGGCGAGCGCGGTGTGGAGGTCGTCGAGTGCGGCGCCGGGCAGTAGGGCCCGGAACACGTCCCAGCCGCGCTGGACCGGATCGGCCTCGAAGCCGAGCACCTGGCCCTTCAGCGTGCCGAAGAGCGGAATGAGGTGGCCGGTGAAGACCGAAGGGACATGCACCTCGATCCGCTCGATCCCCTGGAGAAGCACCGGATGCGCCGCCTCGAGCGCCTCGCGCACCGCGGCGCGGCCCGCCGTTCGGAACGCATGGTCCGACGAATCCACGGCGTGATGCTTGCCGTCGGTCAGCGTGACGGCGACGTCGATCACCGGAAAGCCGAGCGGGCCCTTGGCCATCGCGTCCTCGGCCCCGGCCCCGACCGAGGGGACGTAGTTGCGTGGCACCGCGCCGCCCTTGACCGTTTCGGCGAAGGCGAAGCCCTCGCCCCGCGCGCGGGGTTCGAGCGTCAGCGCCACCTCGGCGAACTGGCCGGCGCCGCCGGTCTGCTTCTTGTGCCGGTGGCGCACCGCGGCGCGGGCGGTGACCGTCTCGCGCCAGTTGCCGCCGACCGGCGCATCGCTGACCGGCAGGCCGAAATCCTCCGCGAGGTGGGCGAGCACCCGGCGCAGGTGCATCGGCCCCTGGACCCGGACCACCGCGTGGCCGCTCTCCTCGGCCGCGGCGACGCGCAGCGCGGGGTCGGTCTCCTGCAGGCGGGCGAGTGCGGTCGACAGGCGTACCTCGTCGCGGTCGCTCTGCGGCAGGACCATCCGCGCCAGCGTCGGCGCGTGGCCGCGGGCCCAGCCGGGTGCCGGGTTGGTGCCATCCGCCGTGAGGACCTGCCCGGCGGACAGATGGTCGGACTTGACGGCAAGCGCGATCTCGCCGGCCGGCAGCGGCGTCGGCGCCCCGGTGCCGCCCGGCGCCATCAGCCCGCCGATGTTGCCCCCGCCGGTCGACGCCCCCTGCCCGACGCCGTCGCCGAGGGCGCGCAGGAACGCCACCTTGCCCAGATGCCTGCGATTCTGCGCGTGGAACACGGTCGCGACGACGGAGCCGGACCCGCCCAGTCGCGCGCGCAGGGCGCCGGGGCCGGGCGCCTCGTGCCGCAGCGCCTTCATCAGGCGCTGGAGCCCGTTGCGACGCTGCGCCGAGCCCATCAGCACCGGCACGACATCGCCCCGCGCGAATTCCCGCGCCGCGATGCCGTAGAGCGCCTCGGTCGCCGGCACGCGGTCCTCCACCAGTTCCTCGAGCAGCGTCTCGTCGAAATCCGCCATGTGTTCGAGAAGCTCCTCGCGCGCCGCGTGCTCGCGGTCGGCGAGGTCGGCCGGAAGCTCGATCAGCGTCGATGTCGCGCCGTCGCGGTAGCGCCAGGCGCGCTCGGAGATCAGATCCACCGCGCCGACGATCCGCCCGCCTTCGCGGATCGGCACCTGGCGGAGCGCCAGCACATGGCCCGAATAGGCCTGGATGGCGGCGACGATGTCGCGCAGCCGGCCCGAGGCGGCATCCATCTTGTTGACAAAGATCAGGCCCGGCGTGCCTGCGGCCTCGACCGCGCGCAGGTAGGGCGCCGCGAGGACCGCGGCGTCGGGGTCGGGCGGCACGACGATCACCGCCGCATCCGCCGCCATCAGCAGCGGCCCGGCCATCCCGGCCCAGTCCGGTCCGCCGGCAAGCTCGAGCGCGGCCCACCGCTCGCCCATGTAGCTGAAGGCGGTCAGCGTCAGATGATCGGCCACCTCGCGGCCGGTCAACCGGCCCTCGAGCGCCGAAAGCTGCTCGACCAGAACGGACTTGCCGGATTGCGACGGGCCGAGAATTGCGACGGTGCGCATGGACGAATCCTCCCGTTCGGCGCGTTCGACCGCCGGACCCGGGCCGCGGGACCCGAGGGGCCGCGCTGTCGTTGCCGCATCCTCGGACGGGCGATGGCGCGCGTCAACCGCCGTTACGGCCCGACGCCGGCCGGCCGGGGATCTGCTCGCGCTTGGTGCCGGCCCCGGGCCACGCCTCCATCGCGGCGATCGCCTCGGCGGCGGTGTCGACATAGCGGAAGAGCGTCAGATCCTCCTCGGCGATCGTGCCGGCCTCGGCCAGGGCCTGCCAGTCGATGATCCGCTCCCAGAACGACCGCCCGAACAGCAGGAGCGGGATGCGCTCCATGCGGCCAGTCTGGATCAGCGTGAGCGTCTCGAACAGCTCGTCGAGCGTGCCGAAGCCGCCGGGAAACACCGCAACGGCCCGGGCGCGCAGCAGGAAGTGCATCTTGCGGATGCCGAAGTAGTGGAAGTTGAAGCACAGCTCCGGCGTGACGTACAGGTTCGGCGCCTGCTCGTGCGGCAGCACGATGTTGAGCCCGATGGAAACCCCGCCCGCATCGGCCGCGCCGCGGTTGCCCGCCTCCATCACCCCAGGCCCGCCGCCGGTGACGACGACGTTCTCGCGCCGGCCGTCCGCCCCGCCCTTGAGGGTGACCAGACGGGCGAATTCGCGCGCCTCGTCATAGTAGCGCGAGAGGTCGGCGAGGGTGGCGGTCCGCGCCGTGTCGCGCTCGGCCGGCGGCGGGATCCGCGCGCCGCCGAACAGCACGACGGTGGACATCACGCCGTATTCGGCCATCAGCAGCTCGGGCTTCAGGAGCTCGAGCTGGAGCCGCACCGGCCTCAGCTCGTCGCGGCAGAGGAAGTCGGGGTCGGCGAAGGCCAGCCGGTAGGACGGCGACCGCGCCTGCGGCGTGTCCGGCCGGTGCTCGGCGCTCTCGATGTCTTCCCGCGCCCGGCGGAGCGGGTGGCCGTTCTGGTCGTTCATCGTCGCTGCCCTCGGTTTGCGCCGGCCGTTGGGCCTGTCTATAGCCTAGGGGGCGGGCGTGGCCAGAGCGGGGTGGACGGTGACGGACTGGGCGGGCGAGATTGCCGCGGCGGCCGGCCGCATCGGGCCGCATGTCCTGCGGACGCCGGTGGTGACGGTTCGTGCCTTCGGAGGCGGCCGGCCGGTTGCCCTGAAGCTCGAGAACCTGCAGCGGAGCGGCAGCTTCAAGGCCCGTGGCGCGTTCAACACGCTGCTGTCGGCCGCGGTACCGCCGGCCGGTGTTGTCGCCGCCTCGGGCGGCAATCACGGCGCGGCCGTGGCGCTTGCCGCGCGCGCCCTCGGCCATGCGGCGCGCATCTTCGTGCCCGAACTCGCCGGACCGGCCAAGATCGCGCTGATCCGCCGGACCGGGGCCGACCTTGTCGTGGTGCCCGGCACCTATGCCGAGGCGCTCGCCGCCGCCCGGGCGTGGGAGGTCGAGAGCGGGGCGATGCAGGTCCATGCCTACGACGCGCCCGCGACGGTCGCCGGTCAGGGCACCCTGATGCGCGAATGGGAGGAGCAGGGGCTCGATGCCGATACGGTCCTGATCGCGGTCGGCGGCGGCGGCCTGATCGCCGGGGCGCTCGCCTGGCTCGGCGGGCGGCGGCGCGTCGTCGCGGTCGAGCCCGAGCTCTGCCCGACGCTCACCCGCGCACTCGCCGACGGACCCGACGCCGAGGTCGAGGTCTCCGGCGTCGCGGCCAATGCCCTCGGTGCGCGGCGGATCGGGCGGATCTGCCACGATCTCGCAGTGCAGGCGGGGACGCAGACCGTCCTCGTCTCCGACGCCGCCATCCTTGATGCCCAGGCGGTCCTGTGGCGCGAACTGCGCCAGTTCGTGGAGCCCGCGGGCGCGGCCGCTTTGGCGGCGCTCACCTCCGGTGCCTGGGCCCCCGCGCCCGGCGAGCGGGTGGCGGTGCTTGTCTGCGGCGCCAACCCCGCGCCCGATCCCTTCCCCGGATGATTGCTTAGGCCGGGACCGGCCGGTATAGGCGGGCCAAGCGCGAAAGGGGAGGGAGCGATGTCCTACGCCGAACTCGAAGCCGCCATCGAGGCCGCGTGGGAGGCGCGCGACACGATCACCCCCGCCACGACCGGCCAGGCGCGCGAGGCGGTCGAAGCCATGCTCGACGCGCTCGACACCGGCAGCCTGCGGGTGGCCGAGCGGCAGGATGACGGCCGCTGGCTGGTGAACCAGTGGGCCAAGAAGGCGGTCCTCCTCGGCTTCCGCCTGAAGGACATGGAGCGCCAGGAGGGCGGCCCGCAGGGCGGCGGCTGGTGGGACAAGGTCGACAGCAAGTTCGCGGGCTGGGGCGAGAACCAGTGGCGCGCGGCCGGCTTTCGCGCGGTCCCGACCTGCGTCGTCCGCCGGTCGGCATACATCGCGAAGGGCGTGGTGCTCATGCCGTCCTTCGTGAACCTCGGCGCCCATGTCGGCGAGGGCACGATGGTCGACACCTGGGCCACCGTCGGTTCCTGCGCGCAGATCGGCAGGAACGTCCACCTGTCGGGCGGCGTCGGCATCGGCGGGGTGCTCGAG
>CAZYBG010000075.1:0-10886 GCA_964645155.1 uncultured Rhodobacterales bacterium | reverse complement strand
GCAGGCCGGCCCGACGATCATCGAGGACGACTGCTTCATCGGCGCGCGGTCCGAGGTGGTCGAGGGCGTGATCGTCCGCGAAGGCTCGGTCCTCGGGATGGGGGTGTTCATCGGCCAGTCCACCAAGATCGTCGACCGGGAGACCGGCGCGGTGATGTACGGCGAGGTTCCGGCGGGCTCGGTGGTGGTCGCAGGCTCGATGCCGTCGAAGGGGGGCGTCCACCTCTACTGCGCGGTGATCGTGAAGAAGGTCGATGCGCGGACCCGCGGCAAGACGTCGATCAACGAGCTTCTGCGGGACTGAGCGGATGCCCCGTCCCCAGCAGGTCTACACGCTCCTCGTCGAGGTCGGCCGCAGGGCCGGCGACGGGTTGCCGGCGGGCGCCACCGGCGCGGCGCTTCTCTGCTACGCCTCGGGCGTCGACGAGGCCGAAGCGGTGCGCGAAACCGTCGCCGTCCTCAAGCAGGCCGACCTGGCGCCGCTCGACGTGACCGGCTACGGCACGCTGGACGACCGCCTTGCCGGGGGCGAGGCCGTCGCATCGGAAGAGCAGGACCTGATGGGCCGGGCGCTGGCCGAGAACGCGGTGATCGTGGCGCAGATGACACCGTTCTTCGGCAAGGGCTGACGGCCACCGGCGGCTGGACCCGGACGGCGCGGGCCGGGCCGGCCGAACGACACCCCGCGCACCGGAGAACCGCATGATCGACCCCGTCGACCTTACCGCCCGGCTGATCCGCTGCCCGTCCGTCACGCCGCAGGAGGCCGGCGCGCTTGGTGTGCTGGCCGACACCCTCGCTGCCGCCGGGTTCGAATGCCACCGGATCGACCGGGGGCAGGTCGCGAACCTCTTCGCCCGCTGGGGCCCCAGCGGGCATCCGCGCACCTTCGGCTTCAACGGCCATACCGACGTGGTGCCGGCGGGCGACGCGGCCGCCTGGAGCCGCGACCCGTTCGGCGGCGAGGTCGCCAGCGGCGAGGTCTGGGGCCGTGGCGCGGCCGACATGAAGTCGGGCGTCGCCGCCTTCGCGGCCGCCGCGGCCGACTTCGTCCGCGCGACCCCGCCCGACGGCGCGGTCATCCTGGCGATCACCGGCGACGAGGAGGGCGAGGCGGTCGACGGCACCGTCGCCATCCTCGACTGGATGGGCGCGACCGGCGAGCGGATGGATGTCTGCGTGGTGGGCGAGCCGACCTGCCCCGAAATCATGGGTGAGATGATGAAGATCGGCCGGCGCGGCTCGCTCACCGCGCGGTTCACGGCGACCGGCGTGCAGGGGCATTCGGCCTATCCGCACCGCGCGCGGAATCCGGTCCATGCCCTGGCCGCGCTGGCGCACCGGCTCGCCACGGCCGAGCTGGACGACGGGACCGGGCATTTCGAGCCGTCGACGCTGGCCGTCGTGACCTTCGATGTCGGCAACCCGGCATCGAACGTGATCCCTGCGATGGCCCGGGCGACTGTCAACGTCCGGTTCAACGACCGCCATTCCGAGCGCAGCCTTTCGGACTGGCTGCGGTCCGAGGCATCGAAGGTCGAGGCGGAGACCGGCGTGGGCATCGCTGTCGCGATCAGCGTGTCGGGAGAGAGCTTCCTGACGCCGCCCGGCCGGTTGTCGGACCTGGTCGCCGCGGCGGTCGAGGCGGAGACGGGTATCCGCCCCGCCCTCTCGACCTCGGGCGGCACGTCGGATGCCCGCTTCGTCAAGGATCACTGCCCGGTGGTCGAGTTCGGCCTCGTCGGCGCCACGATGCACAAGGTCGACGAACGGGTGAAGGTCGAGCACATCCGCCAACTCAAGGCGATCTACGGCCGGATGCTGCACGACTACTTCCGTTCCGGCGGTTGATGGCGGGAGGGGAACTTCGTGCCCCGCAGCGCCCCGCTTTCGACCCGTGACGGCGAAGGCGGAGCGTGCTACCTCGCCGGCCATGGCGCGCATCCCCTCCAAAGACGAGATCCTGGCCTGGATCGCCGGGCAGCCGGGCGCCCCGGCCAAGCGCGATATCGCCAAGGCCTTCGGCATCAAGGGCGCCGAACGCATCGAGCTGAAGCGGCTTCTGAAGGAGATGGAGGCCGAGGGCGCGCTTGACCGGCGCAAGCGGAGCTATCGCGACGCTGACCGGCTGCCGCCGGTATCGGTGTTGCAGATCACGGGACAGACGGAGGGCGGCGATCTTCTGGCGCGCGCCGTCGAGTGGCAGGGATCGGGGCCGGCGCCGCGCATCCTGTTCGTGCCGCGGCCGGGCGATCCGGCGCTGGGCGAGGGCGACCGCATCCTCGGCCGCGTCACCGCGACCGGTACCGACGGCATCGACTACGAGGCCCGGCTGATCCGGCGGATCGGCCAGAACCCGCGGAAGATCCTCGGCGTTTTCCGGAAGAGCGCCGAAGGCGGGCGGCTGGTGCCGATCGACAAAGGCGCCGAGCGCGAATGGATGGTGGCCGCCGACGCGACCGGCGGCGCAAGGGACGGCGAGCTGGTCGAGGCCGAGCAGGCCGGGCGCCAGACTAACCTGGGGCTGCCGCGCGCGCGGGTCCTGCAGCGTCTCGGCGACCCCACGGCGCCGCGCGCCGTCTCGCTCATCGCCATCCACCAGCACGGCATCCCCGATGACTTCCCCGACGCCGTCATGGCCGAAGCCGACGCGATGGAGCCGGCCGGCCGCGCCGGTCGCGAGGACCTGACCGCCCTGCCGCTCGTCACGATCGACCCGGCCGATGCGCGCGACCATGACGACGCCGTCTGGGCCGAGGCCGACGACGACCCCGCAAACGCCGGCGGCCACATCGTCTGGGTCGCGATCGCCGATGTCGCGCACTACGTCCGCCCGGGCAGCGCGCTCGACCGCGAGGCGGCGAAGCGCGGCAACTCCACCTACTTTCCCGACCGGGTCGTGCCGATGCTGCCCGACCGGCTTTCGGGCGACCTCTGCTCGCTGCACGAGGGCGTGCCGCGGCCGTGCATCGCGGTCCGGATGCAGCTCGATGCCGAGGGGCGCAAGCTGTCGCACCGCTTCGTCCGCGGGCTGATGCGGTCCGTCGCCACGCTGAGCTATGCCGAGGTGCAGGCGGCGCGTGACGGGCAGGTCCCGGACCGGCTGGGCCCGCTGATGACGACGGTCATCGCGCCACTCTATGCGGCCTACGACGCCGCGCGCGCCGGCCGACAGACGCGCCAGCCGCTCGACCTCAACCTGCCGGAGCGGAAGATCGTGCTGTCCGACGCGGGCGAGGTCGTCTCGGTCGATTTCGCGCCGCGGTTCGACGCGCACCGGCTGATCGAGGAGTTCATGATCCTCGCCAACGTCGCGGCGGCCGAGGAGCTGATCCGCCGCAAGCGCCCGCTGCTGTTTCGCGTGCACGAGGAACCGCCGCCCGAGAAGATCGAAAGCCTCAGGGAGGTCGCCGAGGCGTCGGGCTTCACGCTGGCCAAGGGCGAGATGCTGCGTACCCGCCATCTGAACCTCCTGCTCCGCCAGGCCGACGGCACGGAGTTCGACGAGCTGATCAACATCACGACGCTGCGCTCGATGACGCAGGCCTATTACAGCCCGGAGAACTTCGGGCATTTTGGCCTTGCCCTGAAGAACTACGCCCACTTCACCAGCCCGATCCGCCGTTACGCCGACCTTGTCGTCCATCGCGCGCTGATCGCCGCGCACGGCTGGGGGAAGGACGGTCTGACGCCCGACGAGATCGACCGGCTGGGCGAGACGGCCGAGCACATCTCCGAGACCGAGCGGCGCAGCATGGCGGCAGAGCGCGATACGACCGACCGCTACCTTGCCGCCTATCTCTCCGACCGCGTGGGCGGCGAGTTCGCTGGCCGGGTGTCGGGCATCGCGCGCTTCGGCGTATTCGTGAAGCTCGAGGAGACCGGCGCCGACGGACTGATCCCGATCCGCACGCTGGGCCGCGAGTTCTTCCACTACGACGCCGAAAGCCAGACGCTCATGGGCTCGGAGACCGGGCTGACGATCGGGATCGGGCAGAAGGTGCTGGTCAGGCTTGCCGAGGCGGTGCCCGTCACCGGCGGGCTGATGCTCGAACTGCTGGAGCTTGGCGACGCGGCGGTGCCGCGCGTCGTGTCGGGCAAGCGTCGCGGCAAGACCGGGCCGCGTCGCAGCGCCCGGGCGCGGACCAAGGCTGCCAAGCTCGCCCGCAAGGTCGAGCGCCGCCGCCGCTGACCGCAGCGCTTTTCGACCGGCGCGTTTCGGGTTACAGTCCGATTCAACGAAAACGCGAAAAGCGCGAGCGGTACCATGCGAACGACGAACAGGTGGACTCTCACCGCTTTGGTGGTCTGCGCGGGCCTTGCCGGGCCCGTTGATGCCGGCCCGACGGTGATCGAGACCTCGATCAGGCCCTCGCCCCGGCCGGAACGGATCGTGGAGGGCGCGATCATGCAGGTTTCGGCGAACCAGGAGTTCGACGGCTGGCTCAGCGGCTTTCGCAGCCGCGCCGCCGCCGAGGGCATCTCGGCCGCCACCTTCGACCGGGCCTTCGCCGCGGTCCGCTTCCGGCCCGACGTGATCGAGCGCGACCGCAACCAGAGCGAGTTCACCAAGACGCTCTGGGACTATCTCGATACCGCCGTGTCGGAGGAGCGCGTGCGAAACGGACAGGCGGCGCTGGCCAGCCATGCTGCAACGCTCGACGCAATCGAGGCGCGCTACGGTGTCGAGAAGGAGGTGGTTGCGGCGATCTGGGGGCTGGAGAGCGCCTACGGCACGTTCCGGGGCGACCGGCCGATCATCGATTCGCTCGCTACCCTGGCGCATGAGGGGCGCCGCGCTGCCTTCTTCGAGGCCGAACTGATCGCTGCGCTGAAAATCATCCAGGCCGGCGATGTCGCGGCCGAGCGGATGACCGGAAGCTGGGCCGGGGCGATGGGCCATACGCAGTTCATGCCGACCTCGTTCCTCGCCCGGGCGGTCGATTTCGACGGTGACGGCCGGCGCGACATCTGGTCGGATGACCCGACCGACGCGCTCGCCTCGACGGCGGCCTACCTCGCCGGCTTCGGCTGGCAGCGCGGGCAACCCTGGGGCGTCGAGGTCCGCGTGCCACACGGGTTCGACTACACGCTGGCCGGCGAGCGGGTGAAGAAGCCGGCCGCCGAATGGGCAAGGCTCGGCATCCGGGCGGCCGACGGCGCTACCGTGCCCGACCACGGCCCGGCCTCGATCCTGCTGCCGGCCGGCGCCGCGGGGGCCGCCTTCATGATCTTCCCGAACTTTGCGGTGATCGAACGCTACAATCCCGCCGACGCCTATGTGATCGGCGTCGGGCATCTCGCCGACCGGATCGCGGGCGGGGCGCCGATCCGTACCGCCTGGCCCCGCGGCGACCGTGCGCTGACCGGCGACGAGCGCCGCGAACTCCAGGCCCGGCTGACCGACAGCGGGTTCGAGACCGGCGGCATCGACGGCCGGATCGGGCCGAAGACCATCGCGGCGATCCGGACCTTCCAGCGCAGCGTCGGCCTGGTGCCGGACGGCTATGCCAGCGAGCATGTCCTGCGGCGTCTGCGCGACGCCGGGTCCTGACCCCGCACGGCTTGACGCGGGCACCGGGGGCCTGTATTTGCCACGCCTGAATCCGGGCGCTGCCTCGAGCGGCGCGAGTGTGCGTTGCAAGAATCGACCGAAGCGAAGGAACAGTCCGATGTCGCGCGTCTGCGAACTTACCGGCAAGGGCCCGATGAGCGGGAACAATGTCAGCCACGCCAACAACAAGACGCGGCGGCGCTTCCTGCCGAACCTGAACGAGGTGACGCTGCTGTCGGACATCCTCGGGCAGTCGTTCCGGCTGCGCGTCTCGTCGGCAGGCCTGCGCTCCGTCGACCACCGCGGCGGGCTCGACGCGTTCCTCGCCAAGTCGAGCGACGATCACCTCTCGACCCGGGCGCTGAAGATCAAGCGCGAGATCGCCAAGGCCGGCAAGGCCGCCTGAGCCCGGCAGTCTGAAGCCTGCCCGAAGCCTGGCTGGATCCGGCAGCGAAGGCCCCGCATGGCGGGGCCTTTCCGTTTTCGGGCGCTGCTCAGCTGCAGATGTCGGACGTCTCCCACACCGCGGTCAGCGAAATGTCGGCGATCCGCGCCAACCGGGCCAGCGTCGCGCCGAGCGCGGTCCGGTCGCCGCGCAGGGCGCAGGTCTCGACATCGTCGGCGATCCGGGCGAGCGTCGTCATCCCGACCTGCTCGGCGATCGCGACCAGCCCGCGCGCGCGTTTCGCCACCAGGGCGCGGTCGCGGGCGCTGTAGGCGCGCTCGATCAGCGCCAGCCGCACGGCCAGTTCCTCCATTGCGCGGCAGATGATCTCCTCCGCCTGTTGCTCGCCAGCGGAGCGGTAGAGCGCCCCGATACGATTGCGGTCGAGGCGCACAGCCTCGGCCGGCCTGAGCCGTGCCACGTTCGTCATCCCTGATCCCTCGCATCGGCCAAGCCGACCACACCGCCGACCGTTCTGAACAAGCGCGACCAACAAAAGGTTGATGCCGGGCACCGAAAGTGGCTCGAATACCGGGAAAATCCGGTCCATGAAGCTCGCTGAGAGGAGCCTGCACATGCACCGCATCAAGCCGCTGCCCGGGTATCTCGTCCAGCGCTACCGCGGCTGGCGGGCGACGGCCTATGCCGAGAACAAGGGCTGGTACCGCCGCCTGGCCGAGGACGGCCAGCGCCCGAGGATCATGGCAATCGCCTGCTGCGACAGCCGGGTGCACATCGCCTCGGTATTCGGAGCGGACTCGGGCGAGATCTTCATTCACCGCAACATCGCGAACCTGGTGCCGCCCTGCGAGCCCGACGGCGACCACCACGGCACCTCCGCGGCCGTCGAGTACGCCGTGACATCGCTGCGCGTCGCGCACCTGATCGTGCTCGGCCATTCCAACTGCGGCGGCGTCAAGAGCTGCCACGACATGTGCGCCGGCAATGCGCCCGAGCTCGAGCGGACCGACAGCTTCGTCGGCCGCTGGATGGACATCCTGCGGCCCGGCTACGACCGTGTTCAGGCCATCGGCGACGCCACCGACCGGCAGCGGGCGCTGGAACGCGAGGCGGTCGTTACCTCGCTGAAGAACCTCCTCACCTTTCCCTTCGTGGTGGACGCAGTCGATGCCGAGGATCTCAAGCTCCACGGCCTCTGGCATGACATCGGTGAGGGGCGGCTCGAGGAGTATCTGGGCGAGGAACGCGGTTTCGTGCCGGTCTGAGCCCGGCGGAGGCAGGCATGAAGCCGACCGGGGGTGTCCCTGCGGGGCGATACATTCGACGCCGACGGCGGCCCGTCATGATCGACCGCCGGGCACAGGCGACCTTGCATCCCGGCGCCGCCGCCCGTAGTGCCCGGCGGGCGCAGGGGGACATGACATGGACGGTATTCTCGCTCTCGCCGCCGACAATCTCGTCTCGCCGATCATCCTGTCGTTCGCGCTGGGGCTCTTCGCGGCGCTCGCCCGGTCGGACCTGTCGGTGCCCGAAGCCGTGGCGAAGGGGCTGTCGATCTACCTGCTGTTCGCGATCGGCTTCAAGGGCGGGGTCAGCGTTGCCCGCCACGGGGCCGACGGCACGCTGATCCTGTCGCTGCTGGCCGGGGTGATCCTGTCGTTCGCGCTGCCCTTCGTCGCCTTCGCGATGCTCCGTGTGCTGACCCGGTTTTCGGTCGTCGACGCCGCTGCGGTCGCCGCGCATTACGGCTCGATCTCGATCGTGACGTTCGTTGCGGCGACCTCGATCCTCGCCTCGCAGGGGATCGCGGCCGAGGGCTACATGGTCGCTGTGGCGGCCGCGATGGAGGCGCCGGCGATCCTTGCCGCCCTCTGGCTTGTCGCCCGGGCGGGCGCACGGCGCGATACCGACGGCGATCTCTGGCGCGAGATCCTGCTGAACGGGTCGATCGTGCTGCTGGTCGGCGCCTTCCTGATCGGTCTCGCGACCGGCGAGGAGGGGTTCGCGCGGATCGCGAGCTTCATCGACGCGCCGTTTCAGGGGGTGCTCTGCCTCTTCCTTCTGGACATGGGACTGGTGGCCGGCCGTGGCCTGCGCTCCGCGCGCGGCGTGCTTTCGGCCGGGGCACTAGGCTTCGGCGTGCTGATGCCGCTCGTCGGCGCAACGGCGGGGCTCGGCAGCGGCCTGCTTCTCGGGCTTTCGCCGGGCGGCGTGATGCTGATGATGGCGCTCTGCGCCTCGGCGTCGTACATCGCGGTGCCGGCCGCCATGCGCGTCGCGCTGCCCGAGGCAAATCCGTCGGTCTACCTGACGCTCTCGCTCGGGGTGACCTTTCCGTTCAACCTGACCCTCGGCCTGCCGGTCTACCTGGCGGTCGCGCAGGCTGCCACCGGAGGCTGAGATGGAGACCCACAGCGCCAAGCGCGTCGAGATCATCATCGAGGCGCCGATGGAGCGGCGGCTGACCACGGCGTTGATGAACGCCGGCGTGACCGGCTTCACCGTCCTGCCGGTTCTCGGCGGCTCGGGCCGCTCGGGGCAGTGGAGCCGCGAGGGCCAGGTCGGCCGCTCGGGGATGGTCGCGGTGATCTGCATCGTCCGGCCGGACCGCGTCGACCCGCTGCTCGCCGCTGCCTTCAGGGTGGTCGAGCGGCATATCGGCGTCGTCTGCGTGACCGACTGCGAGGTGCTGCGGGCCGAGCGCTTCTAAGCCGAAGGCACCGCCACCGGGAACAACGCCGCCGGAACTTCGGTTGGTCCGCCACCCGGAAGGAAACCGATGCCGACTCTGCCGCGAGACCGCTGGCCCGATGCCAGCCTGCCGATGATGCTCGATCCCTACCGCTACATCTCGCGGCGGGCGCGGCAGTTGCGCAGCAACGCGTTCCGCACCCGCCTGATGGGCCGCCGGGCCGTCTGCCTGACGGGCCCTGAGGCGGCGGCGTTCTTCTATGCGCCGGGGCGGACCAGCCGCGTCGGCGCCGCGCCGCAGCCGATCGCCGACGTCATCTTCGGGCGGGGCGGCATCCAGCAGCTCGACGGCGCGCGGCACCTCCACCGCAAGGCGCTGTTCCTGGCGCTTCTGCAGGGCGAGCCCCTCGACCGCCTGGTGTTGAGCCTCGAGGAGGCCTGGGATGCTGCGGCCGGTGACTGGGCCGGTGCCGACAGCATCGACGTCTTCGAGGAGACGTCGCAGATGCTCGCCGCCGCCGTCTGCGCGTGGGCCGGCGTTCCCGTGGAGCGGCGCGCGTTGCCGGAGGTGGCGCGGATGCTGCGCTCGCTCTTCCTGCACGCCGCCGACTTCAGCCCCTCCTACCTCCGCGGGCGGACGAACCGGGCGCGTGCCGACCGCTGGGCGCGCGGGGCGGTCCTGCAGGCACGGCAGGACCGGGTGGCGGGCCGTGCGGACCCGGTCGCTCAGGTGGCGGGCTGGAAGGAGATCGACGGCAACCCGATCCCGGCCGACGTGGCGGCGGTCGAGCTGCTGTCGGTCCTGCGGACCACCGTGGCGATGTCGGTCTACTTCACGTTCGTCGCGATGGCGCTGCACCGGCATCCGGAGCACCGCCGGAGGGTCGCCGCAGACGACCGTCACGCGCATGCGTTCGTGCAGGAGGTGCGGCGGCTCTACCCGTTCTTTCCGGTTATCGGCGCGCTCGCGACGGAGGAGTTGTCTTGGTCCGGCGCACGCATTCCCGCAGAGACGCGGCTGGTGCTGGACCTCTACGGCACCTGCCGAGATCCCCATGCCTGGGACCAGGCAGACCGGTTTCAGCCGGAGCGGTTCCTCGACTGGCCGGGCGATCCCTGGACGATGATCCCGCAGGGCGGGGGCGACCACGCCAGCACCCATCGCTGCGCCGGCGAATGGGTGACGATCCGCCTGATGGAGGTCCGCGCCCGGCGCCTCGCCCGCGCCCGCTACGAGGTGCTTACCCCCGATGCGGTGCCGAACTATCGCGCGCTTCCGGCGCTGCCCAAGGGCGGCTTCCGGCTGGGCGGCTTCCGCCCCGGCTGAGCCGGCGGAGTTCACCCCGCCTTAACCCGGCGTCCTCCACTCTCGCCCCATGTCGCGCGACCAGACCGTCACCATCCGGCTTCCCGAGGCGCTGCTTGGCGCGGCGGTCCGCGCCGCCCGGATCGAGGAGATCACGGCGGGGGCATTCATCCGCGCCGCGGTTGCCGACCGCGTGGCGGAGCTCGACGGCGGCCAGCGCGACGCGCTCGCCACCCTCCGCCGGGCGCTGCGCCGGGATTTCGCCTCGGCCGACGGCTGGGTCGACCTGCAGCGCCGGTTGCGGGCGCAGAAGTTCGTGCTGCGCGAGCGGCGGGACGATCTCTGGCTTCTGACCTGGCCGCTGGAACGCCCGCTTGTTCCCCTGGCGCGGCTGGGGCTGAGCCGCGACGAACTCACCTTGCTCTACCGCGCGCCGTTCCCGCCGCACGCGCCGTTGCCGCCGGCGCCAAGGGTCGTCGCCGCGGCGCTTGCGAGGCTTGTCACAGCGCCGGCCGGGCACGATGCAGCGCCGGCGGCGCACCAGCCTCCGGCGCAGGAGCCTGTTCCGGCCGGCGACGCGGCGCCTGACGCCGCCGCGCCGATGCCGAGGCCCGCGTTCCGCACTGCCCGCCGGGCGGCCTGAGCGCGCTGCCCGGCCGCTTCGCTTCAGCCCTTCTTCAGGCAGCGGCTGCCAAGCAGTTCGGCGATCTGGACGGCATTGAGCGCGGCGCCCTTGCGCAGGTTGTCCGACACGACCCACATCGAGAGACCGTTCTCGATCGTCGAATCCTGCCGGATGCGGCTGACATAGGTCGCGTATTCGCCGACGCACTCGACCGGCGTCATGTAGCCGCCGGCCTCGCGCTTGTCGATCACCAGCACGCCGGGCGCCTCGCGCAGGATGTCGCGCGCCTCGTCCTCGTCGAGGA
>CAZYBG010000074.1:0-15688 GCA_964645155.1 uncultured Rhodobacterales bacterium | reverse complement strand
CGGCGGCGGAGCCTCCGCGGTGTCGGCCGGCGCGGCCCCGCCATCGCCGCCATCGGCCGCCTCGGTGCCCTCGCCCGGGATCGCGGTCGGCGGCGGCGCCGGCGGCGTGGCGGGATCGGCGATCTCGGTTCCCGGCAGCACGAAGGTCCGCGCGCAGAGCATCAGGAGGACCGGCCGCCCGCCGCGGGCGAAGTCGGTCGACACCTCGTTGTCGTCGAGCGCAGCCAGCGCGGTCGCAACATCGGCCGGCACCTCGGCCGACGACCTGACCTCGCGGCGGAGCCGGGTCTCGGGCTGGCCCTTCGCGACGCCGTAGAGGTCGTCGCAGGTGTCGAGCTCGCCCTCGATGCGGCGCGCCTCGGCCGCGCTCGCCACGTCGTATTCGGCCCAGTCGACCGCCAGCGCCTCCGCCTCGGGCGCGTCGGTCTCGCGCAGGTCGCGCAGGTAGAACAGGATGATCGCATCCTGCACCGGGTAGGGCTGCGAGACCTGGCCCGGCGCGAGGCCGATGACCTGCTGGGCGACCTGTGGCGGCAGGTTGCCGATCGGCAGCCAGTCGAGCCGGCCGCCGCGCGCCCGCGACGGCGAGACCGACCGCGCGCGCGCCTCGGCGGCGAAGGCGTCCTCCGACAGCGTCTGGCCGGCAAGCCGGGCGGCCACGCCCTCGGAGGCAGCCGCGGCGGCCGGCGTGTTGGCCGGCAGGACCAGTTCGGAGATCAGCACCTGAACGCCGGACTGGCGCTGCGCCAGCGCCATCGCGCGATCGACTTCGGCGTCGGTCACCTGCGCGCGGGGGCCGAAGCGGGCACGGATCGTGTTGCGCCAGAGCAGGCCGGCCTCCACGAAGGCCCGGAAGGTCTCCGGCGCCACGCCGGCCTGGCCGATCGCGGTGATGAATTCCTCGGTCGAAAGGTTGACGCGGCTGGCGAATTCGGCCATGCCGGCGTCGATTTCCTCGGGCGTCGCCGTGATGCCGGCGGCCTGCGCGGCGTCGAGCCGCAGCCGATCCTCGATCAGCCGCTCGACCGCGAGTTCCTCGGTGTTGCCGGGCTGGCGCAGGAGGGTCAGGAAAAGCCGGTTCTGCTCGATCTCGTAGCGCGTGATGACGCGATCGTTGACGAACACCGCCGGGGCGAAGAGGTCGCCCTGCGCGCGGGCCGGCGGCGCTCCGGCCAGAAGTGCTGCGACGAGCAGCGCGAAGGGAACAAGAAGGCTCGATCGGATCGTCATGCTCATCCCGCCCGTCCCTTGGGCGCCTCAGTAGTTCACGCAGCGGCGCCGGGGCGCGCCGCCTTCGATGCCGCTGCCGAAGCCCACGAGTTCGACCGAGAGCCCCGCGCTGGTGGTCGGCCGCACACTAGTCGAGGACGTGAAGCGACGCGAGAGGGAAAGATCGACGCGGATGCATTCGTTCTGGTAGGCGAAGCCGAGCCCGGCGCGGGCGGCGCGATCGGCCTCGATGTCGTAGCGCCAGTTGGCGCGGCCGGTCCAGTTGGGGTCGATCCGCCAGCCGGCGCCGACGGTCCATTCCGCGGCCGGTTCGGGCCGGTCCTCGGACGGGCTGGCCGCGAGGTAGAGAAAGCTCGTCTCGACGTCGAACCGGGTGCCGGTATAGTGCAGCCGGACCTCGGCCTTGGAGGTGTCGAGGCTGTCGTCGAAAAGCGCGCGGGCGGTCAGGTCGATCCGCTGCGGCAGGTCGAGGCTGACCGCGGCCATCCAGTCCGATGCGTCGCCGTCAAGGCCGGTGCCGGTGCCGAACAGGTCGTCCGCCTCGGCCCGGAAGATCCGGCCCACGGTCACGCCCATGCTCCAGCCGAGCGGGTCGTGGCGCGTCCAGGTCGCGCCGAGGGCGAGGCGCACGCCCTCCTCGAAGGCGTCGCTGCCAGGATAGCGCGAGAGCGACAGCAGGTTGCCCTCGTCGAACTCGACAAGCGTGCTGTCCTCGTTCGGCGCGGCCTCGATGCTGTCGGGCGCGATCGCCAGCATCGCCACCGGCTCCAGCAGGTGGGTCACGCCGGTGCCGGTGGTGCGGATCAGCGGCCACCGCAGCGTCACGCCCGCCTCGGGCACCGCCCGCGTCACGCCGTTGCCGAAGGCGCTGTCGTCGGAGACGGCATGGGCCTGCGCCGTCAGCCGCGCCTCGCCGGTCAGCTGGAGGCCCGGGCCGAAGGTGGCGCTTCGCTGCCAGGCGGCGACCGCCTCGGCCCGCTCGACATCGCGGCCGGGCCCGTCGAGGTCGGAGTTGCGGTAGGTCGAGAGCGTGCCGAAGCCGAGCGTCAGCGTGCCGCCGATGGCCGCGGGCGAGAGCCGCCGCTCGTAGCGCGTCTCGGCCACCAGCGTCGGCTGGGTCGCGGTATCCTCGCCCTCGCGGATCGACCGGAAGTGCAGCACCCGCGCCTCGATCGCCTCGTCCCGGCGGTACCGCGACACGGTGACGCCGCTTTCCAGGCGATCGTCGTCGGAATAGTCGTAGTCGAGGAGATAGGCGGGGTCGGAGACGGCCTGCAGCCCGAAGGCGAGCCGGAAGTCGCGCGGCAGCGCGAAGCTGCCGCTGCCGAACAGGTAGTAGCGCGTCTCGTCCGGCATGATGTCGTCGCGCGACACCGCGCCCTCGAAGGTGATGTCGCCGCGCCGGAACGCCTGCCGGTAGCGGAACTCGAGCGTCGTGGTCTGGGGCGAGAGATAGGGCGTGAGGGTGACGTCGGCCGAGGGCCCGAGCGTGACGAAGTACGGCAGCTTGAGCCCGGTTCCGAGCTCGCTCGTGGTGCGCACCGACGGGAACAGGAAGCCGGTCGCCCGGTCCAGCGTCGGGTCGGGAAAGCGCAGCCGGGGGATGTAGGCCACCGGCACCCGGCCGATCCGGAACTGCGCACCCTCGAAGTAGATCTGCCGCGTCTCCTGGTCGTGGATCACCCGCCGCGCGCGGATCGACCACAGCGGCACCGGGGCGGCGGGGCAGACCTGGCACGAGGACGCGACGACCTTGGAAAGCTCGGTGTAGCGGCCGCCGACCCGGGCGATCTCGGCCGCGGCGAGCTGCAGCTGCTGGTCGAGGACGAGGCGCGCCGAAGTCAGGAGACCGTCCTGCAGGTCGCTCGACAGGGCCGCCTGGTCGGCGAAGATCGCGACGCCGGCCGCGTCGGTCAGCGTGATCGGCCCCTCGATCGTCAGCCGGTCGGCCGCGCCGTCGTAGACGATCCGCGAGGCGCGCAGGCGCGCGCCCTCGTAGAACACCTCGACATTGCCTTCGGCGATCAGCGTCGTGTCGGCGTTGATCCGCACCGTATCGGCCAGCAGCACCGCCGCTTCCTGCGCGCGCAGCGGCAGGCCGAGCGCGAGCAGGACGGCAAGCGCGGCGAGAACCCGCCTCATCCGTCCTCCAGGTGCAGCAGCAGGCCGAGCGCGGCGAGGATGCCGGCGACCGGCGGGCTCCACGCCGCCAGCGCGGGCGGGATCTGCCCGCTGTCGCCCAGCACCTGCGCGAGGTTGCGCATGAAGTAGAGCGCGAAGCCGAGGAGCAGCGCGAGGAGTACCATCTGACCGATCCGGCCCAGCCGGGTATGGCGCATCGCGAAGCCGGCGGCGATCAGCAGCATGGCGACGAGGAACAGCGGCTGCGCCAGTTCCATCTGCAGCCAGACCCGGTGGCTGACCGCCGAGAATCCGGCGGCCTCGAGCTGCCGGATGAAGCCGCCGAGCTGCCAGATCGGCACCGAGGACGGCGTGCCGAAGCTGTCGCGGATGCCGTCGAGCGTGAGGTCGGAGGGCAGCGTCAGCGCCGGGTGGCGCACCGCCGCCTGTTCGGGGTTCGGCACGCCGGCGAGCGGCCATTCCTTTGCCTCGGTGATCTCCCACGCGCCGGGCACCAGCGCGGCCTCGGCCGCCTCGATCCGGCGCACCGGCGCGCCGGCGGGGCCGTAGGTCAGGAACGACACGTCGTAGAACCGCGTGCCGTCGCGCGATGCGCGGGCGGCGCGGATCACGGTCTGGCCCTCGGCGCCGCCCTGGCGGAGCCAGAGGCCCTCGCCGGTGACCGACAGCACGCTGGCCTCGGCGCCGGCATAGCGCGCCGCCGTCTCCTCGTAGCGCAGCATGGTCGCGGCGACGATCGGGTTGAACACGGCGACCGCGACCGCGCCGAGCAGCAGTGTCGCGACGATCGGGCCGGTCAGGCTGACGAGCGCCGAGCGTCCGGCGGCGCGGGCGATGACCAGCTCGCTCGACCGCGCGAGGCCGAGGCAGAGGACGAGGCCGGACAGCAGCACGATCAGCGGCAGGATGCGGTAGAGCGTCTCGGGCGCGGCGAGCAGCGCCAGCTGGAACGCCTCCGGCAGGCCGAGCGAGGAGGTATCGAAGCGCCGGATCTGCTCGACGACCTCGAGCAGGAGAAGGAAGCCCAGGAAGGCGCCGAACACCATCAGGAAGGCACGCAGGAAGCGCCGCGCGAAGTACTTGTCGAGCGTCATGCCGGCACCCCGGCAGGGCCGCCGCGCGGCCGCCGCCGCTTGCGGCCGGCCCAGACCAGCAGCGCCGCCGCCGCGCCGATCCCGAAGAGTGGCGGCAGGTAGACGGCGGGCAGCATCGCGGTGTCGCCGAGCGCGAGGTCGGCCACCAGGTTGTCGAGAAGCTGCACCGCGATCAGCAGCGCGATGGCGAGCGCCACCTGGCGCCAGAGCCCGAACCGGCTGAAGCCGCCCGCGAGCAGCGCGGCAAAGCCGATGAGCGCCCCGGCGAGACCGAAGAACGGCTGCGCGAAGCGCGAATGCGCCTCGTAGAGCAGGACCGAGCGGGGCCGGCCGGTGACAGCGAGCACGGCCGCGTCGGGAAAGAGCAGCGTCGCGGTCGGCAGCTCGCGCGGATCGGCGCGGGCCGCCCGCGCGCCGGCGATCAGGTCGGCGAGGTCGTAGGCGAAATCGGAGAACCGCGTGGTGGCAAGCCGCCCGGTCTGCGGATCGAGCGTCTGCGCCAGCCCCTCGACCATGACGAGCTTCGGCCCGGTCTCGGTCCGCACCAGAAGCGCGCTCGTGGCGGTGTAGATGGTCCGCGCGCCGGGCCGCCGGCTGTCGGACAGGAACACGCCGCGAAGCTCGCCCGCCTCTGTGATCTCGCGGATGTAGATCGTCAGGCCGTCGGCAGGGTGCATGAACCGGCCCTCGACGAGGAAGCGCGCGGTCACGTTCTCGGCCAGCTCGCCCCGCCGCTCGCTCAGCTCGGCGCGGCTCGCCGGGACCAGCCAGTGCTGCAGCACCGCGAGGAGCAGGGTCACGATCAGTCCGAAGACGATCGGACCGCGCGCCAGCCGGAACGGCCCGAAGCCCGACGACTGCATCACCACCATCTCGCTTTCCGCGATCAGCCGGTTGGCCACGTAGACCGACGCGACGAAGGCCGAGATCGGCAGCACCAGGCGGATCACGTTCGGCAGCGTCAGCACCGTCAGCTCGAGGAAGACGCCGGCCGACTGGCCGTCGGCGATGATCTGGTCGAACAGCGCCACCGCCCGGTTGATCCAGTAGACGCCGACCAGGACGAGGGAGAAGAAGCCGAACAGCGTGAGCAGCTGCGACAGGAAGTATCGATCGAATCTCGCCACGGTCTTCCCCGGCCCGGGTGCCTGAAAGCAGCGCGACCCTAGACCAGATGCCGGGGGGTGGAAACTGCTATCTGGCCAATCCGGGCGGTGCGGGCTAGGGTCCGCCGGCGCCGCCCGAGGAGCTGCCGATGACCCAGCCGCCCGCCATCGATTTCCAGCCCGTCGACCTTGATGCGGCGGCCACCTTCGCCGGCCGCATCGCCGTCTTCGTGTCGGGCAAGGGCACGCTCGACCAGGCCGGGCGGCGGCTCAACAGGCTGATGCGCGGCGCGCTGGAACGCTTCGCGGCAAGCGCGGCGTTCTCGAAGCTGAAGGAGGGCGAGGCCGCCGATCTCGCCTGGCCCTCGGGGATGATCGCCGAGGCGGTGCAGGTCGTGCGCCTCGGCCGCCGGCCCTCGGTCGCCGATGCGCGCCGCGCGGGCGCCGCGATCGGCAGGGCGCGCGGTTCCGCGGCGCTTCTGGTGCTGGCGGGCAGCCTCGCGCGGGTGCCCGAGATCGCCTTCGGGCTGGCGCTGCGCGCCTACCGCTTCACCGATCACCTGACCCCGGACGACGACCCCGTGCCCGGCCCGGTCATCTTCCAGGTGGCCCGGCCCGAGGTCGCCGCGCGCGAGGCGGCGCCGATGGCGGCGCTGGCCGAAGGCATCTACTTCACCCGCGACCTGGTGAGCGAGCCGGCCAACGTGCTCACCACCACCGACTTCGCCGCGCGCCTCGCCGCGATGGGCGAACTCGGGCTCGAGGTCGAGATCCTCGAGGAGGACGCGCTCCGGGCGCTCGGGATGCGCGCGCTGCTGGCGGTGGGACAGGGCTCGGAGAGCCCCTCGAAGGTCGTGGTGATGCAGTGGCAGGGCGGCCGCAAGGGCGAGAAGCCGCTCGTCCTCTGCGGCAAGGGCGTCGTCTTCGACACCGGCGGCATCTCGATCAAGCCCGCGCAGGGCATGGAGGAGATGACGATGGACATGGGCGGCGCCGGTGTCGTCGCCGGGGTGATGCGCACGCTGGCGCTGCGCCGGGCCCGGGCCAACGTCGTCGGCCTCGTCGGCCTGGTCGAGAACATGCCGGACGGGCGCGCGCAGCGCCCCGGCGACATCGTGCGCTCGATGAAGGGCGACACGATCGAGGTCATCAACACCGATGCCGAGGGCCGCCTCGTGCTGGCCGACGTGATGTGGTACGCGCAGGACCGGTTCGAGCCGGCGGGGATGATCGACCTCGCCACGCTGACCGGCGCGATGGTCATCGCCCTCGGCCACGAGAACGCCGGCGTCTTCGCCAACGACGACGGCCTAGCGGCGGCGTTCCTCAAGGCGGCCGAGGCGGAGGGCGAGGGCGCCTGGCGGATGCCGATGGGCCCGGGCTACGACAAGGAGCTGAAGTCGCACCTGGCCGACATGAAGAACGTCGGCGGCCGGCCGGCCGGCGCGATCACCGCGGCGCAGTTCCTCGGCCGCTTCGTGAAGCCCGAGACGCGCTGGCTGCACCTCGACATCGCCGGGGTCACGCTGCTGTCCAAGGATGGCGATCTCGCGCCGAAGGGCGCGACCGGCTGGGGCGTCCGCGCGCTCGACCGGCTGGTCCGCGACATGTTCGAACGCTGACCGGCGGGGCGATGGGCGCCGCCTGGTTCTACCACCTGACGCGCCAGCCGGTCGAGGCGGCGCTGCCGACGCTCCTCGACCGGGCGCTTGCGCAGGGCTGGCGGGTCGTCGTGCGCGGCACCGATCCGGCACGGCTCGACTGGCTCGACCAGCGGCTCTGGCTCGGCCCCGACGAGCAGTTCCTGCCGCATGGCCTGGCCGGCGGCCCGCATGACGCGCTGCAGCCCGTGCTGCTGACGACCGGCGCGGCGGCGCCGAACGGCGCGGCGTGCATGATGGCGGTCGATGGCGCCACGGTCGCGCCTGACGAGGTGCGCGCGCTCGAGCGCACCTGCATCCTCTTCGACGGCGCCGATGCGGCGGCCGTCGAGGCCGCGCGCGGCCAGTGGCGCACGCTGACCGCCGCCGGCGTCGCGGCGGCGTACTGGAGCGAGGAATCGGGTCGCTGGGTGAAGACCGCCGAAGCCTGAAGGCGGCTTGAGCCCGATCAATGCGAGCCCACCCATCGGCGAGGCATGGTGTCGGGTCAGCGATGGGAGGCTGCCGTGACCGCCGCGACCCGCAGTGCCGCCCCCGCCGATGTTCCCGAAGGGGCCCTCGGGCCTTACATGCTCGTCGCCTTCGGCCTCGCTTGGGGCCTGATCGGCGCGTTCCTCGCCTTTCCCGATGCGATCACCGCGACGCTCGGTCCGCCGAGCGGTCACCATCCGCTCTTCATCCTTGCGGTCTATGCGCCGGCAATCGCGGCCATCCTCGTCGTCCTGCGTGCCGGCGGCCCGCGGGGCGTCGGGCGGTTCCTCTCGCGGCTCCTGCTCTGGCGCTGCAGCCCCGGATGGGCCGCCTTCCTTGTCGTCGGCATCCCGGCGATCTACCTCCTCGGCTCTGCCGTGAAGGGCAACCTGCTGCCACTTTCGGTGCCGTTCGACGGCCCCGGTGCCGCGCTTGGCGCGATGCTCTTCATGCTGTTTCTCGGCCCGGTCGAGGAGTTCGGCTGGCGCGGGGTGATGCTGCCGCTCCTGCAGCGCCGGCTGGCACCGATCTGGGCGGGCCTCGTCCTCGGCCTGGTCTGGGGCCTCTGGCACCTGCCGGCCTTCTTCGTCTCGGGAACGCCGCAGAGCGCCTGGGGTCTGATGCCGTTCGTGATCGGCTCGGTCGCGGTCAGCGTGATCCTCGCGCCGCTGTTCAACAGCTCGCGCGGTTCCATCCTGCTGGCCGCGCTGTTCCATTTCCAGCTCAACAACCCGCTCTGGCCCGACGCGCAGCCGCATGACACGGTCTTCTTCGTCGCGGCGGCGGTGATCGTCGTGTGGCTGCACCGCGGCACGATGTTCCGCCGCGAGGGCGCGGCCACCCGCGTGATCCCCGTCTGACGCGCCGGGTCTAGCGCGTCAGCACCAGCCGGTCGCCGGCGATCTCGATCCGCGCGAAGCGCGAGAGGTAGCTCATCCCGAGGAGCGACTGGAACAGGTCGCCGCCGTTTACCGTCGCGCGCACGTTGCGGTCGACGGCGTCGCCCAGCCGCACCTCGGAGAGGCGCACCGGCGCGATCGGCACGGTGCCGTTCGCTGTTTCGGCGATGCCGGTGAAGCGCAGCGCGGCGAGGTCGAGGCCGATCCGCGCGGCATCCTCGCGCGTCAGCACCAGGTCGGTGGCGCCGGTATCGACGATGAACTCGACCGGCACCCCCTCGACCGCGAGCGTCACGTGGAAATGCCCGTCGGTCTGCCGCCGGAGCTCGACCCGGCCGTCCTCGCCAAGGCGCATCTGCTGCGGCGCGACGGCGCCCCGGATATCGCCCCAGAGCCCGTAGCCGGCGACGACGCCGAGGAAGATCAGCCCCCAGATCGCCGCCTGCTGCATCGTGGTCGAGAGCCGCTGGCGGTTCTGGGCGAAGAAATAGCCCGCGACCGCCGCCGCGAGGAGCGCGAGGTAGAGAAGCTGGCCGTAGTCTTCGCCGGTCATGCCGCGATCCTAGCCGGTGCCGTCGACCGGGGCGAGCCCGTAGCCCCCGAGCCCGTTCAGGACGATCTGCACCGCCAGCGCGGCGAGCAGGATGCCGAACAGCCGCGTCAGCACGTTGATGCCGCTCGGCCCCAGCAGCCGGTCGAGCCGCGATCCCGCAAGGAGCAGCAGCAGCGTCAGCGCGACCACGGCGAGCATCATCGCATGGACCGCGGCGACCCAGGCCCAGTCGGCGCCCGGCTGCGAGGCGAGAAGCACCATCGTCGCCATCGCGCCGGGTCCGGCGATCAGCGGCACGGCGATCGGGAAGACCGAGGGGTCGTGCGCGCCACTCGCCGCGTTGCGGCGGCGGGCGGTCCGCCGTTCGAACAGCATCTCGACCGCGATCAGGAACAGCAGGATCCCGCCCGAGATGCGGAACGCGTCGAGCGAGATGCCGGCAAGCCGCAGGATCGTCTCGCCGAACAGGCCGAAGACGGTGAGGACCGCCGCGGCGACGGCGCAGGCGCGGATCGCCGCCGCCCGCCGCTCGGCCGCCGCCATGCCCTGCGTCAGCGCGACGAAGATCGGCGCCACGGCGACGGGGTCGATGATGACGAACAGCGTGACGAACGCCGAGGCCAGCGCGGTCAGGTCCATCTCAGGTCTCGGCCTCCTCGAGCTTCTGCTGCGCCGCAAGCCAGAGCGCCTCGGCGCGGTCGAGCGCCTCCATCACCTCGGCATACTTGCGCTGCCACACCTCGGCCTCGCCCGCCCGTTCAGGGGCGTACATCTCGGGGTCGGCGAGCTTCGTCGCCAGCCGCGCGCGCATCTCCTCGATCTTGCCGACGCGCTCCTCGGCCTTGCGCGCCTCGGAGCGCAGCGCGCCCAGCGCCTCCTTCGTCGGGCGCGGCCGGGCCGGCTTCGGCTTCTCGGGCGGCGCTTCGGCGGCGAGGATCGAGCGCCGGTAGGCCTCGAGGTCCTCGTCGAACGGCGCGACGCCGCCGTCCTTCACGAGCCACAGCCGGTCGGCGACGAGCGACAGCAGGTGCATGTCGTGGCTGACGAGGATCACCGCGCCGGAATAGGCGGTCAGCGCCTCGACCAGCGCCTCGCGGCTTTCGATGTCGAGGTGGTTCGTCGGCTCGTCGAGGATCAGCAGGTGCGGCGCGTCGATCGTGGCGAGGAGGAGCGAGAGCCGCGCCTTCTGGCCGCCCGAAAGCCGGCCCACCACCGTGTCGGCCTGGTCGGCCGTCAGCCCGAAGCCCGCAAGGCGCGCGCGCAGCCGGCCCGGCGGCTCGTCCGGGCGCAGGCGCCGGACGTGCTGAAGCGGCGTCTCCAGGGCGTCGAGTTCTTCGAGCTGGTGCTGCGCGAAATAGCCGATGCGCAGCCGCGAGGACCGCACGACCCGCCCGTCCTGTGCTGGAAGTTTTCCGGCCAAAAGCTTGGATAGCGTGGATTTTCCCTCACCGTTGCGGCCGAGGAGCGCAATCCGGTCGTCCTGGTCGATCCGCAGCGACAGCCGCCGGAGCACCGGCGTGCCGCCATAGCCGACGGCCGCGCCGTCGAGGTTCACGATCGGCGGCGACAGCTCCTCCGGCACCGGGAATGAGAAGCGGCTGAGCGCCGCCTCCTGCGGCGTCGTGATCGGTTTCAGCCGGGCGATCATCTTCAGCCGCGACTGCGCCTGCACCGCCTTCGACGCCTTGTAGCGGAAGCGGTCGACGAAGCTCTGCAGGTGTGCCCGCCGCGCCTCCTGCTTCTTCATCTCGGCCTCGGCGACGGCGAGGCGCGCCGCGCGCGTCTCGGCGAAGGTGTCGTAGGCGCCCTGGTAGAGCGTGAGCTTGCGGTCCTCGAGATGCAGGATCGCGCCGACGGCGCGGTTGAGCAGCCCCCGGTCGTGGCTGATCACGATCACGCTGTGCGGATAGCGCGCCAGGTAGCTTTCGAGCCAGAGCGCGCCTTCGAGGTCGAGGTAGTTCGTGGGCTCGTCGAGCAGCAGGAGGTCGGGGGCGGCGAAGAGGACGCCGGCGAGCGCGACGCGCATCCGCCAGCCGCCCGAGAAATCCGAGCAGGGCCGCGCCTGTGCCTCGGCATCGAAACCGAGGCCCTTGAGAATGCTCGACGCCCGCGCCTCGGCCGACCAGGCGTCGATGTCGGCGAGCCGGGTCTGGATATCGGCGATCCGGTGCGGATCGGCGGCGGTCTCGGCCTCGGCCAGGAGCACGGCGCGCTCGGTATCGGCGGCGAGCACGGTGTCGAGGAGCGAGGTCGCGGAGGACGGCACCTCCTGGTCGACGCCGCCGATCCGCGCGCGGGCCGGCAGCTCGACCTCGCCGCCGTCGAGCGGCAGCTCGCCGCGGATCAGGCGGAACAGCGTCGTCTTGCCGGTGCCGTTGCGGCCGACGAAGCCGACCTTGTGGCCGGCCGGAATCGCCGCCGAGGCGCCCTCGAACAGCGGGCGGCCCTCGACCGAATAGGAGATGTCGCGCAGGCGAAGCATGGGTTCAGGTGCCCGATGACGCCGCCGCCGTCAACGCCTGCCGCCACGGGGTTTCCAATGCCGCCGCCCCATGCTAGGCGGGCGCCGCGATTTCCGGGCGGGGCGCGCCGCCGCCGCCCCTGATGGAGAGACACCGATGGCCACCGAGCGCACCCTTTCGATCATCAAGCCGGACGCGACGCGCCGCAACCTGACCGGCAGGATCAACGCCAAGTTCGAGGAGGCGGGGCTGCGGATCGTGGCGCAGAAGCGCATCCACCTGTCGCTCGCCCAGGCGCAGGCGTTCTACGCCGTCCACAAGGACCGGCCGTTCTTCGGCGAACTGACCGAGTTCATGGCCTCGGAGCCGGTCGTCGTCCAGGTGCTGGAGGGCGAGGGCGCGATCGCCAAGAACCGCGAGGTGATGGGTGCCACGAACCCGGCCAATGCCGATCCCGGCACGATCCGCAAGGACTTCGCGCTGTCGGTGGGCGAGAATTCGGTGCACGGCTCGGACGCGCCCGAGACGGCGAAGGAGGAGATCGCGTTCTTCTTTGCGGGGCTCGAGATCGTCGGCTGAGAGGTCGCGGGGCGTTTCGACGGGCCGCGTGCGTAAAGCCTGCGGCCCGTCGGCGCCACGGGACAAGCGCGCCGGCAGCGCCGCGGCACGCGCATGCCCGGGCCATCGGCAGGCAAGGTCAGCGCGTCCCCGCCACCGCCTGAAGCTCGGTCAGCACGCGGACCCGGATCGCCGAGGCGAGGCCCGTTTCGCCGCGGGCCTCGTCGATCTCGGCGGCGAGCGCGTTGAGCGCGACGCCCCGGCGCGCGGCGAGGGCCCGGAACGCGTCCCAGAACTCGGGCTCGAGCGAGACGCTGGTGCGGTGGCCCCGCAGCGTCAGCGAATGCTTCTGCGGCCGGCCTCCCGCCATCAGCCCGGTCATTCCTCGTCGCGCTTGTGGGCGTCGAGCATGGCGCGCGCCTTCGCGGCCCGCGTCGCCGCCAGCACGCGCTCGGCCTTGCTGCGGCCGTGCTTCGCGGCGTTGGCATCGGCCACGGCGCGGGCCGCCTCGCGCGCCTTCTCCTTGCGGAAGCGGGTCAGGTTGACGGGGCCCCCGCTCATCGCGGCACCTGCATGATCTGCCGGCTGACCCCGATCCTGTCCTGCAGGACGGCGACGCGCGGCGAGACGTCGTCGGCGTCGAGCGGCATCGGGACGCTGCCGCACTCGGCCAGGTGTCCGGCGACCCGGTCCATCGCCGCGGCCGCGCGGGCGACGCCCTTGCCGTTCAACATGAGCTGCGGGGCGATGCGCATGCGCTACTCCTTCGGGCCGATCATTTTCTCGGGGCGGACCACGCGGTCGAACGTCTCGGCATTGACGAGGCCGAGCGCGATCGCCTCCTCGCGCAGCGTGGTGCCGTTCCTGTGGGCGGTCTTTGCCACCTTCGTCGCGTTGTCGTAACCGATCACCGGGGCGAGGGCGGTCACCAGCATCAGGCTTTCGCGCATCAGCTTCTCGATCCGCACCGTGTTGGCCTGGGTGCCGACCACCATATTGTCGGTGAACGACGCCGCCGCATCGCCCAGAAGCTGCATGCTCTGCAGCACGTTGTAGCTCATCATCGGGTTGTAGACGTTGAGCTCGAAATGCCCCTGGCTGCCGGCGAAGCCCACCGCGGCGTCGTTGCCCATGACATGGGCGCAGACCATCGTCAGCGCCTCGGCCTGGGTCGGGTTCACCTTGCCCGGCATGATCGAGCTGCCCGGCTCATTTTCCGGCAGGATCAACTCGCCCAGGCCCGAGCGCGGGCCGCTGCCGAGCAGCCGCATATCGTTGGCGATCTTGAAGAGGCTGGCGGCCACGGTCTTGAGCGCGCCCGAGAACATCACCATCGCGTCGTGCGCGGCCAGCGCCTCGAACTTGTTCGGCGCGGTCACGAAGGGCAGCCCGGTAATCTCGGCGACCCTGGCGGCGACGCGGACGTCCCAGCCCTTCCGGGTGTTCAGGCCGGTGCCGACGGCGGTGCCGCCCTGGGCGAGCTCGTAGATGTCGGGCAGGCAGGCCTCGACGCGCTCGATCCCCTTCGCGACCTGATGGGCATAGCCGCCGAACTCCTGCCCCAGTGTCAGCGGCGTCGCATCCTGGGTATGGGTGCGGCCGATCTTGATGATGTCGCCGAACGCCTCCGCCTTCGCGGCGAGCGCGGCGTGGAGCTTCCCGAGGCCGGGCAGCAGGACGTCCCGCGCCACCATGCCGATCGCCACATGCATGGCCGTGGGGAAGGTGTCGTTCGACGACTGGCCCATGTTGACGTGGTCGTTGGGGTGGACGGGCGTCTTCGAGCCCATCTCGCCCCCCAGCATCTCGATCGCGCGGTTCGAGATCACCTCGTTGGCGTTCATGTTCGACTGGGTGCCCGAGCCGGTCTGCCAGACGACGAGGGGGAAGTTGTCGTCGAACCGGCCGTCGATGACCTCCTGCGCCGCGGCGGCGATCGCCTGGCCGAGCGTCGGGTCGATGTCGCCCTGGTCGATGTTGACGAGCGCGCAGGCCCGCTTGATGACGCCGAGCGCGCGGATGATGGCGACCGGCTGCCGCTCCCAGCCGATCGGGAAGTTCTGGATCGACCGCTGCGTCTGCGCGCCCCAGTACTTGTCGGCCGGTACCTCGAGGGGGCCGAAGCTGTCGGTCTCGGTGCGGGTGGTCATCGGGCGCCTCCGTCGGCGATCCGTCGCGGATCGGTCGGCGCCCGTCTTAGCCGTTCGGGCCGGAAGTTCAATCGGCGCGACTACTTCCGCCAGCTGTCCAGGCTGACGATCTCGGCGTCGCGGGGTTCTTCCTCGGCCTCGATGCTCTCGGAGCCGTCCTCGGGGTCGTCCGGCCCGCCCTCGGCGCTGTGCGACTCGAACCGCAGGCCGAACTCGACCGACGGATCGACGAAGGTGCGGATCGAATCGTAGGGAACGTAGAGCGTCTCGGGGCTGTCGCCGAAATTCAGCGTGACCGCGAAGCCCTCGTCGTCGGTCTCGAGCCCGTCGAACCAGTGCTGCAGGACGACCGTCATCTCCTCGGGGTAGCGCTCGCGCAGCCAGTCTGCCATCTCGACGCCGGCATGGGTGGTGTCGAGGGTAATGAAGAAGTGGTGCGCGCCGGGCAGGCCGTGTTCGGCCACGTCGCTCAGCACGTCGTCGATGAGCCCGCGGAGGGCGCGATGCATGAGCGAGCCGTAATCGATGGAACGGGACATGCCTCAGCCTGCGGTTGACGGGGTCAGCATAGGGGATTCGTCGTCCAAGGGAAGGGCGGGCGTCCGCTGCGCTCAGAGCGCCGAGAGAAGCACGCCGAGCGCCGCCGACACTGCGAGGACGAGCGGCAGCGACCGGTGCAGACCGAAGAGAAGCAGGCCCGCGACCAGCGCGATCAGGCCCGCGCGCCAGTCGAACGTGGCCGGGTCGGGCGCGATCAGCGCGACCGGCCCGACCTCCAGCCGGCCGATGACAGCGAAGAAGACATGCGCCGCAAACCAGAGCGAGAGGTTCAGGATCACGCCGACCACCGCGGCGGTGACACCGGCGAGCGCGGCGGCAAGGCGCGGCCGCGCGGCGATCCGGTCCATCCACGGGGCGCCGGCGAAGATCCACAGAAAGCAGGGCGCGAAGGTCATCCAGAGCGTGACCGCCATGCCGGCGAGGCCGAGGCCGAGCCCGCCCTCGCGGAACGCCGCGAGGAACCCCACGAAGACGGTGACGAGGATCAGCGGCCCGGGCGTCGTCTCGGCCAGGCCGAGGCCGTCGACCATCTCGGGCGTCGTCAGCCAGCCGAAGTCCTGCACCACGGCCTGCGTCATCCAGGCGAGGACCGCGTAGGCGCCGCCGAAGGTGACGACGGCAAGCTGCGAGAAGAAGATCCCGATGTCGGCGAGGATGCCGCCCGGCCCGGCCACGAGGAGGCCGAGGGGCACCAGCCAGATCGCGGCCCAGACGGCGATGGTCCGCACCGTTGCCGCAAGCGGCGGCGGGCCGACGGGCGCGGGCGGCGCGACCGCCGGCGGCCGGGCCAGCAGCGCGCCG
>CAZYBG010000073.1:0-15941 GCA_964645155.1 uncultured Rhodobacterales bacterium | reverse complement strand
CTCCTCACCCTCGTCGGCGTGATCGACGCCGACCTCGGGCTGCAGGGCTCCGACCTGCGGGCGGCCGAGCGCACCTTCCAGCTGATGCGGCAGGTGGCGGGCCGGGCGGGCCGGGCGGAGCGCCCCGGCCTCGCGCTTCTGCAGACCTACCAGCCCGATCACCCGGTGATCGGCGCGATCCTGACCGGCGACGACGAGGCGTTCTGGCGGGCCGAGGCGCGCGAGCGCGAGGCGCTGGGAATGCCGCCCTACGGCCGCCTCGCCGGGGTGATCCTGTCATCGCCCGACATCCAGGCGGTGTTCGACCTCGGCAACCACCTCGCCCGGCACGACGGCGCCCTGCGCCGGATCGGCGCACAGGTCTACGGACCGGCGCCGGCGCCGATCGCGCGCATCCGCGGCCGCCACCGGGTGCGGCTTCTGGTCAAGGCGGCGAAGGGCGCGCCTCTGCAGGCCGCGCTTGCCGAATGGACCGGCGGGGTCAAGTTGCGCCCCAATCTCCGGCTTGCGATCGACATCGACCCGCAGAGCTTCTTCTGACCGCGCCCGCCTGCGGCAGAGCGGGCAGGAGGCGGCGCGCAATGGAAAAGGGGCGCCCGATACGGGCGCCCCGGTTCGCCGCCGCGCCTCGCGCGCGGACTATTCCTCGACCACCGACAGCGCGACGAAGCGCGGGTCGCCCTCGCGCCGGATCAGCAGCAGAAGCGAGTTGCGCCCGGCATCGCGTGCCTCGGTGATCCGCGCCTCGAGGTCGGCGGGCGACGCGATGGTCTGCTGGCCCGCCTCGGTGATGACGTCGCCGGCGCGGACGCCCTTCTCGTAGGCCTCGCTCGCCTCGTCGATCGCCGTCACCACGAGGCCTGTGGTGTTGGCGGGAACGCCGAGCTGCTCGGCCGTCTCCGGCGTCAGCGTGGTCACCGTCAGGCCGAGCACCTCGGCCTCGGCGGGCTCGTCGGCCGGCTGCGCCGCGGGAATCGCCCCCTCGGCCTCTTCGCGGCGGCCGAGCGTGATGCGCAGCGTCTCGGTCTGCCCGTCGCGGAACACGACGACCGGAACCTCCTTGCCGATCTCGGTGCCGGCGACGCGGCGGACAAGCTCGCGCGTGTCTGCCACCTCGACCCCGTCGAACGACAGGATCACGTCGCCCTGTTCGATGCCGGCCGCCTGCGCCGGCCCCTCCGGCACGTCGGAGACAAGCGCGCCGCGCGGCTCGTCGAGGCCGACGGCCTCGGCCATGTCGTCGGTTACGTTCTGGATGCGGACGCCGAGCCAGCCGCGGCGGGTCTCGCCGAACTCGCGAAGCTGCCCCACCACGTCGCGCACCACCGCCGAGGACATCGCGAAACCGATGCCGATCGAGCCGCCGGTCGGCGACAGGATCGCCGTGTTCACGCCGATCACCTCGCCCTGGAGGTTGAAGAGCGGGCCGCCGGAGTTGCCGCGGTTGATCGCCGCGTCGGTCTGGATGTAGTCGTCATAGGTGCCCTGCAATTCGCGGTTGCGGGCCGAGACGATGCCGGTCGAGGCCGAGAAGCCCTGGCCGAGCGGGTTGCCCATCGCCATCACCCAGTCGCCGACGCGCATCGCGTTGCTGTCGCCGAACGAGACGAAGGGCAGCGGCTCCTCGCTCTCGACCTTCAGGAGCGCGATGTCGGTGTTCGGATCGGTGCCCACCACGGTCGCCGGCAGCCGCTCGCGCGAGAAGAATTCGACCTCGATCTCGTCAGCGCCCTGGATGACGTGGTTGTTGGTCACGATGAACCCGTCCTCGGAGATCACGAAGCCCGAGCCCAGCGCCTGGCTGCGCTGCGACGGGCCGCCGGGACCACCCGGTCCGCCGGGGCCGTCCGGCCCCGGAAAATCGGGGAAGAGGTCCTCGAACGGCGAGCCCTCGGGGAAGACCGGCCCGGTCGGCGCCGAAACGGTGGTCGAGGTGGTGATGTTGACGACCGCGGGGCTGACCTGGTCGACGAGGTCGGCGAAGCTCTCGGGCATCGCCTGCGTGTTGCCGGGAAGCGCCTGGGCAAGGGCAAACGCGAGCCCGAGCATGGTCGCCCACAGCGCCTGGAGCGGCGCCGGCGCGACGGCCCGGGCTGCGGCGGTTGCAGTTCGGTTCATGGAACGGATCCTCCTTCGATGGGCGACCCGGCCTGGGGGCCCCTTCGATCGTCCTGAAGCGCAAGATAAGCCTCCCGCGGCGCGAACGCAAAGGCGCGCGCCGCGCTCTCACGCGGGCGTGACGCCACCCCGGGTCGCCGCTGCGCGGGCGGGCGGCCATCAGGCGCCGAGACCACGGGCGAGCGCGAACAGCGCGACGCCCGCCACCAGCGCCGCGAAGCCGATCAGGCGGCGCGTCGCGACCGGCATCTCGGCGAACAGGCGCAGCATCTCGTCGAGGCGCGAAGGGGCCAGCGCAAGCACCAGCCCCTCCACGATCAGCACAAGTCCCACCGCGAGGATCGCGGTTGCGATCACTGGCCCTCGACGGCTGCCGAAGGCTCGCCGGCCGCGGGGGCATCCGGCGCCGGGCCGGCGCCCGGGCGGCCGGCGGCCGTGGGGCTTTCGAGGTAATCGAAGAACTCGCTTTCGGGCGTCAGAACCAGGGTCGAGTTCGAGCCCTGCAGCGCCCGCTGGTAGGCGGTGAGCGAGCGGTAGAACTCGAAGAACTCCTGATCCTCGCCGAACGCGTCGGCGAAGATCGCGTTGCGCTGCGCGTCCGCCTCACCGCGGGCGATCTCGGCCTGCCGCTCGGCGTCGGAGACAAGCTCCACGACAGTGCGGTCGGCCTGGGCGCGCACCCGCTGCGCCGCCTCGTTGCCGCGGGCGATCTCGTCGGCGGCCTCGCGCTCGCGCTCGGCGCGCATCCGCGCGAATGTCGCCTCGAGGTTCTGCTCGGGCAGGTTCGTCGTCTTCAGGCGCACGTCGACGATGTCGAGGCCGAGCGCCTGCGCCGCGGCGCGCGACTGGTCGCGGATGCGGTTGGTCAGGACCCGCCGGTCCGACGAGAGGATCGTGTCCGAGGTGACCGATTCCGAGCCGAGGACCTCGCGGATCTGGGCGTTGAGGATGCCCTGCAGCCGCGTCTCGGCCGCCGCCTGGCCGCCGATGCCGACGGCCTGGCGGAACCGCACCACATCGGCGATGCGGTAGCGGGCGAACGCGTCGACGCGCAGCCGGCGGTCATCCGACGGCGTGACCTCGATCTCGTCGGTATCGAGCGATAGGATCCGGTCGTCGTAGCGCACCACTTCCTGGATCAGCGGGATCTTGAAGCCGAGCCCGGGCTCTTCCTTGACCTGCTTGATCTGGCCGAACTGGAGGACCAGCGCCTTCTCGCGCTCGTCGACGATGAAGATCGACGACAGCGCGATGGCGAGGACCACGATCACCGCGGGGATGAGGATGGATGACTTCCGCATGGCTCAGCTGCCCCCCTGCACGCCTGCACCGCCTGCCGGTGCGACCGTCGTCGCGCCGGCGGCCGGCGCCGGGGGCGCGCCGGATGTAGTCCCCTGTGTTGTCCCCGGGCGCCGCAATTCGTTGAGCGGCAGGAACGGCACGACGCCCTGGCTGCCGTCGGCGCCCGCGACCGCGCCGTCGAGGATGATCTTGTCCACCTGGCCCAGCACCTGCTCCATCGTCTCGAGGTAGAGGCGCTTGCGGGTGACCTCGGGCGCGTTGAGGTATTCGCCGAGCACCGCGAGGAAGCGGCTCGCCTCGCCCTCGGCCTCGTTCACCACGCGGGCGCGATAGCCCTCGGCCTGCTCGAGGACCTGCGCCGCCTCGCCGCGGGCGCCGCCGAGGACCGTGTTGGCATAGGCATCGGCCTGCCGCTCCAGCCGGTCGCGCTCCTGCTCGGCCGCCTGGACGGCGCGGAACGCGTCGATCACCTCGCCCGGCGGGTCGGCGCGGTCGAGGTTGACGCGGATCACGTCGATCCCGCTGTCATAGGTATCGAGCGTCGCCTGGATCTCCTCCAGCGCCGTGTCGGCGATGATGCCGCGGTCGCGGTTCAGGATCGGGGAAAGCTCGCTCTCGGCGATGATCTCGCGCATCACCGCCTCGCTGACGGCGCGGACCGTCTGCTGCGGATCGGCGATGTTGAAGAGGTAGCGGGCGGGATCGTTGACGTTCCAGACCACCTGGAAGCCGATGTCGACGATGTTGGCATCGGTCGTCAGCATCAGCCCGGTATCGCCGCCGCGGCCGGCGGAATCGCCGATATCCTCGGTGTTCTCGCGGGTGACCGGGATCACCTCGTAGGTCATGATCGGCCAGGGTGCGAAGTTGAGGCCCGGATTTCCGACCGACGAGAACTCGCCGAGGAAAAGCTCGACCGACTGTTCCTCGGGCCGGACGGTGTAGAACGACGAGAACGCCCAGAGCCCGACGAGCACCAGGCCGACGATCCCCCAGGTGCCGCGGGTCATCCGGAAGCCGCCGCCGCCCTGGCCGGGACCGCCCGGGCCGCGGGCGCCGCGCCCGCCCATCAGGACGCGCAGCTGCTCCTGCCCCTTGCGCACGATCTCGTCGATCTCGGGGATCTGCGGCCCCTCGCCGCCCGGCCTCCTGCCGCCGCGGCGACCACCGTTCCGGTCGTCGTCTCCACCGCCGCCAGAGCCGCCACCGCCGCCCCAAGGCCCGCCGCTATTGCCTGCCATCTAGGTTCTCTTCCCCTTCGTCATCGTTCTGCAAGTCATGCTGCTAGGTGGTCGCTGCACCGAAGAATTCAAGCTGGAATCACGCGGTGCGGACCGGCGTCCGCATCGTCACGAGCTCCTCGGCCATGGTCGGGTGCACCGCGCAGGTCGTGTCGAACTGCTCCTTGGTGGCGCCCATGCGGATCGCGATGGCCGCCAGCTGGATCATTTCGCCGGCATGGTCCGCGACAATATGGCAGCCCAGCACCCGGCGGCTCTCGCGGCTCACCACGAGCTTCATCAGCACCCGCTCGCTGTGGCCGACGAAGGCGGTCTGCATCGGCCGGAACGAGGTGCAGTAGACCTCGATCGGCTCCTGTTCCTGCGCCTGCTCCTCGGTCAGGCCGACATAGCCGTATTCGGGCTGGGTGAAGACCGCGCCGGGCACCAGATCGTGCGAGAAGATCGTGGGCGTGCCCTTGAACACCGTCTCGACGAAGGCCGCGCCCTCGCGGATCGCGACCGGGGTCAGCTGGAGGCGGTTGGTGACGTCGCCGACGGCATAGATCGAGGGCACGTTGGTCTGGCTGTAGTCATCGACCAGCACCTCGCCGCGGCGGCCGATCTTCACCCCCGCGGCTTCGAGGCCGAGGTTCTCGGTGTTGGGCCGCCGGCCGGTCGCCCAGAGCAGCTGGTCGTAGACCCGCTCGGACCCGTCGGATCCCTTCGCCCGGATGCCGCCGCCCTCGGCGCCTAGGTCGATCACGTCGGTGCCGACATGCAGCCGGATGCCGTTTTCCTTCATGATCTCGGCGATGTGGCCGCGCGCCTCGTCGTCGAAGCCGCGCAGGATCTGCGCGCCGCGGTAGAACTGCGTCACCTCGACGCCGAGGCCGTTCAGGATGCAGGCCATCTCGGACGCGATGTAGCCGCCGCCGACGATCAGGATCGACTTCGGCAGGTGCTCCATCAGGAAGATGTCGTCCGACACGATGCCGAGCTCGGCATTCGCCCGCTCGGGCCGCTCGGGGCGGCCGCCGGTCGCCACGAGGATATGCGCAGCGGTGAAGATCTCGCCGGTGTCGAGCCGCACGGTATGGGGATCCTCCAGCACCGCGCGGGCGTCGTGGATCGTCACCCCGGCGGTGGTCAGCGCACTGCGGTAGGCGCCTTCGAGCCGGTCGAGCTCGGAATGCAGGCGGCGGCGGAACATCGGCCAGTCGAACGCGCCGGCGGTCACCGCCCAGCCGTATTCGGCCGCCTCGTCCATGGCCGCGCGATAGCCCGAGGCGAAGACCATGATCTTCTTCGGCACGCAGCCGCGGATCACGCAGGTGCCGCCCATCCGGTCGGCCTCGGCCAGCGCGACGCGCGCGCCGCCCTCGGAGGCCGCGAGCCGTGCGGCGCGCACCCCGCCGGAGCCGCCGCCGATCACGAAAAGGTCGTAGTCGAACGCCAACTGCCTCTCACTCCGAGAGATCGGCGAAGATGTTGCCGTCTTCGAGGAAATCGATCCGGTCCTCGGTCGTCGAGCCGGCGTTGATGTCGCGCAGTTCGACCCGGCCGTCGCCGTGGCCGACGATGGCGATGTCGCAGATGTCGATGAACAGCCCGTTCTCGACCACGCCGGGGATCTGGTTGAGCAGCAGCGAAAGCTGGCGCGGATTGCCGATGCGCTTCAGATCGAGGTCGAGGATGTAGTTGCCTTCGTCGGTGGTGAAGGGCGCGTCGCCGCTGACCCGCAGCGACGAGGTCCGGCCGAGGACGTCGAGGTTGATCAGCACCTCCTCGACCAGCGATTTCGTGGTGCTCCAGCCGAACGGGACGACCTCGACCGGAAGCGGGAAGGCGCCGAGCGTCGCCACCTCCTTCGCCGCGTCGGCGATGACGATCATCTGGTCGGAGGCGGTGGCGACGATCTTCTCCTGCAGGAGCGCGCCGCCGCCGCCCTTGATGAGGCAGAGCGCGGCGTCGAACTCGTCGGTGCCGTCGATGGTGAGGTCGAGCCACTTGACCTCGTCGAGCGCGGCGACCGGGATGCCGACCTCGCGCGCCAGCGCCGCGGTCCGCGACGAGGTCGGCACGCCGGTGATCTTGAGCCCCTCGTCGCGCACCCGCTGGCCGAGGCAGCGCACCATCCAGGCCGCGGTCGATCCGGTGCCGAGGCCGACGCGCATGCCGTTCTGCACGAAGTCCACCGACCGCTTGGCGGCGAGGAACTTGGCCTTGTCGATCGGCGAAAGCTCGGAACTCATGGCGCACTCCGTCGGTGTCGCGCGCCGTTATAGGAAACTTGGCGCCGGCCGGCGAGGGCGAAATTCCGCACCGTCCGGCGGCGCGGCTGCGCGATTTCCACGGCAAGCGTCGGTTTCGGCTGTTCCGCACCCGCGCCCAGCGCCTATGTCTGGCACCGGGAGGCGACCGCGCACGATGTTTCTCAGCGTCTTCGAGATGTTCAAGGTCGGCATCGGGCCGTCGTCGTCGCACACGATGGGGCCGATGGTCGCCGGCGGGCGGTTTCTCGATGCGCTGCGCGCCTCGCCGTTCCGGGCGCACGGGCTCCGCGCGAGCCTGCACGGCTCGCTCGCCTTCACCGGGATCGGCCACGCGACCGATCGGGCGGTGATCCTCGGGTTGGCCGGGTTCCTGCCCGAAAGCTACGACGCGGCACGCGCCGAGGCCGCGCTGGCGACGATCCGGGCCGAGCGCCGGGTGGCGCCCGAGGGCCTGCCGCCGCTCGCCTTCGACCCCGAGGCCGACCTCCGGTTCGACTACGGCCCGCCGCTGGCCGGCCATGCCAACGGGCTGGTCCTGCTGGCGACCGACGCGCAGGGCGATGTGATCCTGCAGGAGACCTACTATTCGATCGGCGGCGGCTTCGTGCTGACCGAGGCGGAACTGGCCGAGGCCAAAGCCGGCAAGGAACCGCCGCGGGCCGAGGTGCCCTACCCGTTCCGCAACGCTGCCGAGATGCTGGAGATGGCGGCGGCCTCGGGGCGGTCGATCGCCGCGATGAAGCGGCAGAACGAACTTGTCTTCCGCCCGGCGGCCGAGCTCGACCGCGGCCTCGCCCGGCTCTGGGAGGTGATGGCGGCCTGCATCGACCGCGGCCTCGCCGGCGAGGGCATCCTGCCGGGCGGGCTGAAGGTGAAGCGGCGCGCCCGCGGCATCCACGAGAAGCTGCTGGCCGAGCGCGGGCTGAACCTGACCGCGCCGCACACGATCAACGACTGGATGAGCGTCTACGCCATGGCGGTGAACGAGGAGAACGCCGCCGGCGGCCAGGTCGTGACCGCGCCGACGAACGGCGCCGCCGGCGTGGTGCCCGCAGTCATCCGCTACTGGCTCGACCATGTGCCGGGGGCGAGCCCGGGGCGCGTCGGCGACTTCCTCCTGACCGCCGCCGCGATCGGCGGGATCGTCAAGCACAACGCCTCGATCAGCGGCGCCGAATGCGGCTGCCAGGCCGAGGTCGGCTCGGCCGCCGCGATGGGGGCGGCGGGCCTCTGCGCCGTGCTCGGCGGCACGCCGATGCAGGTCGAGAACGCCGCCGAGATCGCGCTGGAACACCATCTGGGCATGACCTGCGACCCGGTGCGCGGCCTCGTTCAGGTGCCCTGCATCGAGCGCAACGGCCTCGGCGCGATCAAGGCGATATCGGCCGCCTCGCTGGCGCTGCGCGGCGACGGCACCCACCTCGTGCCGCTCGATGCCGCGATCGAGACGATGCGCCAGACCGGCGCCGACATGAGCGAGAAGTACAAGGAAACCTCGCTGGGCGGCCTGGCGGTGAACGTGCCGAACTGCTGACCGCGGAGGAGCCCCGGCCACCGGGGCGGCGCCGGTTTCGGCGTGGACGGTTTCGGCGTGGACGGTTTCGGCGTGGACGGGCGCGGCTTCGGCGGCTAGGCAGGCGGCATGACCCTCGCGCCCGCATTTCCCGCCGACCGGATCCTTCCCGGCGTCGCGCTGATGATCGCCTTCTGCGTCCTCGCGCCGCTGATCGACGTGTCGGCAAAGCTCGCCGCGGCCAGCGTGCCGATCGGCCAGATCACCGCCGCCCGGTTCCTGGTGCAGGCCGTGCTGATGGCGCCGATCGTCTGGGCGCTCGGCCTCAGCCTCCGCCTCTCGGGCCGGGCGCTCCGGCTGACACTCTGGCGTTCGGTGTTCCTGATCCTGTCGACCTACACCTTCGTGTCGGCCGTCGCGGTGATGCCGGTCGCCGACGCGCTCGCGATTGCCTTCGTCGAGCCGTTCATCCTGCTGCTCTTCGGCTGGGCGCTGTTCGGCGAGGCGGTCGGGCCGCGGCGCATCCTCGCCTGCGCGGTGGGCTTTGCCGGCGCGCTCCTGGTGATCCGGCCCAGCCTGGCGCTGTTCGGGCCGGTCGCGCTGTTCCCGCTGGGGACGGCGTTCGCCTTCGCGGCCTACATGATGGTGACGCGCACCCTCTCGCGCGAGGTCCACCCGGTCCCGATGCAGTTCCATACCGCCTTCTTCGGCTTCGCGATCTGCCTGCCGGTGCTGATCTTCGGCGACGGCTCGGGCATCGCCGCGCTCGACCCGGTCTGGCCGCAGGGGGCGGACTGGGGCTACCTCGCCGGCGTCGGCGTCGCCGCCACGCTCAGCCACATGGCGATCACCTATGCGCTGAAGTTCGCGCCGTCGGCCACCCTCGCGCCGCTCCACTACCTCGAGATCGTGAGCGCGGTGTTCTTCGGCTATGTCATCTTCGGCGACTTTCCGGCGCCGCTGACCTGGGCCGGCATCGCGCTGATCGCCGCCTCGGGCCTCTACATCATCCACCGCGAGCGGACGCTGGAGCGGAGAACCGGGGCGCGGCTGCCCTGATCGCAGCCGAAAGGTGCGTGCGCGGCAGCAGCACGAGCATCCGCCGCGCAGTGAAGTCGAGCCGGACCTCGGGCGCCACCGTCTCGTTCGAGGTGCCGATCCGGCCCGCGGGCGCGAACCGGATGCCGTCGATCGGCCAGCGCAGCCCGACGCTCCGCCCGCGCACCGGGCCCATCGGAAACAGCGACAGCCGGGTGCCGGCCGGCAGCCCGATCGTCAGGCTGCGGGGCGCCGCGAAGGCGACGTCCTCGGGGCCGATCAGGATCGTCGGCTGCCGGGCGTGGCGGACCAGGGCGGCGAAGGCGGCAAGCCCGTGGTCGAGCCGCGCGCCGGTGAACCCCACGGCCAGGACGAGGGGCGCCGAGATCGAGCGCAGGCACTTCTCGAAATCGGTCGTCTCCTGCTCGTCGAGGCGGTGGACGCGCCCCGGCGGCACCCGCGCCAGGGTCGCCTCGTCGACGGAATCGAGATCGCCGATCAGCGCCTCGGGCAGGTGGCCGAGGGCGAGCGCGCGGCCCGCGCCGCCATCGGCCGCGACGAGCAGCGGCGCGAAGGACAGCGCCTGATCCAGCACGGCCGCCGTCACCTCGCCCGCGCCGATCACCGTCACGCCGCCGGATGCACGGACAATCATCATATTCTCGCCGTATTGTTCAAGTCAATGCAACAGATCACATTTCAGACGCGAAAACATACGCGCAATTCCGCAGTTCCGATCTCAATTCGGGATCGGGAAGTGATACTCAAACCGTTGCAGTGCAAGGTAGAAAGTGGACAGCCGATGTCGGGCGGCAACAAGAGGCTGACGGTTTCCTACGGCACGTTCTCGTGCACGCTCGAAGGGTTCGACGATGCCTTCGAGGCGATGAAGGCCATCGCCGAGTATTTCCGCGATCTCTCGGCGCAGGACCGCTACTTCGGTGCGACGCCGCCGACGCCCGATCTGGCGATGCTGCAGCACATCGCCGAGACCGAGACGCGCCGCCAGATCGAGGCGCGCGTCGAGACCGACGGCGTCGTGCTGAAGGCGGCGCCGTCCGGCGATGCCGGTGGACCCACCGCGGCCCCGCCGCGGACCGCGATGCAGGGCCCGCCGGCCGAAAGCGTCGCCGCCCGGCTCGCCCGGATCCGCGCGATGGCGGCAAAGGGCCGCGAGGGCGACGCGCCGCCCGAATCGATCTTCGCCGAGGACGAGGGCGAGGCGGCGCCGGAAACTCCGGCCACGCCGCTCGGGCTGCCGGCCGGCGACCCGACCGCCCTCCGCTTCGAGGACATGGGGCTGGGGATCGCACCCGGCATGGGGCTCGGGCAGGATCCGGTGCCCGCCGGCCTGGCCACGGCCGATGACGACGAAACCTCCGGCGCCCGCCCGGCCGACATCGGGCACCCGGCCGCATGGCCGGCGCCGCTGCCGGCCGAGCCGGCGCTGCCCCGCGAGCCGCAGCTGCCGCGGGCCGCCCTCGCCCCGGTGGCGCCGCCGCCGGCGCCCGCCTCGGCGTTGCTCGACGAAGGCGGCCTGGCCCGCGCCCGGGCGCTGCATCCGCTCTACGATCCCCTGCCCAGGGCCGGCGAGGCGGAGCTGGCCGCGCCGCAGCCCGTCGCCGTCCCGGTGCCCGACCCGGTTGCAGACCCCGCTCCCGAACCTGTCGCCGCCCCCGCGCCCGAACCGGCACCGCCCCCCGCCGGGGCCGAGATCGTCGAGGCCGATCCCGACCTCATGGCGATCAGCAGGATGCTCGAGACCGAGAGCGGTGTGCGCCCGGCCGCCCATGGCAGCGGCGATGTCTTCGAAGCCGTTGCCGAACGGCCCGCTGCCGTGGCAACAGGGGACACGACCGACACAGCGGAAACCGGCGAGACGGAGGCCATGGCGGCAGGCCAGCGCGGCGGCGTGGAGGAGCATCTGCGCTCGTTCCTGAGCAAGGTCCGCCTGATCGGGCGGCCGCGCGGACCCGTTTCGGTGCGGCCGGAGGGTGCGGCCGGGGCCGCAGCGGCGCCCGATGGCGCGGAAGCCGGCTTCGATGGCCTGGGCGGCCCCGGCGGCGGCGAGGGTGCCGGGCCCGACGATGCCGATGTCGACCGGCTGGTCGAGACCGCCAATTCGCGGCTGGAAGTCGCCGAGAGCCAGCGCCGCCGCTCCGCGATCTCGCACCTCAAGGCCGCCGTCGCGGCGACCGAGGCCGACCGCCAGTTCGGCCATGGCGCGGAAGGCGAGGCCGGTGGCGCGATCGACCGCTATCGCGACGACCTGTCGCGCATCGTGCAGATGCCGCAGCGGCCCGAGTCGCGGCGCGAGGACATGCCCTTCGTCCTCGGCTCGGAGAACCGCGTCGACGGCGCCGTCGGGCCTGGCGACGGTGCGTCGGCGGCCCGGCAGGCGCGCAGCGAGGAGGTGGACAAGTTCCTCGGCATGATCCTGCCGCGCCGCTTCAGCGCCGCCTCGATCGCCTCGCTCGACGACGGCGACGACGAGATGGGCGAGGACGAGGAACCGCCGGCGCGGGCGCCGACGCTGAGCTTCCCGCGCTTCGCCGCCGTCGCCGGCGCCAGCGACCTGCTCGACCTGCTCGAGGCTGCGGCCGCCTACCTGACCGTCCACGAGGGCCGCGAGTCATTCTCGCGGCCGCAGGTGATGCGCAAGGTCGCGCAGCTTGCCGTGGACGAGGAGATCTCGCGCGAGGATGGCCTGCGCAGCTTCGGCGCGCTGCTCCGCGATGGGCGTCTGCAGAAGGCGCGGCGGGGCCGGTTCACGATTTCTCAGGCCTCGCGGTTTATGGAGGTCGCGCGGCGCACGGCCGGCGGACCGGCGACTTAGGAGAGGGCACGCAGGACGGGCCAGGTCGGGTTGGTGAAGGGTAACGAGTTCGGGGCGGGGGGACGTGGAGGCGTCAGCCCGCCCCTTTTTCATCGGGATCGGGCTGACCGACGCCGCGGAACACGAAGCGCAGCGGCAGCGCCCAGACGACGCCGAGCGCGACGTAGATCGCAAGCTCGAGCCAGACCGGCGGCCGGTCGAAGAGGCTGACCATCCAGAGCGCTGCCGCGATGTAGAGCGGCAGGCCCACCAGCAGGACCAGAAGCGAGAGGCGCCGGCGGGCGCGGTAGCTCAGCGGCATCGGCAGGCCATCAGTCGGCGAACGGATCGGTCACGAGGATCGTGTCCTCCCTCTCGGGCGAGGTGGACAGTAGCGCCACCGGGCACTGGATCAACTCCTCGATCCGGCGCACGTACTTGATCGCGGCGCCCGGCAGGTCGGCCCAGCTGCGGGCGCCGGCGGTGCTGTCGCGCCAGCCCTCCATCGTCTCGTAGACCGGCCGAACCCGCGCCTGCCGGTCGGCCGCGGTCGGCAGGTAGTCGAGCGGCTGCCCGTCGATCTCGTAGCCGGTGCAGATCTTCAGCGTCGCGAACCCGTCGAGCACATCGAGCTTGGTCAGCGCGATGCCCTTGACGCCCGAGGTGGCGCAAGTCTGCCGCACCAGCACCGCATCGAACCAGCCGCAGCGGCGCTTGCGGCCCGTGACGGTGCCGAATTCGTGCCCGCGCTCGCCCAGCCGCTCGCCGGTCGCGTCCTTCAGCTCGGTCGGGAACGGCCCCTCGCCGACGCGGGTCGTGTAGGCCTTGACGATGCCGAGGACGAAGTCGATCGCGCCGGGGCCGAGCCCGGTCCCGGTGGCGGCCTGCCCGGCGATCACGTTCGACGAGGTCACGAACGGATAGGTGCCGAAATCGATGTCGAGCAGCGCGCCCTGCGCGCCCTCGAAGAGGATGCGGCTGCCGGCCCGGCGCCGTTCGCCCAGCACCTTCCAGACCGGCGCGGCGTAGGGCAGCACCTGCGGCGCGATGTCGAGCAGCGCCTGAAGCAGCGCCCCGCGGTCCACCGGCTCAAGCCCGAGGCCACGGCGCAGCGCGTCATGGTGGACGAGCGCGCGGTCGATCCGCAACTCCAGCGTCGGCCGGTCGCCGAGGTCGGCGACGCGGATCACGCGGCGGCCCACCTTGTCCTCGTAGGCCGGCCCGATGCCGCGCCCGGTGGTGCCGATCTTGGCGACGCTGGCCTGCGCCTCGCGGGCGCGGTCGAGCTCGCCGTGGAACGGCAGGATCAGGGCGGCGTTCTCGGCGATCATCAGGTTCTCGGGCGTGATCGTCACACCCTGCCCCTCGAGCTTGGCGATCTCGGCGACGAGGTGCCAGGGGTCGAGCACGACGCCGTTGCCGATCACCGACAGCTTGCCGGGGCGGACGATGCCCGAGGGCAGCAGCGACAGCTTGTAGACGGTGTTGCCGATCACCAGCGTGTGACCGGCATTGTGGCCGCCCTGGAAGCGGGCGATGACGTCGGCCCGCTCGGACAGCCAGTCGACGATCTTGCCCTTTCCCTCGTCGCCCCACTGGGCGCCGACGACGACGACGTTGGCCATGCGACTGCGTCCTTGCCCCGCTCCGCGTTCGGCGTCCTATACTGGCGCGGGCGCGGGGGCGAAACCCGAAAATCCGCCGCCGCGCCGGTTCCGGAGGACCAGGCCATGCTGCGCTACGTCAACCTCGGCACCAACGACATCGCGGCCGCGGGGCGGTTCTACGACGTGGTCCTCGGCACGCTCGGGCTCGTCCGCCTCGCGACGCAGGAGAACGACCTCGGCTACGGTCCGGCAGGCAGCGCCATCGTGCGGCTGTGGGTGCTCACGCCCTACGACCGCAAGGCCGCCAGCTTCGGCAACGGGTCCATGCTCGCCTTCGAGGCGCCCTCGCGCGCGGCGGTCGATGCCTTCCACGCCGCCGCGCTGGCCGAGGGCGGCACCGACGAGGGCGCGCCGGGTCTGCGGCCCTACGAGCCGGACTTCTACGCCTGCTATGTCCGCGACCCCGACGGCAACAAGCTGTCGGCGGTGCATGCCGGCCCGGCCTGAGCCGCCCATGGCGCTGGACAGGCACCGGCGGCGCTTGCTAGGCAGGCGCCAGTCGTGGCTCTCGGGGACGTGAATGGGCTTTTTCCTGCGCTGGCTCTTCGCCTTCGTGCTGCTTGCGGCCACCTTCAATCCGACGCAGTGGAACTTCGTGCGCTGGGCCGAGGCGAACTGGCAGGCGCAGATGCCGCTTGCGGTGCTGCTCGGGCTGCTGCTCTTCGCGGTGTATGCGATCTACCTGCGCGCCACGTTCCGCTCGATCGGGCCGCTGGGGATGCTCCTCGTCGCGGCGCTCGTCGGCGCGCTTGTCTGGGTTCTGATCGACTGGGGCATCCTCGCCCTCGACAACCGGAGCCTGAACGTCTGGCTCGGCCTGCTGGCGCTTTCGGTCGTGCTCGGCACCGGGCTGTCGTGGAGCATCGTGCGGCGCCGGCTGTCCGGGCAGGCCGATGTCGACGATGTCGACGAGAACTGAGGCCCGAGCGTCAGGGTTGCGACGGCGGGCCGAAGGGCCTAGATAGCGCCAAATCGCGCGAAGGCCCCGCCCATGGAAAACGTCGTCCTCGTCATCCACCTGATCCTCGCGCTCGCGCTGATCGGCGTCGTGCTGCTGCAGCGGTCGGAGGGGAGCGCGCTCCTGTCGGGCGGCGGCAGCGTGTCGGGGCGCGGCTCGCTGACCGGCATCGCGAAGGTGACCTGGGCGCTGGCCATCGCCTTCATCTGCACGTCGATCGCGCTGACCATCATCGCCGCGAGCAACTCGGCCGGCGTGTCGGTGATCGACCGGCTCGGCACCGGGGCGCCCGCGGCCGACGAGGCGCCGGCGCTGCCGGCGGGCGATGACCTGCTGCCGCCGGGTGCCGGCGACGCGACGGTTCCGCGCGCCGACTGATCTGCCCGAAACTACAAGGGATTGCCCCCGCGGCCACGGGCGCGACTGCATGTTGCGCCGTCGGTTGCGGCCGGTCAGCGAATCCATTATAGCTCAAACCCCGTGATGCGGCGGACCTCCGGGCCCGCCAGGCGACCACAGACGCGGAAAATCACGGGGGTTCCGGGCATGGCGAGATACGTGTTCATCACCGGCGGGGTGGTGTCCTCGCTGGGCAAGGGCCTCGCCTCGGCCGCGCTCGGCGCGCTGCTGCAGGCCCGCGGCTTCTCGGTCAGGCTCCGCAAGCTCGACCCCTATCTCAACGTCGATCCCGGCACGATGAGCCCGTTCGAGCACGGCGAGGTCTTCGTCACCGACGACGGCGCCGAGACCGACCTCGACCTCGGCCATTACGAGCGCTTCACCGGCGTCGCCGCGCGGCAGACCGATTCCGTGTCGTCGGGCCGGATCTACTCGAACGTGCTCGAGAAGGAGCGGCGCGGCGACTACCTCGGCAAGACGATCCAGGTGATCCCGCACGTCACGAACGAGATCAAGGAGTTCCTGGCGATCGGCGAGGACGAGGTCGATTTCATGCTGTGCGAGATCGGCGGCACGGTGGGCGACATCGAGGGGCTGCCCTTCTTCGAGGCGATCCGCCAGTTCGCGCAGGAGCG
>CAZYBG010000072.1:1138-16241 GCA_964645155.1 uncultured Rhodobacterales bacterium | reverse complement strand
ACCACGCCGTGGTTCATCACCACGATCTTGTCGCCCATCTGCATCGCCTCGAGCTGGTCATGGGTGACGTAGACGGTGGTGGCGCCGATGCGGTCGTGCAGCGCGCGCAGCTCCTCCGCCATGATCTCGCGGAACTCGGCGTCCAGCGCGCCCAGCGGCTCGTCCATCATGAAGGCCTTGGGCCGGCGCACGATGGCGCGGCCCAGCGCCACGCGCTGCCGGTCGCCGCCCGAGAGGCCGCCGACTGGCCGGTCGAGGATGTCCTCGATCCGCAGGAGGCGGGCGACCTCGGCCACACGCTCCTTCACCTGGGCCGCGGGAACGCCCTGGGAAACAAGCGGGTAGGCGATGTTGCGGCGGACGTTCAGGTGCGGGTAGAGGGCGAACATCTGGAACACGAAGGCGATGTCGCGCCGGCTTGCCGGCTTCTGCCCCACCTCCTCGCCGTCGATCCAGATCTCGCCCGAGGTCGGCAGTTCCAGCCCCGCGATCATCCTGAGCGTCGTCGTCTTGCCGCAGCCCGAGGGGCCGAGCAGCATGAAGAACTCGCCGTCCTCGATGCGGAACGACGAGGACTGCACGGCGGTGAAGCTGCCGAATTCCTTGCGGAGGTTGCGGATGACGATCTCGGCCATGACCTATTCGGGGAAGTGGCTGACGACGATGAACATGACGGTGCCGGTGAGGGTGACGAGGAACGAGGCGGTGTAGGCCCAGAGGAAGAACGGCTGCATCAGCATGACGACCCCGAGAGCGATGAGGATGGTCGCGACCATCTCCCACGGCCCGCGGCGGAGGCGGAGGAGGCCGGCGAGGAAGGCGGTCATCGGGCGGCCTCCGGCACCCCGGAACGGGCGGCACAACCTGTACACATCCTGTACACCGCGCGTGCACCGGGGCGATGCCGGACCCGGCGGCTCATTTGCGCACCGCGCCGAAGGTGATCCCGCGCAGGAGGTGCTTGCGCAGCAGGATCGTGAACACCATCACCGGCACCAGGAACAGCGTCGCCCCGGCGGCGACCGCCGGCCAGTCCTGCCCGCCGACGCCGATGATCGTCGGGATGAAGGGCGGCGCGGTCTGCGCGGTGCCCGAGGTCAGCAGCACCGCGAAGGCGTATTCGTTCCAGGCGAAGATCAGGCAGAAGATCGCGGTCGAGGCGATGCCGGTCACCGCCTGCGGCAGGACCACCTTCCGGAACGCCTGGAAGCGGGTATAGCCGTCGATCAGCGCCGCTTCCTCGTATTCCCGCGGGATGCCGTCGATGAAGCTCTTCATCAGCCAGACGGCGAGCGAGATGTTGACCGCCGTGTAGAGCAGGATCATCCCCAGATGCGTGTCCGACAGCCCGAGCGTGCGGTACATCAGGAAGATCGGGATCGCGACCGCGATCGGCGGCATCATCCGGGTGGAGAGGATGAAGAACAGCAGGTCATCGGCCAGCGGCACCTTGAAGCGCGAGAACGCGTAGGCCGCGAGCGTGCCGAGGAACACGCTGAGGAAGGTCGAACCGAAGCCGATGATGACCGAATTCAGGAACCGCTCGCCGAAGCGCGACGGGCCGGCGATCACCATGTCGTACTGCCGCACGATCTCCTCGGCCACGTTGGCCGGCGGCGGCAGGGCGGCGAGCGCCTCGGGCGAGACCCGGGTGCGGGTGGTGAAGACGTTGACGTAGCCCTCGATCGTCGGGTCGAAGAACACCTTCGGCGGATAGCTGATCGCATCGGCCGGCGTCTTGAACCCGGTCGCGACGATCCAGGCGAGCGGGATCATCGTGATCAGAGCATAGAGCGTGACGAGAAGGCCCGCCGTCCACTTCGCGCGGCGCGAGGGCTCGGTGATCGAATAGGCGCTCATCGTTCCTTCACCCGGTTCAGGGCCTTCACGTAGATGCTGGCCAGGCCGAAGACGGTGACGAAGAGGATGATGGCGTAGGCCGAGGAATAGCCGGTGCGCCACTTCTCGAACGCCTCGCGCTTGAGGTCGATCGAGGCGAGGAGCGTGGTGTTGCCGGGGCCGCCGCCGGTGAGCTGCACGACGAGGTCGAACATCTTGAAGTTCTCGATGCCGCGGAACAGCACGGCGAGCATCAGGAACGGCAGCACCATCGGGATGGTGATCGTCCAGAACTGCCGCCATTTCGAGGCGCGGTCGATCTCGGCCGCCTCGTAGATGTAGTCGGGGATCGACCGCAGCCCGGCGAGGCAGATCAGCATCACGAAGGGGGTCCACATCCAGGTGTCGACGATGATGATCGCCCAGGGCGCCATGGTGACCGAGCCCAGCATCGAGAAGCTGTTGGCCGGCACCCCGGTGAAGAACTCGACGATGTAGTTCACCAGCCCGATCTGCGGCTGGTAGAGGAACGTCCAGAAGTTCCCCACCACCGCCGGCGAGAGCATCATCGGCAGCACGATGATCGTGGTCAGCAGGTCGTTGCCGCGGAACTTGCGGTTGATGAGCCAGGCCAGCGCGAAGCCGATCAGGACCTGCAGGAGCAGCGTCCAGAACAGGAAATGCGCGGTGGCCTGCATGTTCATCCAGATGCCGTCGTCGGTCAGGATGCGCTCGTAGTTCCTGAGCCCGACCCATTCGACCTCGCGGTTCGGCCGGTTGGCGCGGAAGTCGGTGAACGACAGCCGGATCGTCCAGATCAGCGGGAAGATGTTGACCGCGAGCAGCAGGAAGATCGTCGGCGCGACGAAGATCCAGGCGATGGCGCGGTCCGAGAGGCCGCGGATGCGCCGTGCGACGGCGGGCGGCGTGGCGCCGGCGGCACGGGCGATGGGGCTGTCGGTCATCGGCGGCTGCCTCGGGATGGGGTGGTCCGCGCCGCCCCGGACAGGGTCCGGGGCCCTGGTGCCGGGCGCGGGTGGGCGGGGGTGGGCGCCCCCGCCGGTTGCGGGGGCGCCCTGCCGTTCGGCGCCTGGCGCCGGCCAGCGCGGGTCAGAGCTTGCCTTCGTCCTCGAAGACCTCGGTCCAGTCCTCGATCAGGCCGTTCAGCGCCTCTTCCGCGGTGCCCTGGTCGGCCACCACGTAGTTGTGGAGCCGCTCCTGCATGGCCAGCAGCAGTTCGGCATAGGCCGGCTCCTGCCAGAAGTCCTGCACGCCGCCCATCGCCTCGAGGAAGTCGCCGGCGAACGGCGCCGAGTTCACGAAATCGGGGTCCTCGAGCACCGAGCGGTGGCAGGAATAGCCGCCCATCGACCACCACTTGGCCTGCACGTCGGGCTGGGCGAACCACTTGATGTATTCGAGCGCGCCATCGACGTTGTCGGAGTAGGACACGACCGAGATGCCCTGGCCGCCGAGGGTGGAGGCCGCGACGTTCTGGCCGGGGTTGACGAAGAAGTCGATCTTGTCGCCGCCGGTGTTCGGGTCGGCATAGAGGCCGGGAAAGAAGGCGAACCAGTTCATCGCCATCGCCACCTGGCCGGATTTGAACGCGTCGAGCGACTGCTCCATGTAGGCGTTGTCGTAGCCCGGCGGGGTGCAGCAGTCGTAGAGCTCCTTGTAGAACTCCAGCGCCTCGATCGCCTCGGGCGAGTTGACCGCGCCCTCCATGTCGTAGCTGCCCGGCGTGTTCTCGTACTTGAAGCCCCAGGCATACATCGCGCCGGTCGCGCCCATGGTGATGCCCTCCGAGCCGCGCTCGGTGAAGATCGCGGCGCCGTAGACCGTCTGGCCGTCGATCTCGCGGCCCTGGAAGAACCGGGCGATGTCCATCAGCTCGCGCTGTGTGGTCGGCTCGGCCAGCGGCCGGCCGTACTCGGCCTCAAACGCCTCCTGCAGTTCGGGCCGGGCGAACCAGTCCTTGCGGTAGAACCAGCCGTTGGCGTCGCCCATCGCCGGCAGCGCGTAGTAGTTGGGCGAGCCCTTGGGCCAGGTCGAGTAGGCATAGACGGTCGCCGGGGCGAAGTCGTCCATGCTGATCGCGTTGGCGTCGAAGAAGTCGTTCAGCTTGATGTAGTGGCCGTTCTCGGCGCCGCCGCCGATCCACTGGCTGTCGCCGATCAGCAGGTCGCAGAGCTGGCCGCCGGCGTTCAGCTCGTTCAGCATCCGGTCGGCGAAGTTCGGCCACGGCACGAACTCGAAGTTCATCGCGATGCCGCTCGCGGCCGTGAAGTCCTTCGACAGCTCGACAAGCGCGTTGGCGGGGTCCCATGCCGCCCAGCAGAGCGTCAGCTCCTGCGCCTGTGCATGGGCGCCGCCGGCGGCTGCGGTGGTGACGGCCGCCACCGCCGCGCCCAGAAGTCTGGTCGTCGTCATCTGCAACTCCTCCCTGTCGGATCCGCCCCGGCGGTCGCTCCTCCGCGCCCCGGGCTGGCCGCAGCGTAGATGAGGGGCGTACCTCAGGACAAGCAGAATCTTGAGGTACGTCCCTCAGAACCCGCCGGCACGCCCGGCCGGGCCGGCCCGCGGGCGCCGCGGCCGGCGCAACCGTCTGATTTCTCACGGCCTGGGGGTGACCCAGGCGCCGTTCCTGCGCGACGAGCGCAGGCAGGCATCGACGAAGGCGACGCCCGCCAGGCCGTCGGCGACGCTGGGGAAGACGACCTCGGGCGGCACCGCCTCGCCGGCGGACCGGGCTCGAATCGCCCGCGCCGCCTCGGCGTAGATCGTGGCGAAGCCCTCGAGGTAGCCCTCCGGGTGGCCGGCGGGGATGCGGCTGACCCGGGCCGCCGCCGGCCCCGCCCCGGCGCCGCCGCGGGTGAGGCGCCGCTTCGGCTCGCCGAACGGCGTGAACCAGAGGTGGTTCGGCTCCTCCTGCGCCCAGTCGAGCCCGCCCTTCGTGCCGTAGAGGCGCAGCCGGAGCGCGTTCTCGTTGCCGGGGGCGACCTGGCTCGCCCAGAGCAGCCCCTTCGCGCCGCCGGACAGGCGCAGCATCACATGCGCGTTGTCGTCGACCCGCCGCCCCGGCACAAAGCTGTCGAGATCGGCGGCCAGCGCCTCGACGGCGAGACCGCTGACGAAGCAGGCGAGGTTGAGCGCGTGGGTGCCGATGTCGCCGATCGCGCCGCCGGCGCCCGACCGCGCCGGATCGGTCCGCCAGTCCGCCTGCTTCTGGCCGGTCGCCTCGATCGGCTCGGTCAGCCAGTCCTGCACGTACTCCGCCTGGACGAGCCGGATCGTCCCGAGCAGGCCCGCCGCGACCATCTCGCGCGCCTGCCGCACCATCGGATAGCCGGTGTAGTTGTGGGTCAAGACGAACAGCGCCCGCGACGCCTCGGCCAGCGCCGCGAGGCGCCGCGCCTCGGCGAGCGTCGCGGTCAGCGGCTTGTCGCAGATGACGTGGATGCCGCGCCGCAGGAACGGCCGCGCCGCGGCATAGTGGAGGTGGTTCGGGGTGACGATCGCCACCGCCTCGATGCCCGCCTTCAGCCGCGCCTCGCGCCGGGCCATCTCCTCGAAGCTGCCGTAGACGCGGTCGGCGGCGAGGCCGAGATCGGCGCCCGAGGCGCGCGACTTCTCGGGCGTGGAGCTGAAGCAGCCGGCGACCAGTTCGTAGTGATCGTCGATCCGGCTGGCGATGCGGTGCACCGCGCCGATGAAGGCGTCGCGCCCGCCGCCCACCATGCCGAGCCGGATGCGCCGCGCCCGCCCGTCCGTCCTGCCCTCGATCGCCATCTCGCTCCCTTTCCGGAAAGGTCCGCTGCCTTCCCCGTCTTGCAAATATCCTCGGGGGGCCCGCGGGGGGCAGACAGCCCCCCGCGCCGCCCTCAGAGCCCGAGCATCCGCCGGTTCGCCGCGTCGTCGGCGCCCGAGCCGGCGAAGTCGTCGAACGCCTTGCCGGTCACCCGGATGATGTGCCGCCGCACGAACGCCGCCCCCTCGCGGGCGCCGTCCTCGGGGTGCTTCAGCGCGCATTCCCACTCCACCACCGCCCAGCCGTCGAAGCCGTATTGCGTGAGCTTCGAGAACACCGCGCCGAAATCGACCTGCCCGTCGCCGGGCGAGCGGAAGCGGCCGGCGCGGTTCACCCAGGACTGGAAGCCGCCGTAGACGCCCTGCCGGCCGGTCGGGTTCAGCTCGGCGTCCTTGACGTGGAACATCCGGATCCGCTCGTGGTAGATGTCGATGTTGGCGAGGTAGTCGAGCGCCTGCAGCACGTAGTGCGACGGGTCGTAGAGCATGTTGGCGCGCCGATGGCCGCCGACCCGGTCGAGGAACATCTCGAACGTCACGCCGTCATGCAGGTCCTCGCCGGGATGGATCTCGTAGCAGAGATCGACGCCGCAGTCCTCGGCATGGTCGAGGATCGGCCGCCAGCGCCGCGCAAGCTCGTCGAAGGCGGCCTCGACGAGGCCGGCGGGGCGCTGCGGCCAGGGGTAGACGTAGGGCCAGGCAAGCGCGCCCGAGAACGTCGCATGCGCGCCGATCCCGAGGTTGCGCGAGGCGCTGAGCGCCTTCTTCACCTGGTCCGCCGCCCAGTCCGCCCGGGCCGCGGGGTTGCCGCGGACCGCCGGCGCGGCGAAGCCGTCGAAGGCGGTGTCGTAGGCCGGATGCACGGCGACGAGCTGGCCCTGGAGATGGGTCGAAAGCTCGGTCACCGCGACGCCGCTCTCGGCCGCGATGCCGCTGAACTCGTCGCACCAGTCCTTCGATGCCGCGGCCTGCTCCAGATCGAACAGCCGCGCATCCCAGCTCGGCACCTGCACGCCGGCGTAGCCGCAGCCGGCGGCCCAGCGGGTGATCGAGCGCCAGTCGTTGAACGGGGCCTCGTCGCCGGCGAACTGCGCCAGGAACAGCGCCGGTCCCTTGATGGTCTTCATGGCTTCCTCCCGTTGGTCCTGCGTCTTGGCCCGTGCGTCAGGGCAGGTTCTCGCGGATGACGATGTCGATGCGGATGCGCTCCTGCGCCGCGAAGATCGGCACGCCGTCGCATTTTGCGCGGAGCACGCGCAGCGCGCTCCGCACCAGATGGCCGACATTCTGCGCGATGATCGCGTCGATCACGTTCTCGGCCAGCGCCTGCCGGCTGTGGGGGGTGAGCTCGTGGGCGATGACCACGGTCCGGTCGGCCAGGACCCGCCCGGCCAGCCCGCTCCCGGCCAGCCCGCGCTCGGCCAGGACCCGCGTCAGCCCGCGGGTGCCGCCGCCGGCGGAGTAGAAGCCGATGACCGGCCCGTGGTGGTCGAGGCAGCGGGCGACGACCGCCGCCGCCAGCAGGTGATCGTCGTGACCCTCGAGCGAGGGCAGCGTCTCGAGTGCCGGGAACTGCCCGGCGATGATCTCGTCGAAGCCGCCGCGCCGTTCCAGCGTGTCGCGCGCCTGGGTGGTGTTGACGAGCACGGCGACCTTGCCCGCCCGGCCGCCGAGGAACCGGCCCATCAGCATGCCCGCGGTGCGCCCCGCGGCGCGGTTGTCGATGCCGACGAAATGGTCGCGCGGCGAGTTCGGCAGGTCGGAGACGAGCGCCACGACCGACAGGCCCGCCGCCTTGAGCCGCGCCACCGCATCGCGGACCTGCGGCGTCTCGGGCACCATCAGCGCCACGCCGTCGACGCGCTGCAGCTTGAGCGCGTCGAGCGTGCGGACCACCGCATGCGGGTCGTAGGTGGCGACATGCACGACCTTGACCAGCACCCGGTCGGCCTGGTGCGCCTCGGTCGCCTCGCGCAGGGCGAGCCGCAGCGCCTCGACGAACTGGTTGCCGCCTTCGGGCAGGACGAAGAGAAAGCGGTACTGCCGCTGCCGGGCGAGGTTCGCGGCATAGGTGTCGCGGACATAGCCGAGCCGCTCCACCGCGTCATGGACCAGCCGCGCGGTCTTTTCGCGCACGCCGGGCCGGGCGTTCAGCACGCGGTCGACGGTCGCCAGGCTGACGCCCGCGGCCTTCGCGATGTCGTGCACGGTGGGTCTGCCCATCTGCCGCCTCCCGGCGGCGTAGGGTAGGGCAGAGATCTGAGGTACGTCAATCAGCCCGCCGGCCCCGTCTTCTAGGCCGGATCAGCCGGGCGCGCAGCACTGCGGCAGGACGAACGGCACGCCGCCCTGCGGCAGCGCGCCGACCCTGACGCGGCAGCGGTAGACGCGCGACAGGACGGCGCCGTCGAGCGCCCGGGCCGGCGGGCCGGCGGCGGCGATCCGGCCGGCGTCGAGCAGCAGCACCCGGTCGGCGAAGGCCGCGGTCAGGTTCAGGTCGTGCATCACCGCGACGACCCCGCCGCCGCGGCGGGCATAGTCGCGGGCCAGTTCCATCACCTGCAGCTGGTGGGCGATGTCGAGACCCGCCACCGGCTCGTCGAGGAACAGCCAGCGCGGCCCGCCGGGGCCGGACGGCTCCCACACCTGGGCCAGGACGCGGGCGAGCTGGACACGCTGCTGCTCGCCGCCCGAGAGCTCCTGGTAGAGCCGGCCGGCATGGCCGCGGAGCCCCACCGCGGCCAGCGCCGCGGCAGCGACGGCGTGGTCGCCCGCCGCGGTGCCGGCGGTGTGGCCGAGCCCGACCACCTCGGCCACCGTGAACGGGAAGGCCAGCGGCGTCGCCTGCGGCAGGACCGCGCGGCAGGCGGCAAGCTCCCAAGGCCTGAGCCGGGCGACGGCGCGGCCGTTGAGCCAGATTTCCCCCGCCGAGGGCAGCTCTCCGGTGAGCACGCGCAAGAGCGTCGTCTTGCCCGATCCGTTCGGGCCGGCGATCGCCGTCACCGCGCCCGGCGGCGCGTCGAGGTCGATGCCGTCGAGCACCGTCCGGCGGCCGAGCGCGACGCGGAGGGCGCGGGCGATCAGCATCACAGATCGACGATCCCGCGGCGGCGGAGCAGGATCCACAGGAAGAACGGCCCGCCGATCACCGCGGTGACGATGCCGATCGGCAGTTCGGCCGGCGCGATCATGGCGCGCGCGGCCATGTCGGCGGCGACGAGCAGCGCGGCGCCGAGCAGCGCCGCGTTCGGCAGGAGCCGCACATGGTCGGGTCCGGAGAGGAGGCGCAGCAGGTGCGGCACGACGATGCCGACGAAGCCGATGCCGCCCGAGACCGCGACCGCCGCGCCGGTGGCGCCGGCGACGGCGAGGATTGCCACGTGCTTCACCCGCTGCACCGGCTGGCCCAGGTGCATCGCCGCCGCCTCGCCCAGCGCCAGCGCGTTGAGCCCCCGCGCCAGCAGCGGCGCCGCGGCGAGGGCGGCGAGCATGATCGGCGCCGCGACGGCGACCTTGGCCCATGTCGCCCCGGCGAGCGAGCCCATGCCCCAGAAGGTGAGGTCGCGCAGCTGCCGGTCGTCGGCCAGGTAGACGAGGATGCCCGAGAGCGCGCCGGCGAGCGCACCGAGAGCGATGCCGGCCAGCAGCATCGTCGCGACCGAGGTGCGCCCGGCGCGGGTGGCGACGCGGTAGAGGACGAGCGTCGAGGCCCAGCCGCCGAGGAACGCCGCCACCGGCACGAGGCCGTAGCCGAGCGCGGCCGCGACCGATGCCGGCAGCAGGCCGCCGAGGACGATCGCCGCGATCGCGCCGAGCCCCGCCCCGGCGCTGACGCCGACGATGCCGGGATCGGCGAGCGGGTTGCGGAAGAGGCCCTGCATCACCGCGCCCGACACCGCCAGCGCCGCGCCGACGAGGATGCCGAGTGCGAGGCGCGGCAGCCGGATCTCGATCACCACGATCCAGTCGCCGCGGGGGATCTCGGCGCCGCCGGCCCAGGCCCGGAGGATCGCCCAGGGCGAGCCCGGCGCCGCGCCGAAGCCGAGGCTCGCCGCGCAGAGCAGCGCGAGGAGGAGGGCGAGCGCCGCCGTGAGCCGCGCCGCCGGGGGCCGGCGGAGGGCCAGGGCGGCGCCGGGGGCGTCGGTGGCGCTCACGCGCCGTCCCCGTAGAGCGCGCGGTTGAGCGCGGTCACCGCCTCGGCGGTGCGCGGGCCGAAGCCGAGCATCAGCAGGCCGTCCATCCGCACCAGGGCGCGGTCGTCGGCGGCCGGCGTCGTGGCGACGGCGGGCATCGCGAACAGCGCCTCGTCCTCGACGGCGTGGTCGCCGGAGCGGTCCATCATCAGGATGACGTCGGGCGCCGCGGTGATCACCGCCTCGTCGGTCAGCTGCCTGTAGCCCTCGAACCCCGCGACCGCGTTCTCGCCCCCCGCCATGCGGATGATCGCGTCGGCCGCCGTGCCGGTGCCCGAGGCGAGGATCCGGCCGCCCTGGGTGGACAGGATGAAGAGCATGCGCTGCCGCGGGCCCGCGACGGTGGCGCGCCGGGCGGCGGCGTCGAGGTCGGCCGCCACCTCGGCGCGGAGCGCGGCGCCCTTCTCCGGCACGCTGAGCGCGGCGGCCACGGCGTCGATCCGGGCCAGGATGCCGGCGGCATCGGTCGCCTCGGGCACCACGACGAGGGGGACCGAGGCCGAGCGGAGCAGCTCCAGCGTCTCGGGCGGGCCGGCGCCGTCCTCGGCCAGCACCAGGTCGGGGCCGAGCGACAGCACGCCCTCGGCCGAGAGCGCGCGCATGTAGCCGACATCGGGCAGCGCCGCGGCCTCGGGCGGCCAGGTCGAGGTCGAGTCGCGGGCGATCAGCCTCGCCTCCTCGCCCAGCGCATGGACGATCTCGGTCACCGCGCCGCCGACCGACACCACGCGCTGCGCCTCGCCGGCCGCTGCCGTGCGACCGAGGGCGACGAGGAACAGCAGCAGCGTCAGGCCGATGTGGACGCGATTGATGTGGCTCATTCCGCGGCCTCCGCCGGTTTGGCCGCAGCCCCCGGCGCGGGCAGGCCGGCGACGATGGCCGCCCAGGGCGCGGTCATGTCGATGCCCTCCCTCTCCTTGCGGTAGCCGAAGGCCTGCAGGATCAGCGCGCCGCCAGCGTCGAACGCCTCGACCGACAGGGCGGGGCCGCGCGCGGTCGGCTTCTCGACCGCCCAGACCTCGGCCACGTGGTCGCGCCTGAGATGCAGGTTGAAGCCGGGGTCCATCACGTTCTGCCACGGCCCCATCGGCTGCAGGCGGTCGATCGGGCCGGAATGGATCTGGATGCAGCCGGGGTTGCCGACGAACAGCATGACCGGCACGTCCGACCCGGCGAGCGCCGTCAGCATCGCGTCGACCGCGCCGGGCGCGAGCGGCCGGACGAAGGGCGCGCTGGCGATCCGGTAGGCGCCGAGGCGGTTCATCTTCAGCTTCGAGACGAGGCGCAGGAACTGGTGGGTGTCGGTCATCCGGCGCCATTCGGCGCGCAGCGCCTCGGCCTTCCCCGGATCGGCCCTCGCCGCCTCGGGCGGCTGCCGCGGCGCCGCCTCGAACCCGTCGGACTGGTCGGCCGCCCGCAGGTCGGCCACCGCGCGCTCCCATGCGGCGAGGTCCGAGGCCGCGCGCAGGAACACCTTGTGGACCGCGTCGCCCGCCGCGTCGAAGACCTGGAGGCTGCGGCGCGGGCCGGCCTCGGTCTCTCGCGTCACGGCGAAGGCATGCACCCAGTGGCGCGGGAAGATCCTGAGGTCGATCGCCTCGGTCACCACAATCGCGGCATGCGCGCCCGGCGTGTAGCCGGCGTAGCGCCCGACCTTCTCGTGCACCGCGCTGTCGTTGCGGGTCAGCGCCATGACCTCGCCCAGCCGCTCCACCGCCGGGATCAGCGCGTCGGGATGGGCCGCGATGCGCACCGCGCCATGGCCGACATGGGCGGCGGCGAGGGCGGCTTCGGACAGGCCGAGACTGGCGGCAAGGTCGCGCTCGCGCAGCTTGGGGTGATCGAGGCGCGCGGCGCGCAGGGCGGCGGGATCGGCCATGCGAAAGGCTCCATCTGATGCGGGATCGCTGGCTGGCCGGGCGCGCTGCGCCGTGCTCGCTTGGCGGCGCGGGAGGCGGCGCCGCTTACTTGACAGTTTCTATCAGATTAGCTAGCCCGGACAAGTCGGAAACGCGACGAACCGAAAGACAGCGCGCGCCAGCCAGCCGGCCAGCCTTCCCGCGACGACGATGCGAAGGGGAACAGGATGGACCGCACAGGTGGCGCGCGCAGGCGCTCCCGCAGGATCGGCATGTTGGCGATGACGACCGCGGGGGCGGTCGCCGGAACGCTGGCCGGAACGCCGGCGGCGGCGCAGGATGGCCCGCAGGACGGCGGCGGCTACACGCTGCTCGGCCGGATCGTCCTCGGCTTCGGCCTGCCGCGGGTCGCGATCGACACGCCGGCGGCAGTGACCGTGGTGAACCAGGAGGACCTCGACCGCGAGCAGGCCAACACGCTGTCGGACCTGTTCGCGACGGTGCCCGGCGTGCAGACCGCGGGCTCGCCGCGGTTCTCGGGGCAGGCCTTCAACATCCGCGGCATCGGCAACACCGAACAGACGGCGTCGGAGGCGCGCATCATCGTCACCGTGGACGGCGCGCCGAAGTTCTTCGAGCAGTACCGGATGGGGTCGTTCTTCGGCGACCTCGAGCTCTACAAGCAGGTCGAGGTGCTGCGCGGTCCCGCGTCCTCGACGCTCTACGGCTCGGGCGCGATCGGCGGGGTGATCAACTTCACCACCAAGGACGCGTCCGACTTCCTGCAGGACGACGCGACGCGCGCGCTCAGGCTCAAGACCGGCTACGAGTCGAACGGCGACGTGCTGCTCGGCTCGGTGATCTACGCCACCCGACCGTCGGAGAATGCCGAGTTTCTTGCCGCGCTCAACTACGGCACCGGCAACGACATCGAGGATGGCGACGGCACCGAGATCGAGGGCTCGGCCTACGACCGCGTCTCGGGCCTTCTGAAGGGCACCTGGACCTTCGGCGACGATCTCGACCAGTCGGTCCGGCTGTCGTTCTCGCGCACCGAGGGCACGCTGGAGGACAGCGTCGTCGCGCAGACCGGCGGGCCGGCGGTGGCGGGCTTCGGCACCTCCGACATCGAGACGACCGACAGCACGGTGATCCTCGGCTACGCCCACGCGGGCGCGGGCAACCCCTGGCTCGACCTCGACGTGACGCTGTCTTTCACCGAGACGGAGGTGGACAAGTCGGACTTCTCGCTCGGCGCGTTCTGCGCACCGGGCACGCTGCAGGTGCTCTGCGACAACGACGCGACCTACCGGACCGTCGCGCTCAAGGCCGAGAACACGATCGAGTTCGGCGGCGGGGCCTGGGAGAACTACCTGACCTTCGGCGCGCAGCTGAGCCACCAGGACCGGCTCGCCTCTTCCTCGCTCGGTGCGCTCGCCTTCCATCCCGAGGGCGAGGATACCAAACTCGCGCTCTATGCGCAGGGCGAGTTCACCTGGAACGACCGGCTCACGCTGATCCCGGGCCTGCGCGTCGAATACGGCGAGCGCACGCCCTCGGCCGAGACCGAGGCGGAGGGCGCCACGGCCCAGACCGATGTGGCGGTCTCGCCCAAGCTTGCCGTCATGTACGAGCTGAGCGACACCTGGTCGGTCTTCGGCTCGCTGGCGCGGACCGAGCGGATGCCGACGCTTGACGAGCTTTACTCGACCGATGCCGGCGGCCCGCCGCCCGGCGGCGGCCCGGCGCTGCCGGCCCGGCTGCCGAGCCTCAACCTCGACAAGGAGACGGCGACCACGGTCGAGCTGGGGCTGGCCTATGACGGCGGCGACGTGTTTCGCCCCGGCGACAGCCTGCAGGTGAAGGCCACCGCCTTCCACAACGACATCGACGACCTGATCGGCACGACGCCGCGGGTGCCGGGCGGGCCGGCGGTGCCCTATTTCTCGAACATCGCCGAGGCGCGGATCTGGGGCGCCGAGATCGAGGGCGCCTACGAGACCGAGCGGTTCTTCGGCCGCCTCGCCTATGCCAACATCCGCAGCGAGGATCGCGCGACGGGCGCGACGCTGCCGGACACGCCGGCCGAGAGCCTGGCGCTGACGCTCGGCCACCGGTTCCCCGACCGGGGGCTCGAGGTCAGCTGGCGCGGCAACTGGTTCGACGACATCGAGACGAGCTCGGCCACCACCACCGCCGCGGCCTACAACACCCACGACCTGTTCCTGACCTGGCGGCCGGAGGCCGGCGTGCTCGACGGCTTCGAGGTGAACTTCGCGGTCGAGAACGTCTTCGACACGACCTATCGCAACAATCTCAGCCAGGACAACGGCCCGGGGCGGACGTTCAAGCTGACGCTCGCGCGCGCGTTCGACTGGTAGGACGGAGCCCCGCCATGCCAGACCTTCGCCGCCCCCCGCTTGTCGCCGCAGCGCTGCTCGCCGCGCTGCCCGCCGCCGCCCTGCCGGCGCTGGCGCAGGAGGCGCCGGCCGACCCGGCGCCGGTCCTCGCGGTCGAGCTCAACACCGCCGCGCCGCAGGGCGACGCCTGCCGGCTGACCTTCGTGGTGGAAAACGGCCTTGGCGCCGATCTCGACGCGGCGGTGATCGAGACGGTGTTGTTCGACCGCGAGGGCGCGGTGATCCTGTTCACGCTGTTCGATTTCGGCGCGGTGCCGGCGGGGCGGCCGCGGGTGCGGCAGTTCGACGTGGCCGGGACCGAGTGCGGCCGGATCGGGCGGGTGCTGCTGAACGGCGTGCATGCCTGCCGGGGCGCCGGGATCGCGCCCGGCGACTGCGAGGCGGCGCTGCGCTGGTCCTCGCGCACCGATGTGGAGGTGATCGGATGACCGGCGACCTGATCGCGCCCGTGATCGCGCCCGTGATCGCGCCCGTGATCGCGCCCTTGGCGGAGCTTCTGGCCCTCGGCGGCCCGGTGGTGGCGATCCTCGCCGCGATGTCGGTGCTGGCGCTCGCGGCGGTGATCTGGAAGCTCTGGCAGTTCCGCGCGGCGGGCGTCGGAAGGCACCGCGCGCTGGACGCCGCGCTGGACGAGTGGGATGCAGGGCGCCCGGCGCGGGCCGAGGCGGCGCTGGCGGCCGCCGCCGGGCATCTCGCCCCGGTGATCGCCGTCGCGCTGCAGGCGGGCGACGGGCCGGCCGCGGCGGCCCGGGTGGACGCGCTGGCGGAAGCGGCGCTGGTCCGGCTCGAGGCGGGGTTCCGGCTGCTCGATTCGATCGCCCAGACCGCGCCGCTCCTCGGCCTTTTCGGCACCGTGCTCGGCATGATCGAGGCGTTCCGGGCGCTGCAGGGCGCCGGCGCCGCGGTCGATCCGGCGCTGCTGGCGGGCGGCATCTGGGAGGCGCTGAAACGTCCGGTTAGCGGCAGGGGCTCCCAGATGGCG
>CAZYBG010000072.1:0-1128 GCA_964645155.1 uncultured Rhodobacterales bacterium | reverse complement strand
CGGCATCTGGGTGGCGCTGCTGACCACCGCCGCGGGCCTTGCGGTGGCGATGCCGACGGGACTTGCGCTGACCTGGCTCGAGGCGCGGGTCGCGGCCGAGCGGCTCTGGGCCGAGGCGGCGCTGGCGCGGCTGCGCGCGCCGGGGCTCGGCGCCGCCGCACCCGACCGGCCGCTGCCGGCGCCGCCGCGCAGGGCCGCCCATGCCGGTTGAGCGCGCCCGCTTCCGTCGGCGCGCGTTGTCGATGACCTCGCTGGTCGACGTGATCTTCCTGCTGCTGCTGTTCTTCATGCTGTCCTCGACCTTCGCGCGCCACGGCGAGATCGCGCTGTCCGCGGCGGCGCAGGGCGGCGCCGCGCCGGCCGACAGGCCGCCGGTCTTCCTGCGGCTGACGCCCGAGGGGGTCAGCCTAAACGGCTTGGCCGTCGCGCTCGATGCCCTTGCCGCGACCCTCGCCGAGGCCGGGCACCCGCCGGAGATCGTCCTGGCGCTGGCGGGCGAGGTGCCGTCTCAGGCGCTGGTCGATGTGCTCGCGGTGCTGAGGCAGGTGCCGGGCAGGGCGGTGACGGTGGTCGACTGATGCGGCGCCGACTTCCCCTTCGCCGCGCCCGCGAGCCCATGATCGCGCTCATCAACGTCGTGTTCCTGATGCTGGTCTTCTTCCTTGTCGCCGGCACGCTCGCCCCGCCGCTCGACCCCCGCCTGACGCTGGTCCGGGCGGCGGCGCTCGACGCCGCGGCGCCGCCCGACGGGGTGGTGGTGCTGGCCGACGGGACGATGCTGATGCGCGGCGCGCCCGTCAGTTTCGCCGGGGCGGCCGCGGCGGGCGGCATCGTCCGCCTCGTGCCCGACCGTGACCTGCCGGCGGCCGACCTGGTGCGGATCGCCCGCGGGATGCGCGCGGCGGGGGCCGAGGCGGTGGTGCTGGTCACCGAACGGGCGCTGCGATGAGCGCGCGTCGTGCCGCGGTCGCTGCGCTCGGCCTCTCGGTCGCGCTGCATCTCGGCCTCGTGGCACTGCTGCCGCGGGACGCGCCGGTCGCCGTCGAGGGCGGTGCCGGGCCGGCCGCGGCGCGGCTCGGCAACGGCTTTGCCGACATCGCCGAGGGCGCGCCCGCCGCCCGGCCGCCG
>CAZYBG010000071.1:0-16332 GCA_964645155.1 uncultured Rhodobacterales bacterium | reverse complement strand
GTGATCGAGGGGTTGTCGGACTTCCGCGTGATCTTGTCGACCTCGTCGATATAGACGATGCCGCGCTGCGCGCGTTCCACGTTGTACTCGCTGGCCTGGAGGAGCTTGAGGATGATGTTCTCGACATCCTCGCCGACATAGCCGGCCTCGGTCAGCGTGGTGGCGTCGGCCATGGTGAACGGCACGTCGAGGATGCGGGCCAGCGTCTGGGCCAGCAGCGTCTTGCCGCAGCCGGTCGGCCCGATCAGCAGGATGTTCGACTTTGCCAGTTCGATGTCGCTGGCCTTCTGCGCGTGGTTGAGCCGCTTGTAGTGATTGTGCACCGCGACCGAGAGGACGCGCTTGGCATGCATCTGGCCGATGACGTAGTCGTCGAGGACCTTGCAGATCTCCTTCGGGGTCGGCACGCCGTCGGCCGACTTCAGCCCCGAGGCCTTCGTCTCCTCGCGGATAATGTCCATGCAAAGCTCGACGCATTCGTCGCAGATGAACACCGTCGGGCCGGCGATCAGCTTGCGCACCTCGTGCTGGCTCTTGCCGCAGAAGGAACAGTAGAGCGTGTTCTTGCTGTCGCCGGAGGACGTGTTCGCCATTCCCTAACCTCTGCGGTTGCCCGCGCCTGCTGCAGGCCCCCGGGCCGAAAGTCTAGGCCAGCCCCCCGCCCCGCACAACGCCAAAAAATCCCGCCCTCCCGGGCGCGTTACTTGCCCTCGTCCGCCGCTTTCGGCCGGCTGTCGACGATCTCGTCGATCAGGCCCCAGGCCTTGGCGTCCTCGGCGCTCATGAACCGGTCGCGCTCCAGCGCCGTCTCGACGTCGTCGAGCGTCTGACCGGTGTGCTTGACGTAGATCTCGTTCAGCCGGCGCTTGAGCTTCAGCGTCTCCTCGGCGTGGATCATGATGTCGGTCGCCTGGCCCTGGTAGCCGCCCGAGGGCTGGTGCACCATGATCCGGCTGTTCGGCAGCGAGAAGCGCATCGCCTTCTCGCCCGCGGTCAGCAGCAGCGAACCCATCGAGGCGGCCTGGCCGACGACGAGCGTCGAGACCTTGGGGCGGATGTACTGCATCGTGTCGTAGATCGAGAGGCCCGAGGTCACCACGCCGCCGGGCGAGTTGATGTACATCGAGATTTCCTTCGACGGATTCTCGCTCTCGAGGAACAGAAGCTGCGCCACGATCAGGCTTGACATCCCGTCATGCACCGGGCCGGAGAGGAAGATGATCCGCTCCTTCAGCAGGCGCGAGAAGATGTCGTAGGCCCGCTCGCCCCGGCTGGTCTGCTCGACCACCATCGGCACGAGGGTGTTCATGTAGGTCTCGATCGGATCTCTCATCGCCGCTGCCCCTAGCCGTTGGTCACGTCTACTCCGCGAAATCTTGACCGAGTCTTAGTGTCGCGCCCGAACCGCTGCAAGGGAGGCCGCTCGGACTTGACGAAGAGGTGAGCCATGGCTTACGGTAAGCCGTGACTTACGAAACCGCCATCAGCGCCCTTGCCGACCCGACCCGCCGCGCCATCGTGGAGCGGCTGAAGCGCCGGGCGCTGCCGGTGGGCGAGCTCGCCGGCACGCTGCCCGTGAGCCGCCCGGCCGTCTCGCAGCACCTCAGGGTCCTGGCGGATGCCGGCCTGCTCACCATGCGCCGCGACGGCGCGCGGCGCCTCTACGCGCTCGCGCCCGAGGGGTTCGCCGGGCTCCGGGCCTGGCTCGACGGGCTCTGGGATGATGCGCTTTCGGCCTACGCCGCCGAGGCGCGCCGCGTTGCGGACGAGACAGGTGGGGGAAGATCCGATGCGTGAGCCGATCGAGAAGAGCGTCCTCGTGCCGCTGCCGCCGGCCGCGGCGTTCGACCTCTTCGCCAGCGGCATCGACCGGTGGTGGCCGAAGGCCAGCCACTCGCTGTCGGCCGGCGAGGGCCACCCTGCCCGCCGCGTGACGATCGAGCCGCGAAAGGGCGGCCGGATCGCCGAGCTGCGTCACGATGGCGCGGTGGTGCCCTGGGCCACGGTCACCGAGTGGCGGCCGGGCGAGGCGCTTGCGTTCGACTGGTATGTCGGCCGGCCCGAGGCCGAGGCTACGCAGGTGCGCGTGACCTTCACCGCCGCGCCGGGCGGAACCCGCGTCGATCTCGTCCACACCGGCTTCGGCGACGCGCTGGCCGCGGCGGCGCGCTGCGAGAGCTACCGCACCGGCTGGGACGCGGTGCTCGGCGGCTGCTATTGCGCCGCGGCCGCGCGTGTGGCCGCGCGCGCGGCCTAACGCGCGTCCTGGCGCGCGGCCTAACGCGCGTCCTGGCGCGCGTCCTGGCGCGCGTCCTGGCGCGCGGCTTGAACGGCGCGGCGGCCGGCATAGCTCCGCCGGCATGACCGACCTCGCCTTTGTCCCGACCCGGGCCGCCGGGCTCGCGCGGCTCGCCGCATTCGTGCCCAAGGCCGGGCACGACTATGCGGCGCTGCGCAACCACGACCTTCCGGGCCATCCGCATGTCTCGCTGCTCTCGCCCTATCTCCGCCACCGGCTGGTGACCGAGGAAGAGGTGCTGGGCGCCGTCCTGGGCCACTTCGGCCCCGCCGCGGCCGGCAAGTTCGTGCAGGAGGTGGTCTGGCGGACCTACTGGAAGGGCTGGCTCGAGATGCGGCCGGTGGTCTGGGAGGGCTACCGGTCGGGGCTGCGCGCAGCGCTCGACCGGGTGCAGACCGAGGCCGGGCTGCGGCGGGCATGGGAGGCCGCCTGCCGGGGCGAGACCGGCTTCGACGGCTTCGACGGCTGGGCGCGGGAACTCGCCGCGACCGGGTATCTGCACAACCATGCGCGGATGTGGTTCGCCTCGATCTGGATCTTCACCCTGCGCCTTCCCTGGGAGCTTGGCGCCGACTTCTTCCTCCGCCACCTGCTCGATGGCGATCCGGCGTCGAACACGCTGTCGTGGCGGTGGGTCGGCGGGCTGCAGACGGTCGGCAAGACCTACCTCGCCACGGCCGACAACATCGCCCGCCACACCGATGGCCGCGTCCGGCCCGCGGGCCTCGCAACCCGGGCGCCGCCGCTGCCGCCCGGGCCCGCGGCCCCGCGCCGGCCGACCCCGGCGGCCGAGCGCTGGTCGCCCGGCCCGGGCACCGGGCTTCTCCTGACGGAGGATGATCTGGCCCCCGGTTTCCTCCTCGACGCCGGGCTCGCGCCGGTGGCGACGGCGGTCCTGATCGCCCCCCGCGGCCGCTCGCCGCTCGCCACGGCCGAGCGCGTCGTGGCCTTCACCGAGGCTGCAGCCGCCGATGCGCTCGGCACCTGGGGCGACCGGCTGGGCGCGCGCGCCGGCCCGCTGGACGACGCCGCGGCGGTGGTGGCATGGGCCAGGGCCGCGCGCCTGAGGCAGGTGGTCATACCCTGGGCCCCGGTCGGCCCCGCGGCGAGCCTCGCCGCCCGGGCGGCGGGGCTGCTGGCCGCCGAGGGGATCCCGGTCGCCCGCGCACTCCGCCGCTATGACGCCGCGGCCTGGCCGCACGCCACCCATGGCTTCTTCCGCTTCCGCGAGGCGATGCCGGGGCTCTTCCGCGACCTCGGGCTGCCGTCCGGCGACCCGGCAGCATCCTGACGCCGGCCCGCTGCCCGCCCCGTCTCAGGTGGTGACGTCCGGCCGCTCGCGCCCGGTATGGCGGCCGATCCCGGCGATCTCGTCAGCCGCGCGGATCACCGGGCCGAGCGCCTCGGCCGGGTCGAGGGCGAGGCGCGCGGGGTCGGTCTCGAGCCGCTCGAGATAGACCCGCAGCGTCGCGCCAACCGTGCCGGTGCCCGACAGGCGGTAGACGATCCGCGCGCCGCCAGCGAAGTCCACCCGCACGCCCTGCGCCGCGGTGCGCGAGCCGTCGACCGGATCGTCGTAGGCGAAGTCGTCCGCCGCGACGACCCTCAGCCCCGCGACCTCGGTTCCCGGCAAGGCGGCGAGCCGCGCCCGCAGCCCCTCGATCAGCGCCTCCGCCCGCTCGGTCTCGACCGCCTCATAGTCGTGGCGGGTGTAGTAGTTGCGCCCGAACTGGCCCCAGTGCCCGGCCAGGATCGCCGCCACCGCCTCGCGGCGCACGGCGAGGATGTTGAGCCAGAGCAGCACCGCCCAGAGCCCGTCCTTCTCGCGCACATGGTCGCTGCCGGTGCCGGCGCTCTCCTCGCCGCAGAGCGTCGCGCGGCCGGCGTCGAGCAGGTTGCCGAAAAACTTCCAGCCCGTCGGCGTCTCGTAGCAGTCGATCCCCATCGCCTCGGCCACCCGGTCGACCGCGCGCGAGGTCGGCATCGACCGCGCGACCCCCTTCAGCCCGCCCGCATAGCCCGGCGCGAGATGCGCGTTGGCGGCCAGCACGGCGAGGCTGTCGGAGGGCGTTACGTAGATGCCGCGGCCGAGCACCATGTTCCGGTCGCCGTCGCCGTCCGATGCGGCGCCGAAGTCCGGGGCATCGCCGCTCATCATCAGGTCGACCAGCGGCCTGGCCCAGACCGGGTTCGGGTCGGGGTGGCCGCCGCCGAAATCGGGCGACGGGCGGGCGTTGACGACGCTGCCCGGGGGCGCGCCGAGGGCCTTTTCGAGGATCGCCTTGGCATAGGGGCCGGTCACCGCGTGCATGGCGTCGAAATGCACCCGGAAGCCGGACTTCAGATGCGCGCGGATCCGGTCGAAGTCGAACAGCCGTTCCATCAGCACCTGGTAGTCGGCCACCGGGTCGATCACCTCGATCTCCATCGCGCCGAGCCGCACGAAGCCGATGCGCGACAGGTCGAGGTCCTGCGCCTCGGCGATGCGGTAGCGGGCGATGCGCTCGGTCGCCTCGAAGATGCGATTGGTCACGTCCTCCGGCGCCGGGCCGCCGTTCGGCGTGTTGAACTTCACGCCGAAATCCTCGTCCGGGCCGCCGGGATTGTGGCTTGCCGAAAGGATGATGCCGCCATCGGTCCGCCGCTGCCGGATCAGGTTCGACGCGGCGGGCGTGGAAAGGAGCGCGTTCTGCCCGACGATGACCTTCCGCGCGCCCGACGCGGCGGCCATCCGCAGGATCACCTGCGCGGCGCGGTCGTTGAAGTAACGCCCGTCGCCGCCGAGGACGAAGGTCTTGCCGTCCGCGCCGCCGATGCCGGTCCAGATCGCCTCGACGAAGTTCTCGAGGTAGTGCGGCCCCATGAAGACGCGGGTCTTCTTGCGCAGGCCCGAGGTGCCGGGCTTCTGGCCCGCGATGGGCTTCGTCTCGACCGTGATGACGCTCATGTCGCTTCCCCCGTTCGGCCGCAGGATTTCATGATCCCGGCGATCTCGGCAAGCCGCGGGTCGCCGGCGATCTCGCCGGCGCCGGCGGGAAGGCGCCGCCGCCAGTTCGGATGTTCGTGCACCGTACCGGGAAGGTTCGCCTGCTCCTCGAGGCCAAGGATGTCCTCGCCCTGCACGGCGACCAGCCGGCACGGACTGCGGCCGAGGAAGCGGTGCATCGCGCCGGCATCTCCGACCGCGCCGCCGATCGCGGTGTCGAGCGCCGCGACCTCGCCGGCGCGCTGCTGCCGCTCGGCGCCCGGATCGCCCGACCGGCCGAGGCGGGCGCGCCAGTCGATGTCGCGTCCGTTGCGCCAGCCCTTCCAGGTCGGCAGGTCATGGGTCGAGAACGAGGCGAGCACCTCGGCATCCCAGGCGGAGCTGTCCTTGAAGCCGCCCGAGGCCCAGTCGCGTTCGAAGATCGCGACCCGGCAGCCGAGAATGCCCGACGCCTGCAGCGCCGCCTGCAGGCCGTCGGGGATGTTGCCGAGGTCTTCGCCGACGATCGTCGCGCCGGCGCGGGCCGCCTCGATCCGCGCGACCGCGAGCATCGCCTCGCGCGGCATCTGCATGTAGAGGCCGGGCAGGCCCTCGGGCACCCAGAAGGCCCGCTCGAAGCCGAGGATGTGGTCGATCCGCAGGAGGCCGGCATAGTGCAGCTGGGTGCGCAGAGTCTCGGCCAGCGGCCTGAACCCGGCCGCGACCAGCGCCCGCGGCGAGAACGGCGAGACGCCCCAGGTCTGGCCCAGGGGGGAGAAGGCGTCGGGCGGCGCGCCGAGCGAGACCCCCGGCGCGAACAGCGCCCGTTCCGCCCAGGTCTCGGCGCCGAAGGGATGCGTGCCGACAGCGAGGTCGAGATAGAGGCCGAGCGCCATGCCGGCGGCGCGCGCCGCATCGCGGGTCGCGCCGAGGCCGCGCTCGGCCTGCCATTGCAGCCAGGCGTGGAACGCGACCCGCCCGGCCGCGCCGCGGGCGAAGGCCGCGACCTCGGCCGAGGCAGGGTCGCGACAGGCCTCCGGCCAGGCGTTCCAGTAGGCGCCATGCACCTCGGAGAGCGCCTGGTGCGTCGCGAACCGCTCCAGCGCGGCGCCGCCGCGCCCCCGCCAGGCGGCGAAGTCGCCGTCGCCGGCCGCGGCAGCGAAGGCCGTCTCGAGCGCGCCGCGCCGCGCCGCCCAGGCCGCGGGATAGTCGATCAGCTCGGCGGGCGGTGCCGGCGGACCGCCGGCGGCGATGTGCCATGTGGCCAGGCGCCGGCGGTGCGACGGCGCATAGGGACTGAAGGCGTCGCGGTCCTCGGGGAAACCGGCATGGACCGGGTTCACGCCGACGAAGGCCGCGCCCGCCTGCCCGAGCACCCCGGCCCAGCGGCCAAGATCGGCGTAGCTCGCGATCCCGCCGCCGGCCTCGGGCGGCAGGCCGTAGAGCGGCAGCGTGACGCCCCAGGCCCGCGGCGGCGGCGGCAGCGTCGGCGGCGCCGCCAGAAGCCAGGTGCGGCCGCCCGCATGGCCGAGGGCGTGGATGCCCGCCGGCAGCGGGCCGATCGCGATCGTGCCGTCCCCGGCGCGGCCGGCCTGCGCTACCCCGTCCTCGCGCTCGAGCGTCCAGTCACCGTCCGGCGCCGGGGCGAGGGCGAGCGGCAGGCCGGGTTCCACCACCAGCCATTCCGGCAGCGTCCGCGCCGCTTCGACGGCGCGGAGCGCGCCCAGCGCCGCGGCCGCCGCGGCGTCCGATCCGGCGTCGATGCCCGCGGCCGCCAGCGCTGCGACGATGCTCTCGCGCGGGGCCTCGCGCCAGGTGCCGGTCTGGTCGCCGTAGCCGGGGCGGAGTCCCGCCAGCGCCGCAAGCTCGTGGAGCACGCTCACCGCACCCGTTCCTGCACCAGCGCCACGACCGACTGCTGCGCAACGCGCAGCCGCGCCGCGGCGACCCGCCCGCGCTCGGCGTCGGCGCTGTCGAGGCCGATCCGCCAGACCCATCCGGCAGGCGGCTGCGGCAGCACCACCTCGGCAGCCGGCCCGGCGTTGAAGACCAGAAGCAGCGCCTCGTCCTGCGCCGCATAGGCCGGCGTGCCGGACGCGGTGCGCAGCTCGGCCGCGACCAGCTTCAGCCCCGGGTCGCGCCAGTCGGCCGCCGTCATCGCGCGGCCCGAAGCATGGTGCCAGAACAGGTCCTCGCGCCCGTCTTCGGCACGCTCGCGGGCATGCAGGAAGCGCTTCTGCCGCAGGATCGGGTGCGCCTTGCGGAACGCGATCAGGCCGCGCACGAACTCGATCAGGTCGCGGTCGGCGCGCTCCCAGTCGATCCAGCTCGTCTCGTTGTCCTGCGCATAGGCGTTGTTGTTGCCGCCCTGAGTGTTGCCCAGCTCGTCTCCGGCAAGCAGCATCGGCGTGCCCTGCGACAGCAGCAGCGTCGCCAGCATCGCCCGGATCCGGTGCGCCCGCGCGGCCAGCACCTGCGGCGACCGGGTCGCGCCCTCGGCCCCCATGTTGTCGGAATGGTCGTTGGAATGCCCGTCGCCGCCGTTCTCGCCGTTCGCCTCGTTGTGCTTGCGGGCGTAGGAGACGACGTCGCGCAGCGTCATGCCGTCATGCGCGGTCACGAAGTTGACCGAGGTGGTGGCCGGCCGGCCGGAATGGTCGAACTCGACGGCCGACCCGGTGATCCGCGCCGCGAGATCGGCCGCCGCGCCGGCATCGCCGCGCCAGAACCGGCGCACGCCGTCGCGGTAGCGGTCGTTCCATTCGAGGAACGGCTGCGGGAAGCCGCCCAGGCGGTAGCCGCCGGGGCCGATGTCCCAGGGCTCGGCGATCAGCTTGCGGGTGGCCAGCAGCGGGTCCTGCCGCACCGCCTGGAAGAACGGCGCCTCGCGGTCGAAGCCGCTGTCGCGGCGGCCGAGCGTCGCCGCCAGGTCGAAGCGGAACCCGTCGACCCCCATCTCGCCCGCCCAGTAGCGCAGGCTGTCCAGCACCATCCGCAGCACCATCGGATGGTCGAGGCGCAGCGTGTTGCCGGTGCCGGTATCGTTCACGTAGCGGCGGCGGTCGGCGCCGAGGCGGTAGTAGCTGGCGTTGTCGAGACCACGGAACGACAGCGTCGGCCCGAGCTCGTTGCCCTCGCAGCTGTGGTTGTAGACGACATCGAGGATCACCTCGATCCCGGCGGAGTGGAACCGGCCCACCATCTCGCGGAACTCGCGCGGGTCGCCGCCGTGGAGATAGCGCGGGTCGGGCGCGAAATAGCTCAAGGTCTGGTAGCCCCAGTAGTTGGTCAGGCCCCGTTCGACCAGGAAACCATCGGTGATGAACGCATGGACCGGCAGGAGTTCGATGGCGGTAACGCCAAGCCGCGTCAGGTGTTCCAGCATCGGCGCCGAGGCGAGGCCGAGGAACGTGCCCCGGGCGCGCACCGCCGGATGGTGCCAGGTCAGGCCCTTGACATGCGCCTCGTAGATCACCGTCTCGGCGGCCGGCGTGCCCGGGCCGTCCGGCACCGCCTCGCCATAGGGCGCGACGACGACGCCCTTCGACATGAACGGCGCGCTGTCGGTGTCGTCGCGCGCGAGATCGCCCGCCGGGTCGCCCTGCCGGTGGCCCATCAGCGCCGGCACCCAGCGCGGGTGGCCGCTGATCTGCCGTGCATAGGGATCGAGAAGGAGCTTCGCGGGATTGAAGCGGTGACCCTCCTCCGGCCGCCACGGGCCGTGGGCGCGGTAGCCATAGAGCTGGCCGGGCCGCGCGCCGGGCAGATAGCCGTGCCAGACGTCGCCGTCACGCTCCGGCAGGTCGATCCGGGTCTCGCTTCCGGCCGCGTCGAAGAGGCAGAGCTCGATCCGCGTCGCGTTCTGCGAGAACACCGCGAAGGTCACGCCGCCGCCGTCGGGAACGGCGCCGAGCCGGGAGGTCCGGCCGGGTCTGATGGCGGCGTACCGGCTCATCCGGGCCGCGCGATGCTCGCGTAGATCGCGGCATAGGCGGGCGCCGAGGCGGCCCAGCCGACCGGGTGCTTCATCGCGTTGCGCTGCATCCTCTCCCAGGCCGGCACGTCGCGGTAGAGCGCGGCGAGGCGTTCGAGCGCGTCGCCGAGCGCCCCGGCGGTGACGGGGTGGAACTGCAGGCCCGTCGCCACGCCGGCCTTCAGCGCGGCGTCGTTGGCCGGGATCACGGTGTCGGCAAGGCCGCCGGTCAGCGCGACCACCGGCAGCGTGCCGTAGCGGAGCCCGTACATCTGGGTCAGCCCGCACGGCTCGAACCGCGACGGCACGAGGATCGCGTCGCCGCCGGCGACGAGGCGGTGCGCCAGCGCCTCGTCATAGCCGATCCGCACCGCGACCCGGTCGGGCGCGTCCGCCGCCGCCTGGCGGAACGCCGCCTCGAGCGCGGGATCGCCCGAGCCGAGCAGCGCGAGCCCGCCGCCCGCCGCCAGAAGACGCGGCAGCGCGGCGAGGAGCAGGTCGAGCCCCTTCTGCGGCGACAGCCGGGAGACGACGACGCAGAGCGGCCCGTCGATCGCGCCGAGCCCGTGCTCGGCGATCAGCGCGGCGCGGTTCCGCGCCTTGCCCCTGGGGCTGCGGAAGGTCGCGATCGCCGGGTCGGTGGCGGGATCCCAGACGGCCTCGTCGATGCCGTTCAGGATGCCCGCGAGATCGGCGGCGCGCGCCCGCAGCACACCGTCGAGCGCCATGCCGTATTCCGGTGTCAGAAGCTCCTGCGCATAGGTCGGGCTGACCGTCGAGATCCTGTCGGCATAGACGAGCCCGGCCTTCAGCGCGCTGATCTGGCCGTAGAACTCCAGCCCGTCGGAATGGTAGCTCCACCACGGCAGACGCAGCGCGCCCATCCGGTCGGCCGGTGCGAGGCCGTGGAAGGCGACGTTGTGGATGGTGATGAGCGTGCCCGGCCCGCCGCCGCGGTCGCGCAGGTAGATCGGCACGAGCCCGGCCTGCCAGTCGTGCAGGTGAACGACCTCGGGCCGCCAGTCGGCCACCGCCCCCGTCGCCGCGGCAGCCGCCGCCCAGCACAGGGCGGCGAACCGCTCGGGGTTGTCGGGCCAGTCGCGGCCGGCGGGGTCGAGGTAGACGCCGCCATCGCGCACGAAGAGGTGCGGGGCGTCGAGGACGAGAAGGTCGAGCCCGGCCGCCTCGGTCGCGAGAAGCCGGCCGGTGCCGCCGAAGAACCCGTCCTCGCGCCAGACCTCGCGGCCGTGCCGCGCATGCTCGAGCACCGCAGGGTAGCCCGGCAGCATCGTGCGCAGCGCCCAGCCCTCGGACGCCAGCGCCGCCGGCAGCGCGCCGACGACATCGGCGAGCCCGCCGGTCTTGACAAGCGGCGTCACCTCCGAAGCCACCGAGAGAACCTGCCGCATCGCCGCCACCGATCCGCCCCGCCCCGTGGCCTGTCTTTGGCCGCCCCTGCCCGCTTGCCGGCGGCGCGCCCGCGCCACGCCTAGCCGTTCGCCGCCGACCACGCGGCGATCATCTTCTTCGTGATGAGCGTGGTGCCGGTCTCGGTCACCCTGAAGAACTTCGCGTCCGCCTTTGGGTCCTCGCCCACGACCAGACCCTGCGGGATCTCGACGCCGTGGTCGATCACCACATTGGTCAGCCGGGCATGCCGCCCGACCGTGACGTAGGGCAGCACCACCGCGTGGTCGAGCACCGCGAAGGAATTGGTGTGCACCCCGGTGAACAGCAGCGAGTTGCGCACCTCGGTGCCCGAGATGATGCAGCCGCCGGAGACGAGCGAGGACAGCGCCGTGCCGCGCCGGTTCGCCTCGTTGTGGATGAACTTGGCGGGAGGCACACTTTCCGAATAGGTCCAGATCGGCCACGACCGGTCCCAGAGGTCGAGATCGGGGTCGAAGTTTGTCAGGTCGATGTTCGCCTTCCAGAACGCGTCGATCGTGCCGACGTCGCGCCAGTAGGCCGGCGCATCGGACGCATGCCGGACGCAGCTCGTGTCGAAGCGGTGCGCAACAGCCTTGCCGTTCTTCACGATCGCGGGAATCAGGTCGGTGCCGAAGTCGTGGCTCGACTCCGGATTGCCGGCATCGTCGAGCAGGAGCTGGCGCAGGAACGGCCACGAGAAGACGTAGATGCCCATCGAGGCCAGCGCCACGTCGGGGTCCTCCGGGGTGCCGGGCGGGTCCTTCGGCTTTTCCAGGAACGAGGTGATGCGGCCGGTCTTGTCCGCCGCCATCACGCCGAACGCGGTCGCCTCCATCCGCGGCACGGTGAGGCAGCCGACCGTGACGTCGGCGCCCGACTCGACGTGCTGGCGCAGCATGACCTCGTAATCCATCTTGTAGATGTGGTCGCCCGCGAGGATCAGCACGTAGTCGACACCGTAGCTGTCGACGATGTCGACATTCTGCGTCACGGCGTCGGCGGTGCCCAGATACCACTGATGCTCGCTCACCCGCTGCGAGGCCGGCAGGATGTCGAGGTATTCGTTGCGCTCGGCGCGGAAGAAGTTCCAGCCGCGCTGGCAATGCCGGATCAGCGAATGCGCCTTGTACTGCGTCGCGATCGCCATCTTGCGGATGCCCGAGTTCAGCGCGTTCGACAGGGCGAAATCGATGATCCGTGTCTTGCCGCCGAAATAGACCGCGGGCTTGGCGCGGTTGTCGGTCAGCTCCTTCAGCCGGCTGCCCCGGCCGCCGGCCAGGACGAATGCCATCGCACGGGCGGAAAGCCTCGCCGTCGTCGTCGCCGTCGTCGTCATCGGTCTCCTCCTCCCTGAGGGTTCCGGGGCATCAGGGCTCATGGACGAGCACGATCGTCGAAAGCGGCGGCAGCGCGAGCTGCGCGGAGTGCTCGAGGCCGTGCCAGGCGACCGGCTCGGTCTGCACGCCGCCCATGTTGCCACGGTTGCCGCCGCCGTAGACGCCTGAATCGGTGTTCAGCGCCTCGCGCCAGCGCCCCGCGGCGGGCAGGCCGCAGCGCCAGGCGCTGCGCTCGACCGGCGTCAGGTTCGCGACGACGACGGCAGGCGGGTCGCCCGGATCGCCGAAGCGCGCCCAGGCGAAGACCGAGATGTCGGCCGCCTCGGCCTCGATCCAGCGGAAACCGTCCGCCTCGCAGTCCCGGCGGTGGAGCGCTGGCGTCGCGCGATAGAGCGCGTTGAGATCGCGCACCAGGGTTTGCAGGCCGGCATGCAGGCCGCGCTCGGCGACGTGCCAGTCGAGGTCGGCGGAATGGTTCCACTCGGCCTGCTGGCCGAACTCCTGGCCCATGAAGAGAAGCTTCTTGCCCGGATGCCCCCACATGAAGCCGTAGTAGGCGCGCAGGTTCGCGAACCGCTCCGCGTCCGAGACGCCCGGCATCTTGCCCAGCATGCTGCCCTTGCCGTGCACCACCTCGTCATGGCTGATCGGCAGGATGAAATTCTCCGAGAAGGCGTAGACCAGGCCGAAGGTCATCTGGTGGTGATGGTGCCGGCGATGGACCGGATCGCGCTCCATGTAGTCGAGCGTGTCGTTCATCCAGCCCATGTTCCACTTGTAGCCGAAGCCGAGCCCGCCGGCATCGACAGGCTGGCTGACGGCGGGAAAGCTGGTCGACTCCTCGGCCGCCGTCAGGATGCCCGGCACCTCGCCGTAGACGGTGACGTTCATCCGCCGCAGCAGCTCGATCGCCTCGAGGTTCTCGCGCCCGCCATGCACGTTCGGCAGCCACTCGCCGTCGCGCCGCGAATAGTCGCGGTAGAGCATCGAGGCCACCGCATCCACCCTGAGCCCGTCGACATGGTACTCCTCAAGCCAGTAGAGCGCGTTCGAGATCAGGAAGTTCGCCACCTCGCGCCGGCCGTAGTTGTAGATCAGGGTGTTCCAGTCCTGGTGAAACCCCTCGCGCGGGTCCTCGTGCTCGTAGAGCGCGGTGCCGTCGAACCGGCCGAGGCCATGCGCATCGGCCGGGAAGTGGCCCGGCACCCAGTCGAGAATGACGCCGAGGCCGCGGCGGTGCGCCGCCTCGACGAGGTCGCGGAACTCGTGCGGCGGCCCGTGCCGCACGGTCGGGGCGAAGAGCCCGACCGGCTGGTAGCCCCACGAGCCATCGAACGGATGTTCCGAGAGCGGCAAGAACTCCAGGTGGGTGAAGCCCATGCCCGCCGCATAGTTGACGAGATCCTCGGCCGCTTCCCGGTAGGAGAGCGGCCGCCCGCCCTCGTCCCACTTGCGGCGCCAGGAGCCGAGATGGACCTCGTAGATCGAGATCGGCGCATCGCGGCGATTGCGCGCCGCGCGCGCGGCCATCCAGTCGCCATCCTTCCAGCCGTAGCCCGCGATGTCGCGCACGATGCTGGCCGTCGCCGGGGCGTGCTCGGCGCCGAAGCCGACCGGATCGGCCTTCAGCGGCAGCGCGTGCCCGTGCGCCCCGATCACCTCGTACTTGTAGGGCACCCCCTCGGCGACTTCGGGAATGAAGATCTCCCACACCCCCGTGGCGCCGCGCCGCCGCATGACGTGGCGCCGCCCGTCCCAGGCATTGAAGGCGCCGACGACCGACACCCGCCGCGCGTTCGGCGCCCAGACGGCGAAATGCACGCCGCTCTCGCCCTCGTGCTCGCGCAGGTGCGCCCCGAGCACCGTCCAGAGCCGCCGGTGCGTCCCCTCGCCCAGGAGATACTCGTCGATCTCGCCCAGGACCGGGCCGAAGCGGTAGGCGTCGGGATAGTCCCACTCGGCGCCGTGGCCGTGCCCCCTCAGCCGGTAGGGCCCGCCCGGTGCCTTGCCCTGGAACAGCCCGCGGACCTCGGGATGGGGGTGCAGCTCGGCCGTCTTGCCGGGGCCGACGGCGAACATCCGGTCGGCCCCCGGGTCGAAGGCGGTAACGACGACCGATGCGCCCTGCGGATGCGGGCCGAGGACCGAGAACGGATCGTCGTGCTGGCCGGCCGCAATCCGCCGCGCAACGTCGCCGGGCAGGAACTCGGGCAGGGACGGTGCGCGCGCAGCCATGGAGTCAACCTATCGCGAATCCGGTCGCTTGCAACGTTCCGGATCGCCAAAGGTTTCGTCCGTCCGGCCGGCGCTACCAGGCGACCGGCCGGCGGTCGCGGAAGAAGCCGCCGGTCGGGCCGTCATCGGCCAGCGTGGCGAGCCACAGCGCGGTGTCGGCGCCCTCGGCCGGCGTCCGCGTCGCCCCGGCGCCGCCCATCCGCGTCGCGACCCAGCCGGGGCACATGGCGTTGATCTTGACGCCGCGCGGCAGGTCGCGCGGCAGCGCCTTCGTCAGGGCGTTGAGCGCGGCCTTGGCGACGCCGTAGGCGCCCGGCCCGCCCAGCCCCCCGGCGAAGCTGCCCCAGCCCGAGGACAGGTTGACGATCCGCCCCCAGCCGGTCTCGCGCCAGTGCGGCACGCAGAGGCGGATCAGGTCGAGCGGTGCCGCCACCATCACCTCCATCGCCTCGGCGAAATCGCTGTCGCCGGCGAGGAGCGACCTGTCGTTGAGGATGCCGGCGTTGTTGACGAGGACGTCGAAGCCGCCGGCCGCGGTTACGGCGGCAAAGTAGGTCTCGGGGTCCTGCAGGTCGACATGCGCCCAGCGGCAGCCGAGCCGCCCCGCCGCCGCCCGCCCCGCCTCCGGCTCCCGCGCGCCGACCGTGACGTCGTGGCCCAGCCGCACCAGCCCCTCGGCGATGGCGAGGCCGATGCCGCGATTGGCGCCGGTCACGAGGGCAGTGGGGGTGGCGGCGCGGGGCATGGGCGAAGCTCCTTGTCGGACGGCCCGGGCCGTTTGAACCCCTCAAGGTAGTGCGCGAACGGCGTCCGTGAAACGCGCGATCTCGACCTCGCTGTTGAAATAGTGGACCGATGCCCGCGAGAGCGAGTCGAGGCCGCGGGCGCCGAGGTCGAGCCGGGCGGACGACAGCCACGACGTCGAGATATGGATGTTCCTCTCGCGCAGCGCTGCGGCCACTTCGGAAGGGCCGATGCCCTCCTTCCTGAAGGTGACGATCCCGGAGCGTCGTTCGCCCCGGTCATGGACCTTCACGCCGGGGATGCTTTCGAGTTCGTGCCTGAGCGTCTCGGCCAGGCCCGCGACCCGCCGTTCGATCGCGCCCAGGCCCAGCGACCGGGCGTAGTGGACGGCTGCCATCAGGCCGATCCGGCCGGCGACGTTGCTTTCCCATGTCTCGAACCGCCGCGCGCCCGGGACGAGGCGATAGCTGTCATCGCCCGTCCACTCGGCAGACAGCAGGTCGATGAATGGCGGCTCGAGCCGCCCGGCCAGCGTCCCGCGCATGTAGAGGAACCCCGTGCCGCGCGGGCCGCGCAGGAACTTCCTCCCGGTTCCCGTCAGCACGTCGCACCCGATCGCGGCGACATCGAGGTCGATCTGGCCGGCCGACTGGCAGGCATCGAGGAGGTAGAGCAATCCGTGCTCGTTCGCCACGCGTCCGACTTCGGCCGCGGGATTGACGAGACCGCCCTGCGTCGGGACGTGAGTGATGGCGATCAGCCGGGTCCTTGGGGTGACCAGCCCCGGGATCGCGGCCACGTCGATCTGCCCGCTTGGGTCCGACGGGATCAAGTCGATGCCCAGCCCGCGCCGCTGCGCCAGCTGCAGGAAGGCGAGGTAGTTCGACACGTATTCGGAATCGTGGGTCAGGATACGGTCGCCCTCGACCAGCGGCAGGGCATAGAAGGCCATGTCCCATGCGCGCGTCGCATTCTCGACGAAGGCGATTTCCGAGGGATCGCAGCCGAGCAGACCGGCAAACTCGGCGTAGAAGGCATCGAGGTCTCCCGCCGCCCGCCGCGCCGCCTCGTAGCCGCCGACCTCCGTTTCGGCTTGGAGGTGCCGCAGAACCGCGTTGAACACCGGCGCGGGCATCGGCGATGCGCCGGCGTTGTTGAAGTGGATCGCCCGGGCACACGACGGTGTATCGCCCCGGACGGCCTCGAGGTCGATTTCCATGGCCGCCCTATCTCAGCTTCAGCGTGGCGAGCCCGATCAGCGCGAGGATCAGGCTGATGATCCAGAAGCGGATGACGATCTGCGGCTCGGCCCAGCCCTTCTTCTCGTAGTGGTGGTGGATCGGCGCCA
>CAZYBG010000070.1:0-16902 GCA_964645155.1 uncultured Rhodobacterales bacterium | reverse complement strand
AGCGGATGCCGCCCTTGACCGGCTCCATGTGCTCGGAATGGACCGAGCGGTAGCCGGTGAAGGTCTGGATCGCGCCGCGGAGCCTGACCCCGAAGCGCACGGTGTAGGTCGAGTTGCAGACCCGGATCTTCTCCTCGAGCCCGGGGCTCAGATCCATGAGCGCGACCGCCCGGTTGAACATCAGGTCGACCGATTGACGGAACGTCGGTTCGTTCGGCTGTGACATCGTCCCTCCCTGCCCGGACACTGCGGCCGGTGCCCCGCGACCCTAGCCGCCCGCGGCGGCGGTTCACAACCGCGAACCGTGGCCGGCCCGTCGTAACCTTTGCGGCATGATTCGGTTCGCAGCGCCCAGACAGCGCCCCGAACAGGTCGCAAACGCCCCGCATTCTGCCGGCTGACCGGAAACAAATGCTTAACATCGGTTTTATTGTCCCGTTCCGGCGGCCTGGCGATCGACGGACTGGATCGCGCGCCGCAAATTCGCCATAAATGCGCTCATCATGATCGCTCTGCGTCCGCGGGTCCTGGTTTGGGGGGATGTACCGGACGGGGGATTTGTAGAGGGACGCTCTGGCATGACTTCCGACCGCGTTCGTTCGGCGGGGTTGACCCGCTTCTTTGTGCTGCAGCCCAAACGCTTTGCCCGCGACGAGCGGGGCGCACTTGTGCTTCTGACGCTGCTCCTGATCTTCGGCATGATCCTGGTCGCCGGCCTCGCGATCGACTTTACGCGCCACGAGCAGATCCGCCTGAAGCTGCGTGCCGCGGTCGACCGCTGCGCCGTCGGCGCGGCCGACCTCGACAACCCGCTCGAGCCCCGGGCCTACGTGCTCGACTGCATCTCCAAGGCCGGGCTCGCGTCCTACGTCAAGCCCGAGGATGTCGTTGTCAGCGGCAACGGGGTCGACGACCGCACCGTGTCGATCGCCGCGTCGGGGCAGATCCGGACGCTGCTCCTCGGCCTCTCGGGCGTCGAGACGCTTCAGGTTCCGGCCAGCGCCACGGCCGAGGAGAACTTCACCGACATCGAGATCGTGTTGGTGCTCGACGTCTCCGGCTCGATGGGCGATCCAGGCGTCGGCGGCGTCCTCAAGATCGACAACCTCAAACAGGCGGCCAACGGCTTCCTCGACATCGTCCTCGCCGACGTCAATGCCGACGACCGGATCGCCGTTTCGATCGTCACCTACAACCACCAGGTCGTGGTGGGCGACGCGATCCTGCAGCACCTGAACCTGACGACGACGAACAGCAGCAAGTGCGTGCAGTTCACGCCGGCCGACTATACAACTACCGCCATCGCGGACACCACGCCGCTGCGTAGGGCCGACCATTTCGACCCGTTCCAGAACAGTGGTTCCTCGACCGCCGGTACCGGCGGCAGTAAGTGGCACTGCAACATCGACCCGGCCGATGCCGGCTTCCGCACGATGCAGGTCTTCTCGAACGACATCGATGCGCTGAAGGCCCAGATCAGCGCGATGCGGCCGGCGAACTGGACCTCGATCGACATCGGCATGAAGTGGGGTGCGGCGCTGCTCGATCCGGCGTTCCGCACGGTCACGGCCGAGCTGGTGAACGACGGCGTGGTGGACGGCGCCTTCGCCGCGCTGCCGAAACCCTATGCCACGGTCGACAAGTACCTGATCCTGATGACGGACGGGCGGAACACGGACGAATGGATCCTGCGCGACCCGTTCCGCACCGGGCCGTCGAACATCTGGCGGCGCGCCAGCGACGGGCGGCTCTGGATCCACAATCCGGACGGCCCCAACGTGAACAAATACTGCCGTATGCCATCCGGGATGACCACGTCGACCTGCCAGGCGAGCGGTGGATCGTCCACCCCGGTCTGGGAGGCCGCACCGGCCGCGGATGCCGACCGACTGACCTGGGAGCAGGTGTGGGAGCGCTGGCCGGTCAAGCGCATCGCGCGCCGCATGTTCGTGCCGGCCGGCATCTCCTCGGATCAGGACGCCGCCTTCGAACTGCTGACCGGCGCGGTGTCGTTCGACGGCACCGCCAGCCGGAACGAGAACCAGAAGGACCCCTATCTGAGCGACATCTGCGGTGCCGCGCGCGCCAACGGCAACAGGACACGCATCTACGGGATCGCCTTCGAGGCGCCGGCCGAAGGGCAGGCCGCCCTGCAGGACTGCGCGACGCCGGGCTACTACCACGAGGTCGAGGGCGACGAGATCGTCGATGTCTTCGCCGGCATCGCCCGCCGGATCACGGCGCTGAGGCTCTCGCAGTGACGCGGCCCTGGCTGCTGGGGCGCGGCCTGCGTTGGCCGCGCCGGTTCCGCCGGTCGGAGGACGGGTTCCTCACGATCGAGTTCATGATCTGGTTCCCGGTGTTCCTGTTCGTCTTCCTCGCCACGGTCGAGGCGGCGATCCTGTTCACCCGCATCACGATGCTCGAGCGTGCGCTGAACGTCGTCGTGCGGGAGGTGCGGATCGGCGCGCTGGCACCGATGACGCACGACGGCATGCGCGACCGGCTCTGCACGGTCGCGGTCGCCTTCCCCGAATGCGCGACATCGCTGCGGGTCGAGCTCACCCGGGTCGACATGGCGACATTCCAGGGTGTCACCGATGCGCCGGACTGCATCGATCGCGCCGAGCCGATCATCGTCGACGACGCGCCGCAGGACGGCGGCGGCAGCAACGAACTGATGATGGTGCGCGCCTGCATGGTCGTCGATCCGCTGTTCCCGACCACCGGCTTCGGGCTGCGCCTGCCGAAGGATCCGACCGGCGGCGTGCGCATCATCTCGACCTCGACATTCGTGAACGAACCCCGTGGGACGTGAGGCCAGAATGCGCCCGACAGACAACAAGCTTCTGAACCAGTTCCTTCGCGACAGTCGCGCCTCGCTCACGGTCGAGGCGGTGATCATGCTGCCGCTCCTCCTGCTCTGGTTCGTCGCGACCTTCGCCTTCTTCGACATCTTCCGCATCAACGTGCTGAACGAAAAGGCGTCGGATGCCATCACCGACCTCATCACCCGCTACGACCCGAGCGCGACGACGCCGCTCGAGATCAACGACGCCTTCATCGACGGCATGAACGACGTCTTCGACCAGATCGTCCAGAACGGCGGCAACACCTGGATCAGGGTCTCGTCGGTCGGCTTCGACACCGACACGAACGCCTATACGCTAAGACCGTCGGGCTGGGATGGCTGGTCGACGGCAACGCGCGGCCGGAACGGGCGCACCGAGGCGGAGATCGCCGCGCTGAGCGACCGCCTTCCGGTGATCCCTGCGGGCGCGTCGCTGGTCGTGGTCGAAACCTACATCGACTACACGATGCCGATCTTCTGGAGCATGGGCCTGCCCCGTACGATGGAGTTCAGCACCCTGGCCGTGGCGCGGCCGCGCTTCACCACCGCCGGCGAAGGCATTCCGTTCGGCAGCTGACCGGCATCGCCTGCCGTCCTGCTCGTCGGGTGGGGTGGCAACCTCCATGCGGGCCCCCGCGCGTCGTCGCGGCGCGCGCGAAACAGACCCGCCCCTGCCTCAGTATTGTCGTGAAACCGCGATCGCTGCCACGGTCTGGGACGAATCTCGGTCGCATTTTGGCCATACCCCTCATCGAGAGATGAACGCTGAAAGCCCTGTCTGCCAGCCTCCGGCGGCGATTCGGGCCCTGCGGCAACTCGAAGGGGACGTGGACAATGCGCTCGACCGGACATGGCAAGATCGGCAAGGCATGGCGTCTCGACGTGGCGGTGCGCCGCTTCCGGCGCGACGAGGGCGGGGCGCTGCTCCTCCTCGGCATGATGCTTCTCTTCATGATGCTGATCGTGTCGAGCCTCGCCATCGACTTCATGCGGACCGAGCACACCCGGATCCGCCAGTACAACACCCTCGACCGCGCGATCCTCGCGGCCGCCGATCTCGACCAGAAGCTCGACCCCGAGGCCGTGGTGCGCGACTACTTCGACAAGGCGGGCCTCTCGGCGCTCGGCGCCGAGGTCAGGGTCTACGAGGAAAAGACCGGTGACGGTGCGCTCACGCTGCGCCGCGTGACCGCCACCGCGTCGACCAAGCTCGACACGCTGCTGATGCGCCTCGCCGGGGTGCCGACGCTGAACGTCGCCGTCGGCGGCGCGGCCGAGGAGAGCGTCGACGACGTCGAGATCTCGCTCGTCCTCGACATCTCGGGCTCGATGCGGGAAACGGTGTCGACCGGCGAGACGCGCGAGGAACTGCTGCGCGAGGCCGCCAAGCGGTTCATCGAGATCGTGCTCGAGGGCCGCGCCCAGGAAGTGACGTCGATCAATGTCATCCCCTATGCCGGCGGCACCAACCCCGGTCCCGAGCTGTTCAGCCTGCTCGGCGGGGTGCGCACGCACACCAACTCGTCGTGCATCGAGCTCACCGAATCGGACTTCAACACGGCGAACCCGCCGCCCATGGGCCGCGGTCAGGTGCCGCACTTCATGAAGTGGGCGATCGCGCCGACCTTCATGGACTGGGGCTGGTGCCCGCAGGACCAGAGCGCGATCAAGATCGCGACGAACGATCGGGACGAGCTGAAGGACTTCCTTGACACCTTCAGGCTGCACGACGGCACCGGAACGCATATCGGCCTGAAATGGGGCCTGACGCTCCTCAACCCGAGCATGCGCTCCACCTTCAGCCAGCTCGCGGCGGACGGCGAGATCCCGACGACCTTCGCCAACCGACCCTCGGCATGGCCCGCGGCAGGTGCCGACTCCGATAGCGTCGCGCGGAAGTACATCGTGCTGATGACGGACGGTCGGATCACCGATCAGTTCCGCCCGCGCTTCACGGGCTTCAGCGACCCCGACACGGACACGCTGGACAACGAGAAGATCAACGGCGTCGACGATCCCGATACGATCGACGGCATCGATTATGACCTCTGGAACGCGGTGAAGGAGATCGACAAGCAGCCGAGCGACATGCGCGCCAACCTGAGCAGCGTGCCGAACTACACCTCGTACAACACGAATGTCGCGCGCTTCAACGCGCAGTGCGCCCTGGCCAAGCAGTCGAACGTGATCGTCTACACGATCGCCTTCGAAGTGCCGGGCGCCACCGACCGGCAGACGCTGCGCAACTGCGCAAGCGGCACCGCCTACGCCTTCGACGTGAACGGCCGCGAGATCCAGAACGCCTTCGCGGCGATCGCGCGGACGATCAACCAGCTCCGGCTGACGCAGTGACCGGCCAGGGGGGGTAAGGACATGATCCGCCGCAGCTTCTGGCGCAGGGACGACGGGGCGCTTGCCATCGAGTTCATGCTTCTCGTGCCGCTTTTCCTGACCGTCTTCATCTCGTCGATCGAGACGAGCATCCTGCTGACGCGCCAGGTGATGCTCGAGCGCGGCCTCGACATGGCGGTGCGCGGCCTGCGGCTGAACACCGGGGTTGCGGTCGATGCCGAGGATATCGAGGACAAGATCTGCGAGAACGCCTTCTTCATCGGCGACTGCCGCAGTGCCCTCCGGCTCGAGCTGCGGCCCGTCGACGACGACGACTGGGAACTCCTGGGGCGCGAGGCGACCTGCGTCGACCGCACCGCGGTCGTGCAGCCGGCGGTCGAGTTCAGGCCCGGCAACGAGAACGAGATGATGCTGGTCCGGGCCTGCGCGATCTACGATCCGCTGTTCCCGACGACCGGCCTCGGCCTGCGCATGCCCAAGGTCGACGGCGCCTACCGCCTCGTCGCGAAATCCATCTTCGTCCACGAGCCGAACTCATGACCCCGCACATGCTCCTCCGCGCGGCCCGCCGCCGGCTCTGCGGCTTTGCCGAAGATCATCGCGGCACGCTGACGCTGGAATTCGTCATCGTCTTCCCGCTGCTCATCGTCTGGTGGGTGGCGACGGTGGTGTTTTTCGACGTGTTCCGCACCGCGACCGCCAACGAACGCGCCGCCTACGCGATCGGCGACATGCTGTCGCGCCAGACCGAAACGGTCGACGACGCCTATATCGACGGCCTGAACCTGGTCTACGACTACCTGATCGACTATGCCGGCAACAACAGCATCCGCGCCACCTCGATCACCTTCGACGAGGACGCCAACAAGTATCTGGTCCAATGGTCGCGGGGCACGCGCGGGCGGCCCGACCTGAGCGACTCCAGCCTCGCCGCGCTGCGCGACTACATCCCGATCATGCCCGATGGCGAAACGGTCATCATCGTCGAGACGCTGCTCGACTACGAACCGCTCTGGGATCAGGTCGGGCTTGCCGCGCAGACGTTCTCCAGCTTCATCGTGGTGCGGCCGCGCTTCGCGCCGAAGGTCGTCTACGAAGGCGTGGGCACGGGCGGCAGCAGCAACGTCACCGCCGACGACGACGACGATTGACGCCGATTGACGTCGGGCCGGGCCGTCAGTCGCCGGCCCGGCGGACCACCCCGCCCCTGCGCTCGGCCAGCAGCGCCACGACGACCTCGGCCATGTAGCGCGCCTCGGTCCGCCCGGTGACGCCACCGACGCCAAGCCGGCGGCCGACCCGCCACCACAGCCCCGGCGCCCAGGCGGCGCCCCGGTCGGCCGAGAGCCGCAGCACGAACCCCCCCGACGGCTTGAACGCGAAGGGCCCGCGATCGACCGCAGCGATCTCGGCGACGCGGGCAAGCTCCACGCCGGCGCTGTCGCGCAGGGCGGTCGCGGTCAGCTCCAGATGCCGCGTCGTCGCTGCGCGCAGCCGCACCGACAGCCAGAGCGCGGCGAGGCCCGCGGCAAGCAGCAGGACCCGCCAGCCGGGCGCGGCGGGCGGCCGGGCCAGCGCCGTCCATACCAGGAGCCCGCCGAGGACGAGAAGCATGGCGACCGCCACCCAGCGCCGCCCGGCCGCGACCGGCAGGACCGCCAGCACCGGATCGGCCGCGGTGGCGTCGGGGTCGGTGGGGTCGGGTCCGGACATCGCCTCGGCGGCCTCGCGCGGCAGGGGTCGGCGCGCTGCCAGCGGACGCGCCGACGCCGCGGTTATCCCATCGCGCGCCCCTGCGCCAGCCAGCCCGCCGCGGTGCGCGGGGTGCGGCACGCCGCCTGCCCTCAGGCCGGGGGCGTGCCGGCGGCAAGCTCGGGGATCTCGCGGCGCAGGAGGTCGTGGAACGACCTCAGCCCGCGCTCGAGGTCGGACAGGATCGCGCCGCTGTAGCCGGAGGCCGAGCGTGTCGCCTCGAACGACCAGATGCAGAGGTCGTGGTCCTCGGCCGCGGTGATCCGGTCGATCCGCCCCGAGAGATAGCGTGCCGCCCTGAGTTCCCTGCTTTCGTTCCGGAACCGGTAGGCGCGCCCGCGCTGGATCGTCTCGGCCGGCCCGACGGGGATCTCCTGGTACCACACGGCGCTGTCGGGATAGAGCCCGATCACCGTGTTCGGGAACAGGTTGTAGTAGCTCCAGCGCCGCGCCGGCGGGCCGCTGACCGGCGTGGCGCCGACGAACGCCTTGTAGGCCCTGACCGACCAGAGCCGACCGGGCCCGTCGTTGAAGATGCCGTCCGACCGCGAGGTCAGGCCCACCCAGTCACTGTCGGTGTAGCCGTCACCGTAGAGATCGTGCAGCGCCGGATGCGCCTGCCGCACATGGTAGCCCTCGTTGTCGACGTCGCGCAGCGCCTTCCAGTTCGCCGGCACCCGGTCCTCCCAGTCGTTCCCGGGGATGCGGACCATGTCGGCCACGTCGAAGGCGGCGAAATCGGCCGCATAGGGCGCCATCAGCCGGGCGACCGGCGGCTGCGCGGAGGCCTCGAAGCGGACGAAGAGAAAGCCCTGCCACAGCTCGAGCTCCACCGGGCGAAGCCCCCAGTCGCGCCGGTCGAGCGGCGGAAAGCTCGCGCGCTCGGCGATCCCGCGGAGCGTGCCGTCGAGGTTGTAGGCCCAGCCATGGAACGGGCAGACGATCGCCTTGTTGCAGCGCCCCGTCTCGCCCTGGACGACGCGGGTGCCGCGATGGCGGCAGATGTTGTGGAAGGCGCGCGGCACGCCATCATGACCGCGGATCACCACCGCCCGCTCGCCCGCGATGTCGAGAGTCACGTAGTCGCCCGGCTCGGGGATGTCGCTGACATGGCCCGCGATCTGCCAGTGCCGGCGGAAGATGCGCTCCTGTTCCAGCGCGAAGACCGCGGGTGCGTGATAGGCCCAGCCGGGCAGGCCGCGCCGGTCCCAGTCGGAATGATCCTTGGCCATCGACCATGCCTTTCGTGACCGCGGCCAGCCGCGGATCCGCGTCTGTCTGGCCCCGTCACGGTCGCGATCGGCCACGACCGGACCATCGGAGCAACGCGGGGGCAGTGAATTTGAGTGCACGCTCAAACTACCTCACCGGCCGCGGCTTGCCAAGAAAAAGTTTGAGCGCACGTTCAAACTGGCGCCCTCCTTCGGCCGGGCCGCCATCTCCTGCCGCCACGGTGGCAGCAGCGCTCCTGTAGGCTGGCGGCGCCGACGGACGGGCACCGCAGGATCGGGCACGGGAGGATCGGGCATGGGCCGCTTTGCCCTGCCGATGGCAGCCATACCGCCACCTGAGGCGCAGGCCCCTTGCGCGACCACGCCACCACGGACATCCTCGCCCGCGACAGGGGGGATGGCATGGCACTGGCGACACGGCACTGGGACCGGCTCGGCACCGGCGGGCTGACCTTCACCGAACTCGGCTTCGGCACCGCGCCGCTCGGCAACCTCTACCGGGCAATCGGCGATGCCGACGCGCGCGCCGTGCTCGACCGGGCATGGGACGCCGGCGTGCGCTACTTCGACACCGCGCCGCTCTACGGCCTCGGCCTTGCCGAGACCCGGCTGAATCCGTTCCTGCGGGGCAAGGACCGTGATGCCTACCTGCTGTCGACCAAGATCGGCCGGCTCCTGAAGGCGACGACGCCGGACCGGCGCGACGGCTTCGGGAAGTGGTTCGACGTGCCGGCGCGCAACGAGGTCTACGATTACGGCTACGACGGGGTGATGCGCAGCCTCGAATTCTCGCTCGAGCGGCTCGGCGTCGACCGGATCGACATCCTCTACGCCCACGACCTCGACGTCTTCAACCACGGCTCGTGGGAGGCGCTCGAGGCGAGGCTGGGCGAGCTGATGGCGGGCGGCTACCGGGCGCTGACCGAGCTGCGCGACCAGGGCGTGATCCGCGCCTTCGGCGCCGGCGTGAACGAATGGCAGCCCTGCCAGTGGCTGGCCGAGCGCGGCGATTTTGATCTGTTCCTGCTCGCCGGGCGCTACACGCTGCTGGAGCAGGAGGCGCTGGAGAGCTTCCTGCCGCTGGCCGAGGCGCGCGGCATCGGCATCGTGATCGGCGGGCCCTACAATTCCGGCGTCCTGGCGACCGGGCCGAAGCCGGGCGCCTTCTACAACTACGACCCCGCGCCGCCGGAGATCCTGAGCCGGGTCGCCCGGATCGAGGCCGCCTGCGCCCGGCACGCGACGCGGCTGGTCGACGCCGCGTTCCAGTTCCCGCTGCGCCATCCGGCCGTCGTCTCGGTCATCCCCGGCGGGCAGGGCGTGGCCGAGATGGACTCGAACCTGGTCGCGGCGCGGACGCCGATCCCGCCGGCGCTCTGGGCCGAGCTGAAAGCCGAGGGGCTGCTGCGGAAGGACGCGCCATGAGGCGGATCGACGCCCACCAGCACTACTGGAACCCCGCGCGCGGCGACTACGGCTGGATGCCGAAGGACGACCCCGTCCTCGCCCGCCCCTACGGCCCGGCCGACCTGCAGCCGCATCTCGATGCGCATGGCATCGAGGGCACCGTGCTGGTCCAGGCGGCGGCCACGGTGAACGAGACCGAGTACATGCTCGGCATCGCCGACGCGACGCCGCATGTGCTGGGCGTGGTCGGCTGGGTCGATTTCGAGAAGGCTTCGGACCGGGCGGTGCTGGAGCGCCTGGCACGGCACCCGAAGCTGAAGGGCATCCGGCCGATGATCCAGGACATCCCCGACGACGACTGGATGCTCGGGCCCGGCGTGCAATGGGGCTTCGAGGCGGTAGCCGGGCTCGGCCTCGTCTTCGACGCCCTCGGCTTCCCGCGGCACCTGGCGAACTTCCTGACCATCCTGAAGCGCTATCCGCAGATGCGCGTGGTGGTCGACCACTGCATGAAGCCGCAGATCCGCGCCCATTCCGCCGAAACCTTCCGGTTCTGGGCCGACGGGATGGCCCGGATCGCCGGGGAGACCGGGGCCTTCTGCAAGTTCTCGGCACTGGTGACCGAGGCCGATCCGGGCTGGCGGGTCGCGGACCTGCGGCCCTATGTCGATCACGTCCTGGCGGTGTTCGGGCCCGAGCGCGTGCTCTGGGGGTCGGACTGGCCGGTCTGCCGGCTGCGCTGCGAGTATCCACGCTGGCGGGCCGTGGCCGAGGAACTGACCGCCGGGCTTTCCGACGCCGCGCGGGCGCGGGTCTATGGCGGCACGGCGGCCGAGCTCTACCGGATCTGAGCGCGGGGGCGGGTAAACCGGCCGCCCACCCCAGGCCTTCAGAGCGCGCGGACGGCGGCCGCGTCGAGGCGATGGCGGTCCTCGGGCAGGGTGGCGACGTGCAGCGCGGCGGCCGCCTGCGCGAAGCCGAGCGCGGCAGGCAGGTCGTCGCCCGCATCGAGCCGCGCGGCAAGCGCGCCGACGAAGGCGTCGCCCGCGCCATGGGTCGAGACCACAGGGACGGCGCGGGCGGGCAGGTCGAACGCGCCGGCCGCGGTCAGCGCGATCAGGCCGCCCGCCCCGAGGGTGACGATGACCGTACCGGGGCCGCTGTCGGCCAGCGTGCGGGCCGCCGCCTCGGGCGCGTCCTCGGGCAGCCCGGTCAGCACCGCCGCCTCGCCGCGGTTGACGACCAGGATGTCGGTCAGCGCGAGAAGCTCGGGCGCGACCGGCCGCGCCGGGGCGGCGTTCAGGATCACCCGCGCACCGGCGGCGGCGGCCGCCCGCGCGGCGGCGAGGTTCGCCGCCTCGGGTATCTCGTTCTGCAGGAGGACGTGGCCGGTGCCCTCGGGCGGCACCCCCTCCCCGGTGACCGAGAGGTTCGCGGCCGACACGATGACCCCGCCATAGTCGCCGCGCGCGTCGATGATGGCGACGCTCATCCCCGAGGCGCCGGGGCGGCGCGCGACGCGCGTCCGGTCGACCCCGGCGCGGTCGAGCGCGGCGAGGAGCGTGGCGGCGAAGGCGTCGGACCCGACCGCGCCCGCCATCGCGACCGCGGCGCCCATGCGGGCGGCGGCGACGGCCTGGTTGCCGCCCTTGCCGCCGAAGGCGTAGCGGACGCCCTGCCCCGCCAGCGTCTCGTCAAGCCGCGGCAGGCGCGGCGCCGCGACGATGACGTCGAGGTGGAGCGAGCCGACGACGAGGACGCTCACCCCTCGGCCCCGTAGAGGGCGGCGGCGACGATGCGCATCGCGGCCGCCGCGTCCTGCCGGGCGGTCGCGGCGGCGAGCGCGGGGTCGCGGGCGAGACCCGCCGCGACCTGGCGGAGCCGTTCGACCAGCGCGACATTCGCCCGCGCCTCGGCCGCGGGGTCGAGCCCGCCGTGGTCGGGGAAGGTGTCGAAGTAGATCACGCCGTCATAGCCGATCCGCGCGAGCGCCACGAACAGCTCGACCGTCTGGACCGGATGGATCGAGCCGGCGATCAGCCCGTCGTCGCGCCTGCCATAGCCGTCGTTCAGGTGCACCCCCAGAAGCCGGGAGTGCCGCGCGACCAGGTCGGCGGCATGGGCCGGCATCTCGCCCGCGTAGAGCACATGCGCGAAGTCGAGCGTCACGCCGAGGTTTGGCGCCCCGGCCTCGCGCACGGCGAGAAGCGTGGTGCCCACATCGGGCAGCAGCGCGAAGGCGCGCGGCTCGTTCGGCTTGTATTCGACCGAGACGTCGATCTCGGGGGCATGGCGGGCGACCTCGGCGAGCGCCGAGACGGTGTCGTCCCACATCCGCGACAGGTCGCCCTGGAACGGGTAGTCGACCCCGTCCTGCCCCAGCCACAGCGTCATCAGCCGCCCGCCCATCGCGGCGCAGGCGTCGATACCCCGCCTGGTGAGGTCGATGGCCGCGCGGCGGGTGACGGGGTCGGGGTTGGTGAAGGCGCCGATCCGGAACGCCCGGTCGGCGGAGTAGCGCATCGCCAGGCCGTTGAGCGCGAGCCCGTGATCGGCGAGGATCCGGCCGAGCGCGGCCGGCGCGTGCGCGCCGAAATGGTCGGGGAAGTTGAGGTCGGCCGCGTCGATGCCGCCTACCGCCGCGGCGGCGCCGATCATCTCGGCCACGCCGCCGCCGGGCGCCGCGAAGGCATTGAGCCGCGCGGCATAGCGGGGGCGGTTCGGGCGGCTCATGCGGCGCTGAAGAGGTCGGGCCGCTCGCGCTCCAGCGGCTCCAGATAGGTCAGGAGCTGCCCGAGATGGTCGCGCGTCGCCGCCCGCGCCGCCGCCGGATCGCGCGCCGCAAGCGCGGCCAGGATGGCGCGGTGCTCGGCCAGCGTCGCCTGCACCCGGCCCGGCACCGGCAGGATGAGCTGGCGCGCGCGGTTCACGTGCAGCCAGGCGGTCTCGGACACCTGGGCCAGGCGGCGGTAGCCGGTGAAGGACAGGATCATCTCGTGCATCTCGCCATCGGTCCGGTAGAACCCCGCAACGTCGCCATCGGCCACCAGCGCCTCCTGCACCCGCAGGTTGCGGTTCAGGTCGCGGAGCTGGCCATCGGAGATGGTCTGCGCCACCCGCTCGACCGCCGCAAGCTCGATCGCCTCGCGGATGAAGGCGCCCTCGCGGATCTCGGCCATCGAGAAGCGGGCGACGAAGGTGCCCGCCTGCGGGATCACGTCGACCAGCCCCTCGGCCGCCAGCCGCGCGACCGCCTCGGAAACCGGCGAGCGCGAGACGCCGAAGGCGGCGCAGATGTCGCCCTTCCGGACGATCTCGCCTGGCCGGTAGGCGATCGACAGGATCGCCTCCTTCAGCGACAGGTAGACGCGGTTCGACAGGGCGCCGGGAAAATGGCCCAGCGGGCGGAGGCGCCCGGCTATGTCGCTTGCTGCTTGCGGTTCGGCTTGCGGCGCCTGTAGCATGCTAACATGTTAGTCCCGGCCGGGGGCCTGTCAAGAAAACCCGCCAGCCCGGGCGGTACCGCAGGGGGTGCGACGTGACCATCGCCAAGCAGGCTGCGATCCGGCTCAATCCCGACGACAACGTGCTCATCGCGCTCGCCGACCTCGCCGCCGGAACGGTGCTGCCGGCCCTGGGCGGGCCGCTGCCGGGGCCGGTGCCGCGGGGCCACAAGCTGGCGGCGCGGGCGATCGCGGCGGGCGAGCGGGTGATCCGCTACGGCCAGATCATCGGCGTCGCGACCGGGGCCGTGGCACCGGGCGCGCATGTCCACAGCCACAATCTCGGGATGGGCGACCACGACACCGACTATGCCTTCGGGACCGACCTGCGCCCGCTCGCCCCGGTCGACCGGGCGGCGACATTCGAGGGCTACCGCCGCGCGGACGGCCGGGTCGGGACGCGCAACTACCTCGGCATCCTCACCTCGGTGAACTGCTCGGGAAGCGTCGCGCGGTTCATCGCCGAGGCCGCCGAGCGCGAGCCGGGCTTCGCCGTGGCGGAAGGGATCGACGGCGTGGTGCCGATCGTCCATGGCACGGGCTGCGGCATGTCGGGTACCGATGAAGGCTACGCCACGCTCTACCGGACGCTCCAGGGCTATGCGCGCAACCCCAACTTCGGCGGCATCCTGCTGGTCGGCCTCGGTTGCGAGGTCATGCAGATCCCCGACCTGATCGGCCAGGGCCGGATGCGGGCGGACGGCAACTTCCGCTACATGACGATCCAGCAGACCGGCGGCACCCGGAAGACGGTGGAACGCGGGCTGGCCCTGCTGCGCGAGATGGCCGAAAGCGCCGGCCGCGCCCGGCGCGAGACGGTGCCGGCCTCGGAACTGGTCGTCGGCCTGCAATGCGGCGGATCGGACGGCTATTCCGGCATTACCGCGAACCCCGCGCTCGGCGCGGCGTCCGACCTGCTGGTGCGGCACGGCGGCACCACGATCCTGAGCGAGACGCCCGAGATCTACGGCGCCGAGCACCTCTTGACCCGCCGCGCGGTCAGCCGCGAGGTGGGCGAGAAGCTGGTCGAGCGCATCCGCTGGTGGGAGGGCTACACCGCGCGGAACGGCGGCGAGATGGACAACAACCCCTCGCCCGGCAACAAGAAGGGTGGGCTGACGACGATCCTCGAGAAATCGCTCGGCGCCGTCGCCAAGGGCGGCACCGCGCCCCTGTCCGGCGTCTACAAGTTCGGCGAGCCGATCACCACGCCCGGCTTCGTCTACATGGACAGCCCCGGCTACGACCCCTGCAGCGTCACGGGGCAGATCGCGAGCGGGGCGAACCTGATCGCCTTCACCACCGGCCGCGGCTCGGTCTCGGGCTACAAGCCCGTGCCGTGCATCAAGCTCGCCACCAACGACGAGATGCACGCCCGCATGGCGGAGGACATGGACATCAACTGCGGCGACATCGTCAGCCGCGGCGTCGGCATCGAGGACAAGGGCCGCGCCATCTTCGACTTGATGTTGCGCGTCGCTTCGGGCGAGAAGACGAAGAGCGAGACGCTGGGCTTCGGGGGCGCCGAATTCGTCCCCTGGCAGATCGGCGCGGTGATGTAGGGGGGAACCATGAGGCTCGCCGGGAAACGCGCCTTCACCACGGCGGCAGGCGCGGGCATCGGGCTTGCCACGGCGCGGGCCTTCGCGGCCGAGGGCGCCCATGTCATCGCCACCGACCGCGACGCCGCGGCGCTGCGGCCGCTTGCCGAGGCAGGCATCGAGACCCATGCGCTCGACGTGACCGACGGCGCAGCGGTCGCGGCGCTGGCCGGGCGGGTGGGGGCGGTCGACATCCTCTTCAACTGCGCCGGCTTCGTGCACCACGGCACCATCCTCGACTGCGCCGAGACCGACTGGGACTTCTCGTTCGACCTGAACGTCAAGGGTGCCTGGCGGATCACCCGGGCGCTGCTGCCGGCGATGATCGCGAACGGCGGCGGCAGCATTGTCACCATCGCCTCGGTGGTCTCGTCGCAGATCGCCGCGCCCAACCGCTTCGTCTACGGCGCGACGAAGGCGGCGCTGATCGGCTTCACCAAGGCGATCGCGGCCGATTTCGTGACGCAAGGGGTGCGCGCCAACGCGATCTGCCCGGGCACGGTCGAGAGCCCCTCGTGGCACGCCCGCGTCGAGGCGCAGGGCAAGGCGGCCGGCGATGTCGAGGCCGCGCGCAGGGCCTTCATCGCCCGCCAGCCGATGGGCCGGATCGGCCGGCCCGAGGAGATCGCGGGCCTTGCCGTCTACCTCGCCTCGGACGAGGCCGCCTTCGTCACCGGACAGGCCATCGCCATCGACGGCGGCTGGACGAACACCTGAGGAGAACCCGATGAAACTCTTGCGCTACGGCCCCCCGGGCCAGGAAAAGCCCGGCCTCCTCGACGCCCGCGGCACGATCCGCGAGCTTTCGGCCCATGTCGACGACATCGCGGGCGCGACGCTGACGCCCGAAGGGCTGGCCCGGCTCGCGGCGCTCGACCCCGAGGGCCTGCCGCGGGTGGACGAGGCGCCGCGCATCGGGCCCTGCATCGGCCGGGTCGGCAAGTTCATCTGCGTCGGCCTCAACTACGCCGATCACGCCGCGGAATCGGGTCTCGAGGTGCCGCCCGAGCCGGTGCTGTTCATGAAGGCGACATCGGCGATCTGCGGGCCGAACGACGACGTCATCATCCCGAAGGGGTCCGAGAAGACCGACTGGGAGGTCGAGCTTGGCGTCGTCATCGGTACCGAGGCGCGCCACGTCTCCGAGGCCGAGGCGATGGACCACGTGGCGGGCTACTGCGTCATCAACGACGTCTCGGAACGCGCCTTCCAGATCGAGCGCTCGGGGCAGTGGACGAAGGGCAAGTCGGCCGACACGTTCGGGCCGCTCGGGCCGTGGCTGGTGACCAGGGACGAGGTCGCCGACCCGCAGGACCTGGCGATGTTCCTCGAGGTCGATGGCCACCGCTACCAGAACGGCTCGACCCGGACGATGGTCTACGGCGTGCGCCACCTGGTGCACTACATCAGCCAGTTCATGTCGCTGCAGCCCGGCGACATCATCTCGACCGGCACGCCGCCCGGCGTCGGCATGGGGCAGAAGCCGCAGGTCTATCTCCGCCCCGGGCAGTCGATGCGGCTCGGCATCGCGGGCCTCGGCGAGCAGCGGCAGCGGGCCGTCGCCTGGGCCGGCTGATGCAGGGCCGCCGTGGCGGGGAACGGGTCGCCAAACCCCTGTTGCCACTGGTCATTCACGCTGGGTTCACTGCGATCTTGGTAGAGCTGTCGGCATGAACAGGTTCGTCCCCCTCGTTGCCGCAGCCATGCTGGCCGTCACGCTTGCGCCAGGCGTTTCCGCGGCGCGCGAGCTCGGCCAGGACGAGGTGCGCGACCTTGCCGCGCGCGGCCAGAGCCAGCCGCTGGCGCAGATCTACGACAGCGTGCGCCGCGCCACCCGAGGCGACCCGGTCGATGTCCGCGCCTTCGATGTCGGCGAGGTCTACTACAGGGTGCTGGTGATGCTGCCCAACGGCCAGATGGGCAGCGTCGTCGTCGATGCGCGGTCGGGCCGGCTCCTGCCCGCGAACTCGGCCGCCGCCGGCGAAGTCCACGCCGCCGCCGATGCCGCGCCCGGCAACAGCGGGAACGCCCGCAACCGGGGCAACGGCCGCGGCCAGGGCAACGGCAATGCCGGCGGCAACGGCAATGGCGGCCAAGGCAACGGCAACGGCGGCAACGGCGGCGGTGGTGGCGGCGGGAACAGCGGCGGCGGCGGCGGTGGTGGCGGCGGGAACAGCGGCGGCGGCGGCGGTGGTGGCGGCGGG
>CAZYBG010000069.1:0-17900 GCA_964645155.1 uncultured Rhodobacterales bacterium | reverse complement strand
GTCGCCATGCCGAGGTCGTTGTGGCAGTGGGTGGCGAAGGTGATCGCATCGGCGCCCGGCACACGCTCGAGCAGCATCCGGATCAGGTTCGCGCTTTCCAGCGGATAAGTGTAGCCGACCGTGTCGGGGATGTTGATCGTGGTCGCGCCGGCCCTGATCGCGATCTCGACCACGCGGCAGAGATAGTCGTGCTCGGTCCGCGTCGCGTCCATCGGCGACCACTGGACGTTGTCGCAGAGGTTGCGGGCATGGGTCACGGTGTCGTGGATCCGCTCGGCCATCTGGTCCTGGTCGAGGTTAGGGATCGCGCGGTGCAGGGGCGAGGTCCCGATGAAGGTGTGGATGCGCGGGCGCCGCGCGTGGCGCACCGCCTCCCAGCAGCGGTCGATGTCCTTCAGGTTGGCCCGGGCGAGGCCGCAGATCACCGCGTTGCGCGCGACCTTCGCGATCTCGGCCACCGCGGCGAAATCGCCCTCGGAGGCGATCGGAAAGCCCGCCTCGATGATGTCGACGCCCATCTCGTCGAGAAGCCCGGCGATCTCGAGCTTTTCCTCGTGCGTCATCGTCGCGCCGGGCGACTGTTCGCCATCCCTGAGCGTCGTGTCGAAGATCAGGACGCGGTCCTGGTCAGCCTTGCCGGTCATGGGTCTCTTCCTCTGGGTTCCTTGAGCCTGGTGCCGGGCGCTGGCTACCTCCGAGCGGTCGCGCCCAGGGGCACGCTCAGAGGCGGCTAAGGAGAAGGAGCAGGACAGGCGGCGTCGCGGCGCGGATGCGCTGGCGGTGCATGTTATGGGCCGACCCTGTCATGGCGCGCGACTATACCGCGCGGCGGCCGAAAGGGAAGGGCCATTCCGCCGGGGCCGGGCAGGTGTCACCACACGGCTTCCATCTTTTTGCCGGCTTTGGACGACAGCTTCCACGCGAACCCGCCCGAGCGATCCATGGCTGCCGACGCAACACCCTTTTCCCACCTGCCGGCGACAGCCTATTGGCGCAGCGCTGTCGCCGAACCAGGCATCTGGGGGCTTTCAGGCCTGTGGGAGGCAAAGTGGACGCTGGCCGCCGACGCGCGCTTCGCCACCTTCGGCTCATGCTTCGCCCAGCACATCTCGGCGGCGCTGTCGGCGCGGGGCATGAACTGGTTCAACGCCGAGCCCGCCCCGCGGCGGACGCCGGCCGAGATGGCCCGTCGATTCAACTACGGCGTCTTCTCGGCACGCACCGGCAATGTCTACACCGCCGCGCAGCTTCGCTACCTGGTGGACTTGGCAGACGGCAGCATCGCCATCGACGCGGCCGAGGCCTGGACGGAGCCCGAGGCGAAGGAGCCTCGCCATCGCGACTCGCTCAGACCGGCGATCGAGCCGCGCGGCTTCGCCAGCATCGAGGAACTGCTGCTGTCGCGCGCATCGATGGTGCGCGCCTTCCGCCGCGCGATCGCCGACGCCGATGTCTTCGTCTTCACCCTCGGCCTGACCGAGGGATGGAGCAATGTCCGCACCGGCCAGCCCTATCCGATGTGCCCCGGCACCGTCGCGGGCCGGTTCGACCCCGAGCGTCATGCCTTCTCGCCGGCGCGCTACCGCGACATCGTCGGCGATCTGCAAGCCGCGTTCGCGGGCATGCGCGCGCTCAATCCCCGCATCAGGATATTGCTGACCGTCTCGCCGGTGCCGCTGACCGCGACGGCGAGCGGGGGGCATGTGCTGAAAGCCACCGTCTACTCCAAGTCCGTCCTGCGCGCGGTGGCGGGCGACCTTGCCGCCGATGCCGACTGGGTCGACTACTTCCCGTCCTACGAGATCGTGGCCGGGGCCCCGGCACGGGCGATGTTCTTCGAGCCGAACCTGCGGTCGGTCTCGCCGCAGGGCGTGAGTTTCGTGATGTCCCAGTTCTTCGCCGGGCTGCGGCTGACCTCGGAGCGGCTCTACACGGCCAACGACGACAGCGCCATGCGCGAGGCTGCGGCCGAGGCCGCGATGGCGGCCGAGGACCTTGTCTGCGAGGAGATGTTGCTTGATCGACGCAGCCAGGACTGATCCCGGCACGACCTGCGGGCCCGAGGTCGTGATCATCGGCGACAGCCACGCGATCGCGCTGAAGCACGGCTGCGACGCCCTCGGCATCCCGGCGGTGCTGCTCTCGGTCTCGGGCAATTTCTGGCACGCGGGGCGAGTGGTCTTCGATGCCGAGCGCGGCATAAGGATGCGCGGCAACCGCGATCTCGACGCCGCCTCGGAGCGCATCCTCCGGCGCTTCGACGGTCAGCCGATACTGGGCCGCGAACGGCCGGTGCTCGTCTCGGCGGGGTTCCAGCTCGGTCGCCTCGTTCCGCGCCTGAGTGCGACCCGCCATGTCAGCGAAGCCGGCAACTTTGCCGCCGACCCGGCGGCGCTGCACCTGTCGTCGGAGTTCTTGCTGGCCTATGTGCAGGAGCATCGCGAGCCGCAGATGCGCCTTCTGCGCCGCATTGCGCGGCGCTCGCGGGCGACGATCGTCGCGCCTCCGCCGCTGTTCAATCGTCCGAACATGCGCGGTGCATACCTCGCGGTCTGCGAGCGGATGCGCGCGCTTCGCCTGAACCTCTACGAACCGTGGCGGGACCTGTCGGGACCTGGCGAGGCGCTGGACAGGGACTACTTCGCCGAGGACGGGATACACGGCAATGTCCGCTACGGGACCGCCGTGATCGAGAGACTTGTTGCGCGAGGGGCGCTGGCGCCGCGACCGGCCTGATCCCTTCCGCGGGGAGGTGACGGATGACGCAGGCCCTTGTCGTCGGCGCTTCGGGCGGGATCGGCGCGGCGCTTGCCGCGGCGCTGGAGGCGCGGGGCGCGGGGGTGGTTCGGCTCTCGCGGTCGGGCGACGGGCTTGACGTGACGGACGAGGCTTCGGTCGAGGCGGCGCTGGGACGGATCGAGGGGCCGTTCGACGTGATCCTCGTCGCGACCGGCGCGCTCGGGATCGCCGGCGCGGTGCCTGAGAAGACCCTGAGGGCGGTCGACCCGGCGGCGCTCGCCGACCAGTTCCGGCTGAACGCCATCGGGCCGCTCCTCGTCCTGAAGCATGCGCTGCGGCTGATGCCGCGCGACCGGCGCGCGGTGTTCGCCGCCCTCTCGGCGCGGGTCGGCTCGATCGGCGACAACCGGCTGGGCGGCTGGTACGGCTACCGCGCGGCGAAGGCGGCGCTGAACCAGCTGCTGCGCACCGCGGCGGTCGAGGTCGCGCGGACGCACCCGCAGGCTATCGTCGCGGCGCTGCATCCCGGCACCGTCAGGACGCGGTTCACCGAGGCCTATCTGGGCCGCCACCCGGCGGTCGACCCGGCCGAGGCGGCGCGGAACCTCCTCGGCGTCGTCGACGGGCTGACCCCGGCGCAGTCTGGCGGCTTCTTCGACCATGCCGGCAGCGAGGTGCCGTGGTGACGCGGCTGGTCCTCGTCCTCGGCGACCAGCTGTCGCCCGACATGGCCGCCTTGCGGGCCGCCGACCGCGACGCCGACGTCGTGGTGATGGCCGAGGTGACGGACGAGGCGACCTATGTCCGGCATCACCCCAAGAAGATCGCCTTCCTGTTCGCGGCGATGCGCAAGTTCGCGGCCGAGCTGGCGGCGGCCGGCTGGACGGTGGACTATACCCGCCTCGACGATCCGGCGAACACTGGCAGCATCGTGGGCGAGCTGATCCGCCGCGCGGCCGCGAGGGGCGCCCGCGAGGTCGTCGCGACCCGGCCGGGCGAGTGGCGGCTGATCGCGGCGCTGGACGGCGCGCCGCTTCCCGTCCGCCAGATCGAGGACGACCGCTTCGTCTGCTCCGAACGCGAGTTCCAGGCCTGGGCGGAGGGCCGCAAGAGCCTTCGCATGGAATATTTCTACCGCGAAATGCGCCGCAAGACGGGCCTGCTGATGGACGGCGCGGCGCCGGCGGGCGGGCAGTGGAACTACGACCACGAGAACCGCAAGCCGGCACCGGGCGAGGTGACCCATGGCGGCCCGCCGGATTTCGCGCCCGACGCCACGGTGGGCGAGGTGCTGGACCTGGTCGAGGCGCGGTTCGGCGACCATTTCGGCCGCCTGCGCCCCTTCGGCTTCGCGACCGACCGCGACCAGGCGCGACGGGCCCTGGCGCATTTCGTCGAGCATGCGCTGCCGAAGTTCGGCGACTACCAGGACGCGATGCTGTCGGGCAACCGCTTCCTCTATCACGCGGTGCTCTCGCCCTACCTCAATGCCGGGCTGCTCGACCCGCTCGAGGTCTGCCGCGCCGCGGAGGACGCGTGGAAGGCCGGCGCCGTGCCGCTGAACGCGGCCGAGGGGTTCATCCGGCAGATCATCGGCTGGCGCGAGTTCATCCGGGGCATCTACTTCCTGCAGGGCCCCGATTACGCCCGGCGCAACGCGCTGAACCACCGCCGGACCTTGCCGGCCTTCTACTGGACCGGCGAGACGGCGATGAACTGCGTGGCGCAGGCGGTCGGGCAGACCCGGGACGAGGCCTATGCCCACCACATCCAGCGCCTGATGGTGACGGGCAACTTCGCGCTGCTGGCGGGGATCGAGCCGCAGCAGGTCCAAGAGTGGTACATGCTGGCCTATGCCGACGCCTACGAATGGGTGATGTCGGCCAACGTGATCGGGATGAGCCAGTTCGCCGATGGCGGGGTGGTCGGCTCCAAGCCCTATGTCTCGTCGGGCAACTACATCGACCGGATGTCGGATTACTGCAGGTCCTGCGCCTATGACGTGAAGGCCAGGACCGGGCCGGGCGCCTGCCCGTTCAACCTGCTCTACTGGCACTTCCTCGACCGGCACCGGGAGCGCTTCGCGCGCAATCCCCGGATGGCGAACATGTACCGCACCTGGGACCGGATGGAGGACGGCCGCCGGGCCGAGGTGCTGGCGGGGGCCGAGGCGTTCCTCGCGCGGATGGAGGCGGGCGGGGCGGTGTGAGGCCGCACCCCGCGGCGGGCGTTTCGGCGACCGGAGGCCGCATCGTGCGGGCGCGGGCCGGACCGCTCCGGTTCGAGCCGGGTGCCGGCCTCGGGACCCTTGCCCCCGTGGCGTTCCGGCGGCGACGCCCTGCGCCGGCCGTTCCGTCGGCCTGCAGCGGCAGTGCACCCCCGCCGCGCCTGGCGTGGCGGGTGCGATCAAGGAACTGGAGAGCCCTCGCCCCGCGCGGGTCGTGCGCGGGTCGTGCGCCCGGCCTAGTTGTTCGCGCCCGTGTCGGCGCCGGGGTCGGTGTCGGCACTGGTATCAGCGCCCGTATCGGCCCCGCTGCCGGCGGCCGCGTCGGGCGCGGCGCTGACCGCGGTCGCCGCGGCGAGAAGGCCGTTGGCCCAGGTGCCCGAGGCGACCTCGCCCGAAGCGTAGCGCATCGTCCCTTCGCCCTCGCGCTTGCCGTCGACGAAGGCGCCCTCGTAGACGTCGCCGTTGGCATAGGTGGCCGTGCCCGCGCCGTGCATCGCGCCGCTGCGCCAGTCGCCGACATAGCGGAAGCCGTCGCGCATCGTCATCTCGCCCCGGCCCTCGCGCTCGCCCGCGACGAAGCCGCCGGTATAGGTGGTGCCGTCGGCATAGGTCGCGGTGCCCTGGCCCTGGCGCACGCCGTCGGCCCATTCGCCCTCGTAGCGGTAGCCGTCGGGCGCGGTCATCACGCCCTGGCCGTGGTTCTTGCCGGCGACGAACGCGCCCTCGTAGACGAGGCCGTTGGCATAGCGCGCCGCGCCGGTGCCCTCGATCACCCCGGCGCTCCAGCTGCCCGTATAGGACGAGCCGTCGGCATAGGTGATCGTGCCCTGGCCGTCGGCCACGCCGTCGCGGAACGTGCCGGTATAGACCGATCCGTCGGGATAGCGCGCGGTTCCCTCGCCGGCGATCTGCCCCTCGACCCAGGCGCCTTCGTAGACATAGCCGTCGGCGCCGCGGAAGGTGCCCTGGCCGTGGCGCCGGTCGGCCTCGAAGGCGCCTTCGTAGACATCGCCGCTGGCATAGGTCACCCGGCCCTCGCCCTGGCGCTGGCCGTTGACGAAATCGCCCTCGTAGATGTCGCCGTTGGCCTGGGTGAGCGTGCCCCTGCCGTTGATCTGCCCGGCCGACCATGCGCCCTGGTAGACAAGCCCGTCGGGCATGCGGAGCGTGCCCTGGCCGGCCCGCTCGCCGGCGAGCATGTCGCCCTCGTAGATCGATCCGTCGGGATAGGTGATCTTGCCCTGGCCCACTTTCTCACCGTTCGCCCACGCGCCTTCGTAGCGATAGCCGTTCGGGCTTTCCATGACGCCTTCGCCGTGGTGCTGGGCGTCGACGAAGCCGCCTTGGTAGACGACGCCGTTGGCATAGACGGCGCGGCCCGTCCCCTCGATCCGGCCGTCGACCCAGTCGCCCTCGTAGGTGCCGCCGTCGGCGAAGGTGATCTTGCCGAAGCCCTCGGGCTTGCCGCGGGCGAACTGGCCTTCGTAGACCGAGCCGTTCGGGAAGCGCGCGGTGCCCTGGCCGCGGATCTCGCCCTCGATCCACTCACCGACATATTCGTAGCCGTTCGGCAGCCGGTAGGTGCCGCGGCCGTGCTGGAGGCCGTCGCTGAACGTTCCCTCGTAGACGCCGCCGTCGTCGTACTGCTTGGTGATGACCTCGCCGGTCGCCTGCGCGCCGGCCGCCCCTGCAGCGACGATCGCCGCCATCAGCACCCCAAGCGGCGCCGGACTCCACAGCCTGGCCACGCGGACCTCCCTCGAGAACCAATCGCTCGCATGCAATCTTCGCGCGGAGGTTAGCCGCGGCCCCGGGGCGTGACAATGGATTTCGGGGATTTGCGGGCGCCCGCCCGGACCTGCCGGGCGGGCTCGCTTCCCATCGCTGGCGGTTCTGCTAAGTAGCGGCGGAACGGGGATTGCCATGACTGCCAGGTTCCGCCTCACGCTCGGCCAGCTCAACCCGACCGTCGGCGCGCTGGCGGCCAATGCCGACAGGGCGCGCACGGCGTGGCAGGCCGGGCGTGCCGCGGGCGCCGACCTGGTCGCGCTGCCCGAGATGTTCCTGACCGGCTACCAGACCCAGGACCTGGTGATGCGGCGGGCCTTCGAGGCCGATGCCGCGCGGCATCTCGCCGCGCTGGCCGAGGCCTGTGCCGACGGCCCCGCGCTGGGGATCGGCGCGCCCTGGCGCGAGGGCGGGCGGCTCTACAACGCCTACCACGTGCTGCGCGGCGGCAAGGTCGCGGCGCGCATCCTCAAGCACCACCTGCCGAACGACGGCGTGTTCGACGAGGTGCGGCTCTACGCCGCCGCCGACATCCACGGGCCCTACCGGATCGACGCGGTGCGCATCGGGACGCCGATCTGCGAGGACAGCTGGTACCCCGACGTGGCCGAGGCGCAGGCCGAGTCGGGGGCCGAGCTGCTGCTGGTGCCGAACGGCTCGCCCTACCACCGCGGCAAGTTCGACCTCCGGCTCAACCTCATGGTTGCCCGGGTGGTCGAGACCGGGCTGCCGCTCGTCTATCTCAACATGGTCGGCGGCCAGGACGACCAGGTGTTCGACGGCGGCTCGTTCGTGCTGAACCCCGGCGGCAAGCTGGCGGTCAAGCTGCCGGTCTTCGACGAGGCGGTAGCGCATGTCGATTTCGAGGAGACCGACGAGGGCTGGCGCGCCGTCGAGGGCGCGCGCGCCGCGCATCCCGACGACTGGGAGCAGGACTACCGCGTTATGGTCGAGGGCCTGCGCGACTATCTCGGCAAGTCGGGGCTCGGCAAGGTCCTCCTCGGGCTGTCGGGCGGGATCGACAGCGCGCTCGTCGCCACAATCGCGGCCGATGCGGTCGGGCCGGGGAACGTGCGCTGCGTGATGCTGCCGTCGGAGTTCACCTCGGCGCATTCGCTCGAGGACGCCGCCGAGGTCGCGCGCCGGCTGGGCTGCCGGCTCGACACCCTGCCGATCGGTCCGGCCTTCGAGGCGGTGAAGGCGACGCTGGCGCCGCTGTTTGCCGGCACCGCGCCGGGCATCGCCGAGGAGAACATCCAGTCGCGCCTGCGCGGGCTGATGCTGATGGCGCTGTCGAACAGGTTCGGAGAGATGCTGCTGACCACCGGCAACAAGTCCGAGGTGGCGGTGGGCTATGCCACGGTCTACGGCGACATGGCGGGCGGCTACAACCCGGTGAAGGACCTCTACAAGACGCGGCTGTTCGAGACCTGCCGCTGGCGCAACCGCACGCACCGGCCGTGGATGCAGGGCCCGGCGGGCGAGGTGATCCCGCCGCGGGTCATCCGCAAGCCGCCGACCGCCGAGCTGCGGGCCGACCAGAAGGACGAGGATTCGCTGCCGCCCTACCCGGTGCTCGACGCGATCCTCGAGGGGCTGGTCGACCGCGAGGAGAGCGTCGCCGACCTTGTCGCGCGGGGCTTCGACCGCGACACGGTGAGGAAGGTCGAGGCGCTGGTCTACGGCGCCGAGTGGAAGCGGTTCCAGGCGGCGCCCGGCGCGCGGCTGACGAACCGCTCCTTCTGGCTCGACCGCCGGTACCCGCTGGTCAACCGCTGGCGCGATCCGTCGTGAGCGAGCGGCTCGAAAGGATGGATCCACGGGCAACGGCGTGACGCGGCGCCGGCCGGACGCGCCCGCCCGATCCGTCGCGCTGGTGCCCGCCGGGGCGGGCGGTTTCCCGCCGGCGTGCGCCCTCTGCCGTGCCATACTGCGCAGCAGGAGACCGCCATGACCGGCAACAAGACTGCACCGACTGTTGTCGACCCCGCCGCCGTCCTGGCCGCTTTGCCGGAGGGCAAGCGGGCAGAGGCCCTGCGGCTCGATGCGATCTTCCGCGAGGCGACCGGCTGGGTGCCCCGGATGTGGGGCCCCTCGATCGTGGGCTACGGCCGATACCGGTACCGCTACGACAGCGGACGCGAGGGCGAGTCGCCCGCGACGGGGTTCGCGCCGCGGGCGCACGGTTTTTCCGTCTACATCCTGCCGGGCTACCGTGACTTCGGCCCGATCCTTGCACGGTTGGGCCGGCACCGCACCGGCAAGTCCTGCCTGGAAGTCCGGCGCCTGGCCGACATTGACGAGGCCGTGCTGGCCGAACTGATCCGCGCCGGGGTCGCGGACCTCGCGCAGCGCTGGCCGGTCGAGCCAGACTGACGCGAGGCGACGCCTACAGGGGCGACAGACGGCACTGCGGCAGCAGCATCTCGACATCCTCCCGCGTGCAGAGCGCGGTGCCTTCGGTCATCACCGCGGCGCTGGCGGCGGCGACGCCGTGGCGCAGCGCCTCGTCGGCCGGCAGGTCGCGGGCCAGCGCCAGCGTCAGGCCGGCCACGAAGCTGTCGCCCGCGCCGACCTTGCTGCGCACCTCGACGCGCGGCGCGACGCCCTGGACGCGCAGGCCGTCGGTCACCATGACCGAGCCCTCGGCGCCGCGGGCCACCACCACGATCCGCGCCACGCCCTTCGCCACCAGCGAGGCGGCGAACCCGGCGGTTTCGGAGGGCGTCGAGAAGACGCGGCCGGCCAGTTCCTCGGCCTCCTCGTGGTTCATGCGCAAGACCTCGACGCCCGGGCCGGGGGCGGCCACCAGCGCGGCGAGCGGCCTGCCGCCGGTATCGACGACGAGCCGGGCGCCGCTTTCGGCGCAGGTCTCGGCGAAATCGGCGGGGAAGCCGTCGCCGAGGCCGGGCGGCTGGCTGCCGGAGAGCACGCAGTAGCCGCCGGGCGACAGGGCGCTGCGCAGCATGGACAGCGAGATCGCCACGTCCGCGGCGTTCCAGGTCGGGCCGGGAAGCATGAAGCGGTACTGCTCGCCGGTGGCGCCGTCGGCCACCGAAAGCGAGATGCGCGTGTCGCCCGGCGCGGCGAGGAGGCCGGTCAGCACGCCCTCGGCGGCCAGAAGCGCCTGCAGCTGCGCGCCGGTGGCGCCGCCCGAGGCCACAAGCGCGAAGGCCGCGCCGCCGAGGCGCCGCACCGCGCGGGCCACGTTGATGCCGCCGCCGCCGGGATCGGTGCGGGGCGGGCCGCAGCGGAGCTTGACGCCCGGGCGGACGACCTCGGTCTCGGTGGCGAGGTCGAGGGCGGGGTTCAGGGTGATGGTCAGGATCGGGGTCATCGGGATCGGCTGTTGATGGCGCGCCGACACTGCCAGCCAAAGCCGCCCTGCGCCAGCCCTCTGCATCGCTGCACAGATCGCTTGCGGTCGTGCCGGATGGCCGGGCGCCGCGACCGCCCCTAGCTGTAGCGCTGGACAACGTCAGCAGGGAGCATCCCGATGAACACCGTGAAACTCGTGGTCGCCTACTATTCGACCTACGGCACCAACCATGCCATCGCCGAGATCGCCGCCGAGGCCGCGAAGGCCGCCGGCGCCGAGGTCCGGCTCCGCCGGTTCAGGGAGACGGCGCCGCAGGAGGTGGTGAACAGCCAGGACGCGTGGAAGGCCCAGGCCGAGAAGAGTGCGCATATCGACGAGGTCACCCATGACGATATGGAATGGGCCAACGCCTATTTCTTCTCGGTCCCGACCCGCTACGGCACGGCCGCGAGCCAGGTGCGCGCCTTCATCGACACGCTCGGCGGCCTCTGGTTCCAGGGCAAGCTTGCCAACAAGGCGGTGACCGCGACGACCTCGGCGCAGAACGCGCATGGCGGACAGGAGACGACGCTGATCGGCCTCTACACCACGTTCATGCACTGGGGCGCGATCATCGTCGCGCCGGGCTATACCGACCAGGTGCTGTTCGAGACTGGCGGCAACCCCTATGGCTACAGCCACACCGCCGGCCAGGAGATCGGCGAGAAACAGAAGGCCGCGATCGCCCACCAGGCGAAGCGGCTGGTCGAGATGGCCGGCAAGATCGCCTCCTGAGCGACACCGGCCGGCGTGGAAACCGGGGGCGCCGGCCGCGGCGCCCCCGTCCGGGCTCAGCCCTCGACCGGCTCGAGCATGAACTGGTACGAGGCCGGCACGTAGCGGAAGCCGCCCTCGCCGCGCGTCTCGACATAGCCCATCGCCGGGAACGGCATGTGATAGCCGACGAACGGCACCCGGTCGGCGGCGAGCATGCCGAAGACCTGGCGGCGCGCCTCGGCCGCCGCGGCCTTGTCGGCATCGAAGCGGACCTCCCAGTCGGGATAGGCGAGCGACCAGACGTAGTGGTTGGCCGTGTCGGCGGTGACGGCAAGCTGCCGGCCGTCGCTTTCGACCATGTAGACCATGTGGCCCGGCGTATGGCCGAAGGCGGCCATGCCGGTGATGCCCGCGACGACCGCGCCGCCATCGGCGATGAACGTCATCTTTTCGGCCAGCGGCCGCACATTGGCGTCGAAGCCCTCGTCGCCCTGCGCGGCCCAGTGGTCGAACTCGGCCTGGCCGGTCACGTAGCGGGCGTTGGGGAAGGTGGCGCCGGCCGCACCGAGGCCGCCGATATGGTCGCCGTGCATGTGGGTGAGCACGATCACGTCGACCTGATCGGGCGCGTAGCCCGCCGCCTGCAGAGCGCCGGTGATGCCCTCGGGGTCGAGGCCCGTGTCGAAGAGGACCAGCTCGGCCCCGGTGTTCACCACCGTCGGCGTGAAGAAGAACTGCACGGCATCGGTCGGGATGAAGTTCTCCTCTGAGGCGGCCGCAAACTCCTCGGGCGAGACGTTCATGCCGAACGTGCCCTGCGGCTCCGGCACGGTGCGGGTGCCGACGAGCAGCGTCGTCACCTCGAACGACCCGAGCGTGATCCGGCGTGCCTGGGCGGCGAGGGGGCCCAGCATCTCAGCCGTGGCGGCGGCGCGAGTGGCGAGGCCGGCGGCCAGCGGCAGCCCCGCGGCGGTGACAAGCGCCTGGCGGCGCGAGAGCGAAAGTGGTCTCACGAGGGTCTTCTCCCTTGTCGGTTGCTGTTGTCCGGGGGAGGTAGCGCCGCGTCACGGGCGGTCCATCGGGCCGCCGTGCGCCAGCCCACACGATCCCGTGCGGGGCCGCAAGCCGCGCGGCTATTCCCACCACGGGTCGATCCGCGCGATGTCGTCGTCGGTCCAGCCGAAGTGGTGCGCAAGTTCGTGCACCAGGACATGGGCGACCAGATGGCCGAGCGGCTCGGTGCCGCGGTCGGCCCATTCCTCGAGGATCGGGCGGCGGAACAGCCAGATCGTGTCGGGCCCGCGCGGCTGGTCCATCACCGACTTCTCGGTCAGCGGGATGCCGTCGTAGAGCCCGGTGAGGTCGAACGGGTCGTCGATCTCCATCTCGTCGAGCATCTCGTCCGACGCGAAATCCTCGACCCGCAGGACGATGCTGCGCGCCGCCGCGCGGTAGGGTTCGGGCAGCGCCGCAACCGCCGCCTCGGCGAGGGTCTCGATGGCGGCGAGGTCGGGGGCGGCAAGGGCGGTCCAGTCGGCGGTCATGGCTGCCGATATGGACAAAGCGGGGCGCTTGTGGAAGAGGGGCGGCGTTCCGAGGAGGGAACCGATGACCGTCACCCGCTTCGCGCCCTCGCCCACCGGGTTCCTGCATGTCGGCAACCTGCGCACCGCGCTGTTCAACTGGCTGATCGCACGGCAGGCCGGCGGCACCTTCATCCTGCGGCTCGACGACACCGATGCCGAACGCTCGCGGCCCGAATTCGCCGAAGCCATCCAGGAGGACCTGACCTGGCTCGGCCTGACCTGGGACCGCATCGAGACGCAGTCGTCGCGGCTCGGCCGCTACCGCGAGGCGGCGGCGGAACTGCGCGGCGCCGGGCGCCTCTACGAGGTGTTCGAGACGCCGACGGAGCTGGACCTCAAGCGCAAGAAGCAGCTGAACATGGGGCTGCCGCCGGTCTACGACCGCGCCGGGCTGAAGCTGTCCGATGCCGAACGCGCGCGGCTCCGGGCCGAGGGGCGGCAGGGCTACTGGCGCTTTCTGCTCGACCAGACCCGGATCGAGTGGGAGGACGGCATCCTCGGCCCGATCTCGATCGACGCGGCGAGCGTGTCGGACCCGGTGCTGATCCGCGCCGACGGGCAGGTGCTCTATACCTTCGCCTCGGTGGTCGACGATGTCGACATGGGGGTGACCGACATCGTGCGCGGGTCGGACCATGTGACGAACACCGCAACGCAGATCCAGATCATCGCGGCGCTGGGCGCCGCGCCGCCGCGCTTCGCGCACCATTCGCTGCTGACCGGGGCGGGCGGCGAGGCGCTGTCGAAGCGGCTCGGGCACCTGTCGCTGCGCGACCTGCGGGCGCAGGGGATCGAGCCGATGGCGCTCCTGTCGCTGATGGCGCGGCTCGGCTCGTCCGACCCGGTGGAACTGCGGACCAGCCATCGGGAGCTGATCGACGGCTTTCGGCTGTCGCATTTCGGGCCGGCGCCGACGAAGTTCGATGCCGACGATCTGCGGCCGCTTACGCGGCAATACCTGGCCGCCCTGCCGTTCGAAAAGGTCAAGGAGAGGATCGCCGAGGCGGGCGTTCCGGATGCCCTTGCGCCGCAGTTCTGGGCGGCTGTCCACGGCAACCTGCAGACGGTGGACGAGATCGGGGCCTGGTGGGCGGTGCTGCGCGACGGCGCGGTGCCCGCGGTGGCCGACGAGGACCGGGCCTTCGTCGCCGACGCGTTCGCGCTGCTCCCCGAGCCGCCCTACGATGCCGGCACCTGGGCGGCCTGGACCGAGGCGGTCAAGGCCGCGACGGGCCGCAAGGGCAAGGCGCTCTTCATGCCGCTGCGCCGGGCGGTGACGGGGCGCGAGCGCGGCCCCGAGATGGCCGATGTCATGGCGCTGATGCAGAAGCGCCCGACGCTCTGAAACCCGCTGCACGGCCGGCTTCGGCCTTGCCCGGTCGCGTCGCATCGGCTAAGCCGGACGGGCCAGCAAGGGAGAAGCCGGACCGCCCCGCAGGGGGCGCGGCCGGTGCCGAAGGAGCAACCGCCCCGGTAAACTCTCAGGCAAAAGGACCGACCTGGCGACAGACTCTGGAGAGACCCCGGACCCGATCCGGGGCGCCGAAGGGATAACGATCTCAGGCGCCAAGGACAGAGGGGGCATCGGGCGGCGGGCCGAACCTGCCGGAGCGATGCCGGATTCTCCCCGCGGGGCCGGCAGGAGAGGGGGGCCGGATGGCCGATCCTGGTGACGCCGGCCCGAAGCGCACGCCGCTCCACGGCCTGCACCTGCGGCTGGGCGCCAGGATGGTGCCCTTCGCCGGCTGGGAGATGCCGGTGCAGTACGGCTTGGGCGTCCTGAAGGAGCACCTGCACACCCGCGCCGCCGCGGGCCTGTTCGACGTGAGCCACATGGGCCAGGTGATCCTGCGCCCCCGCTCCGGCCGGGTCGAGGATGCCGCTGCGGCGCTGGAGCGGCTGGTGCCGGTCGACGTGCTCGGCCTGGCCGAGGGGCGGCAGCGCTACGCGATGTTCACCGACGAGGCGGGCGGCATTCTCGACGACCTGATGGTGGCCAACCGCGGCGACCACCTGTTCCTCGTGGTCAATGCCAGCCGGGCCGAGGCCGACCTGGCGCATCTGCGGGCGCATCTCAGCGATGCCTGCGAGGTCGAGGTGGCGGCGGGCCGGGCGCTTCTGGCGCTGCAGGGTCCGGCCGCCGAGGCGGCGCTCGGCGCCATCGCCCACGGCGCGGCCACGATGCGGTTCATGGATGTTGGCGTCTTCCACGCCGGGGATGCCGAGCTGTGGGTCTCGCGCTCGGGCTATACCGGCGAGGACGGCTACGAGATCTCGGTGCCGGCCGACCGTGCGGTGGGCCTGGCGGGCGTGCTGCTGGCGCGGCCCGAGGTCGAGGCGATCGGCCTCGGGGCGCGGGATTCGCTGCGGCTCGAGGCCGGGCTCTGCTTGCACGGCACCGACATCGACCCGACGACGACGCCGACCGAGGCCGATCTCGGCTGGGCGATCCAGAAGGCCCGCCGCCCGGGCGGGGTGCGGGCCGGCGGCTATCCCGGCGCGCCGCGGATCGAACGCGAGCTTGCCGAGGGGCCGGCGCGCCTTCGGATCGGCCTGCTGCCCGAGGGCCGCGCGCCGATGCGCGCGGGCACGGCGCTCTATGCCGCCGAGGACGCGGCCGAGCCGGTCGGCCATGTCACGTCCGGCGGCTTCGGGCCTTCGGTCGACCGGCCGATCGCGATGGGCTATGTCGCGGCATCCTCGGCCGCGCCCGGCACCGCCCTCTGGGGCGACGTGCGCGGCAGGCGGCTGCCGGCCACCGTCACCGCGCTGCCTTTCCGGCCAAGCACCTACAAACGATAGGGGACCGACATGAAGTTCACCGAAGAGCACGAATGGCTGCGCCCCGAGGGCGACCTGGTCGTCGTGGGCATCACCGACCACGCGGCGACCCAGCTTGGCGACATCGTGTTCGTCGACCTGCCATCGGCGGGCGGCAAGGTCGCCAAGGGCGACGAGGTGGTGGTGATCGAAAGCGTCAAGGCCGCCTCCGACATCCTCGCCCCGCTTGACGGCGAGATCGTCGAGGTGAACCCCGCGCTCGCCGAGAACCCCGCCCTCGTCAACGAGGATCCGACCGGGGCGGCGTGGTTCTTCAAGATGCGCCCCGCCGACATGGCCGACGTCGACGGCTACATGGACGAGGCCGCCTACCGGGCGCTGGTCGGATGACCGCCCTCAGGATCGTGGCCAACCTGCACGCGGACGACCCGGCGGCGCTGGCCGGGTTCTACCGCGAGCTGCTCGGCCTCGACCTGGTCATGGACCACGGCTTCATCGCCACGGTCGGCACCGGCACGGCGGCGCCGATCCAGCTCAGCCTCGCCTCCGAGGGCGGGTCGGGCACGGCGCTGCCGGCAATCTCGATCGAGGTCGAGGATCTCGACCCGGTCCTCGCCCGCGCCCGCGCGCTGCGCGCCGCCATCGAATACGGCCCCATGGACGAACCCTGGGGCGTCCGGCGCTTCTACCTGCGCGACCCCGCGGGAAACCTCGTCAACATCCTCTGCCACATCTGAGCGGACCTGCCATGACCTTCACGCCGACCGACTACGACCCCTACGATTTCGCCAACCGCCGCCATATCGGCCCCTCGCCCGACGAGATGGCCGAGATGCTCCGGGCCGTTGGGGCGGAAAGCCTCGACGCGCTGATCGACGCGACCGTGCCAAAGAGCATCCGGCAGGCGGCGCCGCTTGCCTGGCCGCCGATGAGCGAGCAGGAGCTGCTGCAGACGATGCGGGTCGTGGCGGCGAAGAACCGGGTGATGACCTCGCTGATCGGGCAGGGCTACCACGGCACGGTGACGCCGCCGGCGATCCAGCGCAACATCCTGGAGAACCCGGCCTGGTATACCGCCTACACCCCCTACCAGCCCGAGATCGCGCAGGGCCGGCTCGAGGCGCTGCTGAACTTCCAGACGATGATCGCCGACCTGACGGGCCTGCCGGTCGCCAATGCCTCGCTGCTCGACGAGGCGACGGCGGCGGCCGAGGCGATGACCATGGCGCAGCGGGTGGCGAAGTCGAAGGCGGGCGCCTTCTTCGTCGACCGCGACTGCCACCCCCAGACCATCGACGTGATCCGCACCCGCGCCGCGCCGCTGGCGATCGAGGTGATCGTGGGCGCCCCCGAGAAGCTCGAGGCCGGCGACGTCTTCGGCGCGATCTTCCAGTATCCGGGCAGCTACGGCCATGTGCGCGACTTCACGCCAGAGATCGCCGCGCTGCACGCGGCGGGCGCGGTGGCCGTGGTGGCGGCGGACCTTCTGGCGCTGACGCTGCTGAAGGAGCCGGGCGCGATGGGCGCCGACATCTGCATCGGCAGCGCGCAGCGCTTCGGCGTGCCGATGGGCTATGGCGGGCCGCATGCCGCGTTCATGTCGTGCCGCGACGACATGAAGCGCCAGATGCCCGGCCGCATCGTCGGCGTCAGCGTCGATTCGCGCGGCAACAAGGCCTACCGCCTCAGCCTGCAGACCCGCGAGCAGCATATCCGGCGCGAGAAGGCAACTTCGAACGTCTGCACCGCGCAGGCCCTCCTCGCCGTCATGGCGAGCATGTATGCGGTGTTCCACGGCCCAAAGGGCCTGCGGGCGATCGCCGAGCGCGTGCACTTCATGACGAACCGCCTCGCCCGGGCGCTGAAGGCCGCCGGCGCGACGGTGCACCCGAAGCACTTCTTCGACACGATCACGGTCGAGGTCGGGGTCGGGCAGGCCGGCATCCTGGCCGCCGCGCGGCAGGAGGGGCTGAACTTCCGCAAGATCCATACCAACCGCGTCGGCATCAGCCTCGACGAGACGACCGACGAGCAGGTGCTGATGCGCATCCTGCGGGCCTTCGGCCTCCATGTCGCGCCGCCGCACCGCGCGACGCTGGGCTTTCCCGAGGCGATGCTGCGCACCAGCGCCTACCTGACGCACCCGATCTTCCACATGAACCGGGCCGAGTCCGAAATGATGCGCTACATGCGCCGGCTCGCCGACCGCGACCTCGCGCTCGACCGGGCGATGATCCCGCTCGGCTCGTGCACGATGAAGCTGAACGCGGCGGTGGAGATGATGCCGGTGACCTGGCCGGAATTCGCCCAGCTGCATCCTTTCGCGCCGCCCGATCAGGCGGCGGGCTATGCCGAGATGATCGCCGATCTCTCGGCCAAGCTCTGCGAGATCACCGGCTACGACGCGATGAGCATGCAGCCCAATTCCGGCGCGCAGGGCGAGTATGCCGGCCTGCTGACGATCCGCGCCTATCACCGGGCGCGGGGCGACGAGCAGCGCCGCGTCTGCCTGATCCCGACCTCGGCGCACGGCACCAACCCGGCTTCCGCGCAGATGGCGGGGATGGAGGTGGTGGTGGTGAAGTCGGCCGGCAACGGCGACATCGACGTCGCCGATTTCCGCGCCAAGGCCGAGGCGGCCGGCGCGAGGCTGGCCGCCTGCATGATCACCTATCCCTCGACCCACGGCGTCTTCGAGGAGACG
>CAZYBG010000068.1:0-17919 GCA_964645155.1 uncultured Rhodobacterales bacterium | reverse complement strand
GCGCGCCGTCGAAGGCGAGCGGCCTGGCCGCGCCGCCGGGGCGGATCGCGCCGGCGCCGATGTCGAGCGCGGCCTCGAGCCGCTCGACCGCGCCATCCGCGCCGATCCGGCCCTCGAGCGTCGCCGAGACCGGGGCATCGGCCGCGGCCAGGAAGGACAGCGCCGGCACCTGCCGGGCAAGCTCGGCGGCGTTGACCTCGGCAAGCTCGGCCGCGATGTCGAGCCCGGCGCCGCCGCGCGGCAGCGCAAGGCCGAGGCGGACCGGCGCGGTGCCGCCGCCGGCGCCGCCGGTCAGCCCGAAGGACAGCGCCAGCGCCCGCCCCCGGGCGCCGGCGTCGAGCGCGAGGGCGCCGTTCTCGGCGCGCCAGACGCGGCCGGTCTGGGCATCCTCGAAGGTGAGCCGCAGCGCCTCGCCCGTCACCTGGTCGAGCCGCGCCAGCGCCGGGCGCGCGAAGGCCGCGTCGATCGCCTCGACGATGCCGGCCAGCGTGGTGGCCCCCGGCAGCGCCCCCGCCCCTGCGCCGAGCGCCAGGTCGAAGCGCCCCGCGGCATCGCGGCGGAGCGTGAGCTCGGCGCCGACGACGGTCAGCCGGGTCAGTTCCAGCCGCCCGGCGAGCAGCGGCCCCGCCGCCAGCCGCGCCCGCATCTCGGGCACCTCGGCCACCTCCGCGCCGACGGCGTTGCGGAAGGTCAGGTCGCGCAGGACGATGCGCGGCACGCGGTCGGGGCCGAGGACGGCGACGATCCCGCCGAGCTCGAGCCGGCCCGGCCCGCCGAGCGCCGCCGCCGCCCGCGCCTCGACGCGCTCGGTCAGCCAGGCCGGCGCGACGACCGGCCGGCCCGAGACGAGGACCAGCGCGCCCCAGGCGAGGGCCAGCACGAGGGCGAGGACGATCACCGCCCAGGGACCGTGGCGCAGGCGCCGCCGCGCGGCGGGCTGATCGCGTTCTGCCGTCATCTCACCCCGGCCCCTTGCGGGTCCTGCGACCGGTCCCGCCTGCCGCGGCCGACGCCTGCCTCCCCTTTATCTTCGCCCGGCCGGCCCTAGAATTGAAGCGCCAAGTTCCGCCACACGAGGAAAGACGCCGATGCCCGACCCCGGACAGACCGCCCCCGACTTCACGCTGCCCCGCGACGGCGGCGGCAGCGTCACGCTCTCGGCGCTGAAGCCGAAGGCGGTGGTGCTCTACTTCTACCCCAAGGACGACACGTCGGGCTGCACGGCGGAGGCGATCGCCTTCACCGGCATGGCCGAGGCGTTCGTCGCTGCCGACGCGGTCGTCGTCGGCGTGTCGAAGGACAGCGTGGCGAGCCACGACAAGTTCGTGAAGAAGCACGGCCTCGGGATCATCCTGGCCTCCGACGAGGGCTCGGACGTCTGCGAGAAATACGGCGTCTGGGCCGAGAAGAGCATGTACGGCAAGACCTACATGGGGATCGAGCGCACGACCTTCCTGATCGACGGCGCCGGCACCATCCGCAACGTCTGGCGCAAGGTGAAGGTGCCCGGCCACGCCGAGGAGGTGCTGGCGGCGGTCAGGGGCATGTGAGGGGGCGCGCTCGGCTGCGGCCAAGCGCGGGTGTGGCAGCCGGCGGGCGCCTCAGCCGAGCCCCATCAGCTCGAGCGCGGCCCGTCCGGCAACGCCATACGGGTTCCCGAGCGACTCCCAGACATCCTGATGGTGATGTGACGGCGCGGCGACGAGCTTGACAGGCTTGCCGGCCGCCTGGACGGCTGCGGCATAGTCTTGGGCCTGGCGCTCGAATTCGGGGGTCTCGAGCGTGCCGTAGACGACCGTCTGCGGGCAGACGAGTTGCCCGAGGTGCCGCAGCGGGCTCATCGTCTGTTCCATCTCGTCGGTGAAGTTGATGTAGCGGCGGCGCCACGACAATCGGACAGGCGCGAGATCGTACATGCCGCTCAGACACAATCCGCCCTTGATAACATCGGCCGGCAGATCGAACGCGCCGGTCCAGTCGGTGACCAGGGCGACCGCGGCCAGATGCCCGCCCGAGGAATGGCCGCCGACGAAGATGCGGTCGGGATCGCCGCCGAAGCTTTCGGCGTTGCGGGCGACAAAGGCGATGCCGCGCCGCACCTGGTCGGCAAGCCGCGTGAGATCGCCGTCCAGCGTGACAACATCGGAGAAGTCGAGCGCCGCGAAATGCGCCCCCCGGTCGAGGAACATCTCGGCCGCGAAGCCCGACATTGCCGCGTCGAGGTAGCGCCAGAGACCGCCGTGGATGAAGACGAAAACCGGCGCCCCCGTGGCGTCCGCACGGTAGAGGTCGAGTTGTTCGTCCACCCCATCGCCGTAGACCAGCCGCTCGGGAAATCCGCGCCGGAACCTGACTTCCGAACTGAGCCAGGAGAGCCGGCTGTTCGTGCTTTCGGTGATCGGTTGGTACGCCTCCTGATCATAGGCTGCGTCAAGCTCCACCTGATCGTAGTCGCCCCAGACGACCGGTCCCTTGACGTGATCGGCCGGCAGGCCGCGGAGACAGTCTGACTGGCCGAGCGCCGGTGCGGCAGCCATGCCGGCGCCGGCTGCGAGAAACGCCCGACGCGGAAGGTGACGGGCAGTTCGCGAGGTCGGTTCCATGGCATGTGCCCTCATCACCTGCTGGCGCAGTCTGTGCCCGCCAGAGCGTACCATGCACGCGCCCAGGCCGTCATCAGGCAGACTTGCCCGAATGCCCCTCCCCCCCTCCCCGCCCCTTCCCCTCCACCCCTCGTCTCGGCTAAGCCTGCGGCCGTGCGGAGGACGGGCCGATGATCTACCCCACGGCGGACGACTGGCGGCGGGCGCCGGCCAAGCGCGTGCTGCTTTTCGGCATGTCGGGCCTCGGCAAGACCCATGTCTCGACGCTGCTGCGCGACGCGGGCGGCTGGTTCCACTACTCGGTCGACTACCGGATCGGCACCCGCTACATGGGCGAGCGCATCGCCGACAACTTCAAGCGCGAGGCGATGAAGGTCCCGCTCCTGCGCGAACTGCTGATGTCGGATTCGGTCTACATCGCCTCGAACATCACCTTCGACAACCTCGCCCCGCTTTCCACCTATCTCGGCAAGCCCGGCGACCCGGCGCGCGGCGGGCTGCCCTTTGCCGACTACATGAAGCGCCAGGAGGAACACCGCGAGGCCGAGATCGCGGCGATGCTCGACACGCCGCGCTTCGTCGCGCGGGCCGCCGAGATCTACGGCTACCGGAACTTCGTCTGCGATTCGTCGGGCTCGATCTGCGAGGTGGTGGAGCCCGAGGACCCCGCCGACCCGGTGCTGAAGGCGCTGGCCGACCATCTGCTGCTGATCTGGATCGAGGGCACCGAGGCGCACACCGCCGACCTGATCGCCCGCTTCGACCGGGCGCCGAAGCCGATGTACTACCAGCCCGCCTTCCTCGCCGCCGCCTGGCGGGACTACACCGAGGGCCGCCCGGAGACCGGGGTCGACCCCGACGCCTTCGTCCGCTGGACCTATGCCCGCGCGCTCGCGCACCGCCAGCCGCGCTACGCCGCGATGGCGAGGAACTGGGGCGTGAAGGTCGCGGCCGGCGACGTCGCCCGCATCCGCTCGGCAGACGACTTCACCGCGCTCGTCGCCAGCGCCCTTGAGGCACGCGCGGCCGCCCCTTAAGTCAGCGGCCTGCCGAGGGGACCCCCGATGCCGATCACCCTGCCCGAGACGCTGCCCGCCTACGACGTCCTGCGTGCCGAGGGCGTCATGGTGATGTCGCCCGAGCGGGCGGCGCGGCAGGACATCCGGCCGCTCAGGATCGGGCTGCTGAACCTGATGCCGAAGAAGATCCAGACCGAGAACCAGTTCGCCCGCCTGATCGGCGCGACACCGCTGCAGATCGACCTGCAGCTGATCCGGATGAGCGCGCACCGGACGAAGACCACCGCCGCCGCGCACATGGCGGCCTTCTACCGCCCGTTCCAGGAGGTGAAGGGCGAGAAGTTCGACGGCCTCATCATCACCGGCGCGCCGATCGAGCACCTGCCGTTCGAGGAGGTGACCTACTGGGGCGAGCTCGAGGAGGTGATCGACTGGACGCAGACCAACGTCCACTCCACCTTCGGCGTCTGCTGGGGCGGGATGGCGATGGCCTACCGCTTCCACGGCATCGCCAAGCACATGCTGCCGGCCAAGGCCTTCGGCTGCTTCCGCCACCGGAACCTCGCCCCCGCCTCGCCCTACCTGCGCGGCTTTTCCGACGACTTCGTCATCCCGGTCAGCCGCTGGACCGAGATGCGCCAGGCCGAGATCGAGGCGGCGGGGCTGAAGGTGCTGCTCGGCTCGGACGAGGTCGGGCCCTGCCTTGTCGAGGATGCCGGGCGCCGCGCGCTCTACATCTTCAACCACTTCGAATACGACAGCGACACGCTGAAACAGGAATACGACCGCGACGTGGCGAACGGCACGCCGATCAACGTGCCGGCGAATTACTACCCCGATGACGATCCCGCGACGGCGCCGCTCAATCGCTGGCGGAGCCACGCGCACCTGCTATATGGCAACTGGATCAACGAGATATACCAGACGACACCCTATGACCCTGCCGCGATCGGCCGCCGCCCGTAGACTGCTGTTCGCCGCGCTCGCGGCGGCGGCGGTCGGCTGCGCGGCGACCGGCATCGGTACCGCGGAGAGACCGGAAATGACGGCAGAGGAGCGCTATCCGCCGACCGGGCGGCTTCTAGCGGTGAACGGGGTTCAGGTTCACGCCCATGTCGAGGGCCGGGGCCCCGACGTGATCCTGCTGCATGGCGCGGGCGGCAACCTGCGCGACTTCACCTTCGACCTCGCCGGGCGGCTGTCGGGGCGCTACCGGGTGATCGCCTTCGACCGGCCCGGCCTCGGCCATACCGGGCGGCTGCCGGGCTGGGCCGAAAGCCCGGCCGAGCAGGCCGCGCTGCTCGACGCCGCCGCCGCCGAGCTCGGGGTCGAGCGCGCGGTGGTGGTCGGCCACAGCTTCGGCGGCGCGGTGGCGATGGCCTGGGCGCTCGACCGGCCCGGGCGGGTGGCCGCCGTGGTCTCGCTCGCCGGCGCCGTCGAGCCCTGGGAGGGCGGGCTCGGCGCCTGGTACGGCGTCGCCTCGTCGCGGCTCGGCGGGGCGACGGTGGTGCCGCTGGTCTCCGCCCTGGCGACGGAAGCGCGGGCCGCGCGCACCATCGCCGACATCTTCGCCCCCGACCCGGTGCCCGAGGGCTACGCCGCGCATGTCGGCGTCGCGCTGACGCTGCGCCCGGACTCGCTGCGCGCCAATGCCCGGCAGGTGAACGGGCTGAAGCCGCATGTCACGGCGATGGCGGCGCGCTATCCCTCGCTCGCGATCCCGATCGAGATCGTGCACGGCACCGCCGACACGATCGTGCCGATCGAGGTGCATTCGCGGCGCCTGGCGGCGCAGGCCCCCGGCGCGCGGCTGACCGAGCTTCCGGGCGTCGGCCACATGCCGCACCACGCCGACCCCGCGGCGGCGGTCGCCGCGATCGACCGCGCCGCCCGCCGCGCCGGGCTGCGCTGAGCAGGGTCCACCGCGGGGCTGCGGCGCCCGCCGAAACGTGCTAGGCGGGTGGCAGGTGCAGCAGGGTCGCAGGCATGCTGGAAGAGTCCGTCATCCTCGACGTCGTGCTGGCGCCGCTGCGGCACTTCGTCGATCCCGGCGACCGGCTCGGCTACATCTACATGCTCTCGGCGCTGGTCGTGGCGACCGGCGTCTATGTCGCGACCGAAGCGCGCGGCGGCCGGCTCAGGGTCGCGGGCCTGGTGCGCTGGCTGGTGCCGATGGAGGTGCTGCGCCACCCCTCCGCGCAGGCCGACTTTTCGTTCTTCGTCGTCAACCGGATGCTGCGGGCGGCGATCTACGGCTCGGTCCTGATCGGCTCCGCCACGATCGCCGGGACCGCGACCGCGGTGCTGACCGCGGTATTCGGACCGGCCGGCCCGGGCACCGCGCCGAACCCGGCGCTGTCGCTCGCGCTCACCCTCGCGGCGCTCGTCGTCCTCGATTTCGTGCTCTGGTTCATGCACCACCTGTTCCATGTCGTCCCGGTGCTCTGGGACTATCACAAGGTGCACCATTCGGCCGAGGTCATGACCCCTATCACCGCCGCGCGGATGCACCCGGTCGAGGAGATCGCCGACAGCCTCGCCAGTTCGGTGGTGATCGGCGCGGTCTATGCGGGCTTCGTCCACGCCTTCGGCGCCGGCGCGGTGATCCTGTCGATCTTCGACGTCAACATCCTGCTCTGCCTCTTCTTCCTGGCCGCCTTCAACCTGCGCCACAGCCATGTCTGGGTGCGCTATCCGGTCTGGCTGCAGCACGTGCTGATCTGCCCGGCGCAGCACCACATCCACCACTCGACCGCGCGCCGGCATTGGGACAGGAACATGGGTTTCGTCTTCGCCTTCTGGGACTGGGCGGCCGGCACGCTCTACGCGCCGCGGGCGAAGGAGGAGATCACCTTCGGCCTCGGCACCGCCGAGGATGGCGGCGCCTGGCACACGCTCGGCGCGCTCTATTTCCGCCCGGTCCGGCAGACCTGGTCGCGGCTGCTGCACCGCCGTCCGCGCCGCGGCGCACCGGCGGAGTAACCGATACGGGCACCGATACGGGCACCTATACGGGCGCGGCACGCGCGCCGATTGCGCGCCCCGCGGCAATCGCCATACTGGCCCGACCCCGCATGCGAGGCGACAGCGATGGCCAAGGACACCCCCGCCCCGATCCCCTTCGTCGGCGAGATCACCAGGTTCCTCGAAAGCGAGGCGCCCGCCGGCATCCGCAAGCTGATCGCGAGGGCCGGCAAGGACGACATCCTGTCGGAGACCTATCCCTACCGCGCCGAGATGAAGAACAAGGACTACGAGGCGCAGATGGCGCGCCTGCAGGTCGAACTGGTGAAGATGTACTACGACCTGCGGTCGACCGGAAAGCGGCTCTGCGTGCTGTTCGAGGGGCGCGACGCCGCCGGCAAGGGCGGCACGATCGAGCGGATCCGCGAGAACCTCAACCCGCGCTCGGCCTATATCGTCGCGCTGCCGAAGCCGACCGAGCGCGAGGCCTCGCAATGGTACTTCCAGCGCTATGTCGACTGGTTGCCGGCGGCCGGCGAGATCGCGCTGTTCGACCGGTCGTGGTACAACCGCGGCGTGGTGGAGCATGTCTTCGGCTTCTCGACCCCGGCGCAGCGCAAGCTGTTCTTCCGGCAGCTTCCGGATTTCGAGAAGATGATCATCGACGAGGGCATCGTGCTGGTGAAGCTCTGGCTCTCGGTCGGCCGCGCCGAGCAGCTGCGCCGCTTCCTCGCCCGCGAGAGCGATCCGCTGAAGCAGTGGAAGCTGTCCTGGATCGACGTCGAGGGGCTGAAGAAGTGGGATGCCTATTCCGCGGCGATCGCCCAGACCATGGAGAAGTCGCACAGCCGGCACGCGCCCTGGACGGTGATCCTGTCGGACGACAAGGCGCGCGCGCGCATCGCCGCGATCCAGACGGTGCTTCTGGCGGTCGACTATGCCGGGCGCGACCGGCACGCGATCGGCGAGATCGACCGGGCGATCTGCGGAGGCCCCGACCTGCTCTGATGGCCAAGCGCGGCTATCACCATGGCGACCTGCGCCGCGCCCTCGCCGAGGCGGCGCTGCATCTCATCGAGGAGAAGGGGCCGCAGGGCTTCACCCTGTCGGAGGCGGCGAAGGAGGCGGGGGTGACCCCGGCCGCGGTCTACCGGCATTTCTCGGGGCGGGAGGAGCTGATCGCCGAGATCGCGCGGCAGGGCTACGAGATCTTCGGCGACCTGATGGAGCACGCCTATTCCAGCGGCGGGCCGACCGCGCTCGCCGCGTTCGAGGCGACGGGGCGGGCCTATCTCGCCTTCGCGCGCAAGTTCCCGGGCCACTACGTCGCGATGTTCGAATCCGGCGTCAGCGTCAACGCCACGCCCGCGCTGGCGCTGGCCGCGCGGCGGGCGTCGGACGTGCTCGAGACGGCGGCGGTCGCGCTGTCCGAGCACATCCCGCCGGCCAAGCGGCCGCCGGCCTCGATGTTCTCGGCCCATGTCTGGGCGATGAGCCACGGCGTGGTCGAGCTGTTCGCGCGCGGCCAGCCCGGCCGGACCTCGCCGTTCCCGCCCGAGGACCTGCTCGAGACCGGGATCGGCATCTATCTCCGCGGCCTCGGCCTGATCCCGCCCGACGCGTGAGCGGGCGGCGGCACTTCGGGCCACCCGAGGGATCAGACGGCGCGGGCCGCCGGCCGCCGCTGGCCCGCGGGCGGGCCGAGGCCCTCGGCCGCCAGATCGACCGCCCGGCCCTCGGCGGCGGACAGCTGCGCCGCCTGCCCCATCGCCACGGCCCACCAGCCATCCTCCAGCGTGACCTCGGGCGCGGCGGTGCCGCGGACGACGGCGACGAAGCGTTCGTGCTGGTAGAAGGTCGAGCCGTTGTGGTCGCCCGCGGCGAGCAGCGCCGGGTCGACCGGGACGTCGAGCACCCGCGGCCCCTTCGGCGACCGCGGGCTGACGATCACCCGGGCCACGGGCGCCGCGCCGAGCTCGGCCGGCCAGAAGCGGCCGGGCCCCGGCACCAGCGCCTCGATCTTGCCCGCCGGGCCCACCGCGGAAAGCTCCTCCTGGTAGCGGCTGCCTTCGGCGAACATGCAGAGCTCGAGCATCGCCCGGGCGCCGCCCCGGAACTCGACGATCGCGTAGCCGTGGTCCCACACGTCGGGGCGCTCGTCGCCGTAGAGCTCGTCCTTGTGGTTCACCGCCTGCCCGCCCGAGGCCATGACCCGGACCGGGTCAGCGCCGATCGCAAGGCGCATCAGGTCGAAGAAGTGGCAGCATTTCTCCACGAAGGTGCCGCCGGTCTGGCGGTTGAAGCGGTTCCACGCGCCGACCTTCGGGAGGAACGGGAAGCGGTGCTCGCGGATCGTGAGCATGGCGATGCCGCCGGTCGCCGCCTGCGCCTCGGCCAGCATGAGCGCCACCGGCGGCATGTAGCGGTACTCCATCGCCACCCAGACGGGCGCGGGGTAGCGGTCGCGGAACGCGGCGAGGCGCGGCGCGTCGGCCGGACGGGTGAAGAGCGGTTTCTCGATCAGGACCGGCAGCGGCCGGGCCGCGGCGATCGCCTCGAGCTGGTCGAGATGGACGTGGTTCGGCGAGGCGACGAGGAGGCAGTCGACCGGCGCCGCGAGCACCCCGGCGACCGACCCCGCCAGCGCGGCCCGCGGCGCGAGCGTCGCGGCGAGCGCCGCCATCCCGGGATCGGGCTCGAAGATCGCCGCGACCTCGGCCCCGGGCAGCAGCGCGATGTTGCGCAGATGCTCCTGCCCCATCATGCCGCAGCCGATGACCCCGTATCTGACCGTCTTCACATCCGTCCCCCTATTTCAGCCGCTGCACATAGCGGGCGCGGCCCGCATCGAACCAGGTGCGGGAATACTCGCAGGGCGCGCCGTCCTGTGCGCTCGCCAGCCGCTCGACAAAGCCGCAGGTCTCGCCCGGCCTGGGGCCGAACGCCGGCGGCGCCCAGCCGGGCGCCGGCGCGATCCCGACCTGGTCGGTCGCCCGCGCGATCCAGAAGCCGAGCCGCGTGCGGTAGAAGTGGTAGAGCGAATCCGACAGGTCCTCGCGCCGGACCGCGGCCGCGCGCCCGGCATCGAGCCAGATCTCCTCGGCCGCGACCGGCACGCCCGACAGGCGGCGCAGGCGGCGGATCCGGTGGCCCTCGGCCGAGCGGCCGAAGGCCGGCGCGTCGGCGGGCTTCGGCAGCCGGTCGACCGAGAGCACCTCGGCGGTCGGCAGGCCGCCGCCCTGCAGCAGCTCGAGCCGGAACATGGCGTAGAGCGAGGGCACTTCCGGCCGGTGGCGGACGTAGTTGCCCGACCCCTGCACCCGCTCGAGAAGCCCGCGCGCCGCGAGCTCGGCCAGCGCCTTGCGCAGCGTCCCGACGGCGATGCCGAGCCCGGCGGCCATCTCGCGCTCGGGCGGCAGGCGCTCGCCCTCGAGCAGGCGGCCGGCCATGATCTCGCGGATCAGCATCTCGCTGATCTGCACATAGCGCGGCAGCAGGTTCGGCGCGTTCATCGGGTCCCGGAGGATTGATCTAGCATTGATCTACATCATGGCAGGTGCTACGCAAGCGAAAACTGCGGGGGAATCATGACGGTCGTGCCGGTCAGGTCGGAAGCGCTCGACGCCTCGGAGGTGAGCTGGTTCGCGGCGCTCTGCTCGGACGACTACCGCTTTCTCGGCGTGCCCGACGGCGACCTGCGCTCGTCCTGGGCGCATTGCTCGAAGATCGTCACGACGGCCGAGGACCTGGGCTTCCGCAACATCCTCTGCCCCTCGTCCTACCAGGTCGGCCAGGACACGCTGAGCTTCGTGGCGGGCTGCGCGCCGATCACCCACCGCATCAACCTGCTGGCCGCGATACGCTGCGGCGAGATGCATCCCTACATGCTCGCGCGCACCGTCGCGACGCTCGACCACATGCTGGAGGGGCGGCTCACGCTCAACGTGATCTCGTCGGACTTCCCCGGCGAGACGGTGGACAGCGCCACCCGCTACCAGCGCTCGCGCGAGGTGGTGCAGATCCTGCGCCAGGCCTGGGAGCAGGACCACATCGAGCATCACGGGCAGCTCTACGATCTGGCCCGCGTGCCGGCCGACCCGGCCAGGCCCTACCAGCAGGCGGGCGGGCCGCTCCTGTACTTCGGCGGCTACAGCCCCGATGCCCTCGCGCTCTGCGGCGAGCATTGCGACGTCTACCTGATGTGGCCCGAGACAAGGGAGCAGCTGGCCGGGCGGATGCGCGCGGTCCATGCGGTCGCCGAGGAGCACGGCCGGATCCTCGACTACGGGCTGCGCGTCCACATGATCGTGCGCGAGACCGAGGCCGAGGCGCGGGAATATGCCGAGGAACTGGTCTCGAAGCTCGACGACGAGTTCGGGCGGCTGATCCGCGAGCGCGCGCTCGACAAGGGCTCGCTCGGCGTCGCGCACCAGGCGAAGGCGCGCGAGCTGGCCGACAGGTTCGGCTACATCGAGCCGCACCTCTGGACCGGGATCGGCCGGGCGCGGTCGGGCTGCGGCGCGGCGCTGGTCGGATCGACCGACCAGGTGCTCTCCACCATCGAGGACTACCGCCGCATGGGCATCCGCGCCTTCATCTTCTCGGGCTACCCGCATCTCGACGAGGCGCACCATTTCGGCGAGAAGGTGCTGCCGCACCTCAAGACCTGCTCGCTGCCGCATGTCTACGGCCGGGTGCCCGAGACGGTGCCGCCGACACCCCTCGGCACCGGCGAGCGGCACTGATGGACAAGCGCGCCATGGCCGCGATGGAACGGGTGAGCCTTGCCGAGGGGCTGGAGTTCAGCCGCATCGTCTACGGCCTCTGGCGCCTCGGCGACGACGCCGACACCTCGCCCCGCCAGGTGCAGGCCAAGATCGAGGCCTGCCTTGCGCAGGGGATCACCACCTTCGACGAGGCCGACATCTACGGCGACTACGAGAGCGAGGGCCTCTTCGGCGCCGCGCTGAAGGCGGCACCAGACCTGAAGGACCGGATCGAGATCGTCACCAAGTGCGACATCATGCTGATGTCGGGCAAGTTCCCGGACCGGCGGGTCAAGCACTACGACACCTCGGCGGCGCATGTCGCGGCCTCGGTCGATGCCTCGCTGCGGCGGATGGGCGTCGCGCGGATCGACCTGCTGCTGATCCACCGCCCCGACCCGTTCATGGACCACCGCGAGACCGGCGCGGCGCTCGATGCCGCGGTGGCCTCGGGCAAGGTGCGCGCGGTCGGCGTGTCGAACTTCCGGCCGTGGGACTGGACGCTGCTGCAATCGGCGATGGAGACGCCGCTCGTCACCAACCAGATCGAGCTTTCGCTGATCGCGCACGAGGGCTTCACCAACGGCGACGTCGCTTTCCTGCAGGAGCGCGGGCTGAAGCCCATGGCCTGGTCGCCGCTTGGCGGCGGGTCGCTTTTCGCAAACGCCTCCAAAGGCTTGCGCGAGGCACTTCACCGGATCGGCGATCCGCTCGGGGTCGAGCCCGCGGCGGTCGCGGTGGCATGGCTGCTGGCGCATCCGGCGCGGATCCTGCCGGTGATGGGCACCAACACGCTCGACCGGATCCGGCGGCTGGCCGAGGCGACGCGGGTGGACATCGACCGCGAGACGTGGTTCGAGCTTTACACGCTCGCGCTCGGCCGCGAGGTTCCCTGAGATGGACGGCGCGCCAGCGAGGAGCTTCGGCATGGACCGCTTCACCCCCGGCCCCGACCGCCTGCGCGCCTTCCGCGACGCGCTCGGCCGGTTCGCGACGGGGGTCACGGTGGTGACGGCCGCGACGCCGGAGGGGCCGGTCGGGATCACCGCCAACAGCTTCGCCTCGGTCTCGCTCGATCCGCCGCTGGTGCTCTGGTCGCCGGCGAAAAGCTCCTCGCGGTTCGGCCTCTTCGCCGCGGCCGAGCACTTCGCGATCCACGTGCTCGGCGGCGACCAGCGCGACCTCGCGGCCCGCTTCGTCCGCCACGGCTTCGACTTCGCGGGCCTCGCGCCCGAAGACGGCCCCGGCGGCGCGCCGCTGCTGCCCGAGTGCCTGGCGCGGTTCGCCTGCCGCCGGGCCGCCGCGCATGACGCGGGCGACCATGTCATCATCCTCGGCGAAGTGCTCGAAGCGGCGGCCCGCGACGGCGCCCCGCTCGTCTTCGCGCAAGGCTTCTACGGGTCGTTCGCGCCCCACGACTGAACCGGCACGCGCGCGAAGGCCGGCCGAACCGGCCTCGCCACCGCTGCCGGCGCAACAGGGAGGAAGACGCCGATGGGCGCTCTGATCGGGGCCGCGAAGGCCCTGGCCGTGCTGAACGGGACGCTGCTGGCGCTCGGCCGCTGGGCGGGTGCGGCCTGCCTCGCGGCGATGGTCGCCTTCATCCTGATGCAGGTCTGGTACCGCTACGTGGTCGGCGACGCGCTGGCCTGGTCCGAGGAGGCGTCGCGCTTCCTGATGCTGTGGATGACCGGGCTGATGGCGCCGACCGCCTATCGCCGCGGCGGGTTCGTCGCGATCGACATGCTGCAGATGCTGCTGCCGCGCGCCATCGTCGGCGTGCTGCAGCTTGTGCTGCTGGCGCTCGCGCTCGTCGTCCTGCTCGCGGCGTTCCGGATCGGCCTGTCGGAACTCGGCGGCCTCGGCGCGCGGTTCGACACCTCGGCGCTGCGCTACCCCTCGGGGCTGTTCCCGCTCACCTGGGACAAGGTGCCGCGCGGCTGGATGATGCTCTCGATCCATGTCGGCGTGACGCTGCTGCTGCTCGTCAATGTCGAGCTGATCCTGCGCGCGCTGATCCATACCTTCGGCGGCGGCGACCGGTTGCCGGCGATCCCAAGGGACGTGACGCTGGCGGGGGCGGAATAGATGCTGTCGCTGTTCCTGCCGCTGTTCCTCGTCCTGCTGCTGATCGGGTTTCCGGTCTTCTTCGGGCTGATCCTGGCACCCGGCCTCGTGCTCTGGATGAACGGGCAGGAGCGCGACATCGCGCTCCTCTACCGCAACGTATACAACGGGATGGACAGCTTCCCGCTGATGGCGATCCCGTTCTTCATGCTGGCGGGAGAGCTCATGAACCGCGGCGGCATCACGCTGCGCCTGGTGGAGTTCAGCCAGGCGCTGATGGGCCACCTGCGCGGCGGGCTCGCCCATGTCAACGTGCTGTCCTCGATCCTCTTCGCCGGGCTCTCGGGCTCGGCGGTCGCCGATGTCTCGGCGCTCGGCTCGATGCTGATCCCGGCGATGGAGAAGCAGGGCTACACCCGGCGGTTCGCCGCCGCGATCACCGCCGCATCCTCGGTGATCGGGCCGATCATCCCGCCGTCGGGCATCATGATCATCTACGCCTACGTGATGGGCGAATCGGTCGCCGCGCTGTTCCTTGCCGGGATCGTGCCGGGCCTGATGGTGGGGATCGGCCTGATGCTCATGATCGCCTGGCGGGCCGATGCCTGGCAACTGCCGCAGACCGGCCGCAAGGCGACCTGGGGCGAGCGCGGGCAGGCGAGCCTCAAGGCGTTCTTCCCGCTGCTGACCCCGGTCATCATCCTCGGCGGCATCCTCGGGGGCGTCTTCACCCCGACCGAGGCCGCGGTGATCGCGGTGGGCTACGCGATCCTGATCGGCCTGTTCGTGATGCGCACGCTGAGCTTCCGCGACCTGCCCGACGTGCTGATCCGCGCCGGCATCACCTCGGCGGTGGTGCTGCTGCTGGTCGGCGCGGCGATGGCGTTCAAGACGGTCGCCTCGCTCGCCCACACGCCCGAGATGCTGGCGGGCATCATCCTGTCGCTCTCCGACAACCCGCTGGTGCTGCTGTTTCTCATCAACGTGCTGCTGTTCGTCGTCGGCATGTTCCTCGATGCCGGCCCGGCGATCATCATCCTCGGGCCGATCCTCGGGCCGATCTTCTTGGAACTGGGTGTAGACCCGGTGCATTTCGCGATCATCATGGCCGTGAACCTGACCGTGGGCCTCGCCACGCCGCCGATGGGCCTCGTGCTGTTCGTGACCGCGGCGGTGTCGGGGCTGAAGGTCGAGGAGGTGGTCCGCGGCATCGCGCCGATGCTGATCGTGCATGTCATCGTGATCTTCCTGATCACCTATTTCCCGGCGCTCTGCCTGACCATCCCGCGGCTTGCGGGTTTCGTCGACTGACCCCTAGACTTCGTACATGACAAGGGAGGATCCGATGCTTCAGAAACCGCTCACCGCGCTTGCCGCCGCGGCGCTGCTCGCCGGCACCGCTGGCATGGCCGCCGCGCAGGAGATCACGCTGCGCGCCACCGCCAACTCCAACGAGCAGGACGAGGACTACGACGGCCTCGTCGTGTTCAAGAACTATGTCGAGAACGCCTCGAACGGCCGCATCGCGGTCGAGCTCTTCATCGGCACGCAACTCTGCGCGACGGGCGAGGAATGCCTGCAGGGCATCGCCGACGGCTCGATCGACATCTACATCTCGACGTCGGGCGGGGCGGCGGGCCTCTTTCCCTACATCCAGGTGCTCGACCTGCCCTACCTGATGAACGACGACCGCGTCGCCGAGGCGGTGCTGACCGGCGATTTCGTCCGCACCCTGCGCCAGATGGCGCTGGAGGACAGCGACAACATGATCCGGCTGATGACGATCGGCAATACCGGCGGCTGGCGCAACTTCGCCAATACCGAGCGCCGGGTGCAGACGCCCGCCGACCTCGCCGGGCTCAAGCTCCGCACCGTGCCGGCCGACCTGCCGCAGACGCTGGTGACGACGCTCGGCGCGGCGCCGACGCCGATCCCGTGGCCGGAGCTGTTCACCTCGCTGCAGACCGGCGTGGTCGAGGGCACCGCGAACGGCATCACCGACATCATGAGCATGAAGTTCCCCGATGCCGGCCTGACCTACATCACGCTCGACGGGCACAGCTACATGGGCGCTTTCTGGTGGATGTCGAACGAACGCTTCGCAACCCTGCCGGACGACCTCAAGCCGGTCGTGGTCGACGGCTTCGCCGCCCTGCAGCAGGCGACCTTCGCCTCGCCCAAGCGCAAGGAAATCCAGGCCTACGAGGACTTCGCGGCGGCGGGCGGCGACATCTACGTGCCCACGGCCGAGGAGAAGGCCGCCTTCCAGGAGGCCGCCGCGCCGGTGCTCGACTGGTTCCGCGAGAACGTGAGCCGCGGGCCCGAGGTGCTGACCGCGTTCGAGGCGGCGGTGGCCGAGGCGCAGGCCGCGATCGACGCCGAGCGGCAGGCCGATCTGAACTGACCCGCGGCCGACAAGCGCCCCGGGGGCCCGGACGGGCCCCCGGCAGGCGGGGCGCCGGGCCGGGGCGGCGGCGCGACCGTCAGCGCCGCGGGGCGCCCCCGTCGGCGTGCGGCGTGCGCCATCCGAAGACGCGCTCCTCAATCGCCGCGCTGCCGATCCGCTCGGGGCGGGAGGCGATCGGGCGCCCGCCCAAGGCGGCGTAGACGGTGCAGGCGCCTTCGTTGCCCGCGACGACGCAGCACGTGAAGGGGCCCTCGGGGCGGACCGCTTCGAACAGCGCCCGGCCTAGGCCACGGCGCTGGCCGGCCCGCAGCAGGTAGATCGCGTAAAGCTCCCCCGGGCCAGCCCTTGCCGGCGAGGCCGGCATCGCGCTGGGTGCCCGCCGCGGCGAGGCCCAGCCCCTCGACGACCGCGATCCGAAGCCGCCCGGCCGCGATCGCCTCGCGCCACATATCGGCCCCGGGCCGCGGCGCTGACCGCGCGGACGGTCTCGTCCGGCAGCAGGCCGGCATAGGTCTCGACCCATCCATCCGGCGTCGGCTGCGCTTGCGGACCGAACGCGCATCGGGCGACATGCCCCCTTTCCTGATGCTGCCGCCCTAGGGTGGCGCCGCAGTCAGCCGCGCGCTGCCCCGGCCTTGCCCCGCCCGGCGCGGCAGCGGTCCGAGCAGTAGCGCACCTCGTCCCAGACCTTCGCCCATTTCTTCCGCCAGGCGAAGGGCCGGCCGCAGGCGGCGCAGGTCTTCCGCGGCAGGTCCGCCTTGCGCGGCGCCTTGCCGCCCGCCTTGCCCCCGGGCCGCATCGCGACGCCGGTCAGTCGGGCGCCACATCGGGCGCCGCATCCGGCGCGGGGTCGCCGGGCGTCGCGGGCACGATGCCCTCGGGCGCGGGCGAGGCATCGTCGCCCGCCGGCACCACCACCTCCTCGCCGCCGCCCGCCAGGAAGATCACGCCGAGCACGGCGGCGAAGATCAGCACGGCGGCCATGCCGATCAGCGGCCAGCGGTGGCGGCGTTCCTGCTTCTTGAGGTTGGTGTTCGGTGCAGTCATCGCGATCGGTCCTTCCCTTGCGACCCTTTCCCTTGCGACGGGCGGGGGGAGTTGAACCCGGCCCTTCGCGCCCCTAGCGTCTGGCGGGCCAGTTAGCTCCCTCGCCACCGGAGACCACCCGTGAAGGACCAGGGCCCGACGCCGATCCGCCTCGCCGACTATGCCCCCTACCCGTTCCGGCTTTCGTCGGTCCGGCTCGACCTCAGCCTCGCGCCGCGCGCGACGCGGGTGCGCTCGGCCATCGGGTTCGAGCCGCGGGGACCCGGCGACCTGACGCTCGACGGCGAGGGGCTGCGGCTGATCCGCGCCGCGATCGACGGCCGCAGCCTCGGGCCGGCCGACTACACGCTGACGCCGCAGGGGCTGACCGTGCCGCGGCGGGCCCTGCCGGACCGGCCCTTTCTCTGGGAGGCGGAGGTCGAGATCGACCCCGAGGCGAACACCGCGCTCGAGGGGCTCTACATGTCGAAGGGCATGTACTGCACCCAGTGCGAGGCCGAGGGGTTCCGCAGGATCGCCTTCTACCCCGACCGGCCCGACGTGGTGGCGCCGTTCCGGGTGCGGATCGAGAGCGACCTGCCGGTCCTGCTGTCGAACGGCAACCCGGTCGCGGCCGGCCCCGGCTGGGCGGAATGGGACGATCCCTGGCCGAAGCCCTCGTACCTCTTCGCGCTGGTGGCGGGCGACCTCGTCGCCCATCCGGGCCGCTTCGTCACCCGCTCGGGCCGCGAGGTCGCGCTCAACATCTGGGTGCGGCCGGGCGACGAGGGCAAGTGCGCCTATGCGATGGACGCGCTGATCCGCGCGATGCGGTGGGACGAGGAGGTCTATGGCCGGGAATACGACCTCGAGGTCTTCAACATCGTCGCGGTCGACGACTTCAACATGGGCGCGATGGAGAACAAGGGGCTGAACATCTTCAACTCCAAATACGTCCTCGCCAGCCCCGAGACGGCGACCGACCGCGACTACGAGGCGATCGAGGCGATCGTCGCGCACGAGTACTTCCACAACTGGACCGGCAACCGGATCACCTGCCGCGACTG
>CAZYBG010000067.1:0-18199 GCA_964645155.1 uncultured Rhodobacterales bacterium | reverse complement strand
CCGCGTCCAGCTTGCGCGTCAGCGCCGCGTCGCGCGCCTCTGGCGCGGTCATCAGGGCGTGCTCCAGCGCGCGGTCGCAGCCGTGGGGGCAGGGCGCGCGCTCCCCGCCCAGCATGGGGACGGCCGCGCGGATCATGGCGCGGGCGTGCGCGGCGTTGCCGGCCATCACCTTGATCACGGCGGCCACGTCGACCGCGTCGTGGCCCTCGCGCCAGGCGTCGTAGTCGGTGACCATCGCGACGGTGGCGTAGCAGAGCTCGGCCTCGCGGGCGAGCTTGGCCTCGGGCATGTTGGTCATGCCGATCACGTCGCAGCCCCAGACGTCGCGGTACAGCCGCGATTCGGCGACGGTGGAGAACTGCGGCCCCTCCATCGCCAGATAGGTCCCGCCCTCGTGCACGGTGATGCCCTCTGCCCGCGCCGCCTGAAGGCAGGCGGCCGAAAGGCGCGGGCAGGTCGGGTGCGCGACGGACACATGGGCGACGCAGCCGGTGCCGAAGAACGACTTTTCGCGCGCGAAGGTGCGGTCGATGAACTGGTCGACGATCACGAAATCGCCTGGCGCCATCGCCTCGCGGAACGAGCCGCAGGCCGAGACCGAGATAATGTCGGTGACGCCGATGCGCTTCAGCGCGTCGATGTTCGCGCGGTAGGGCACGGTGGTCGGCGAATGGACATGGCCGCGACCGTGCCGCGGCAGGAAGGCGATCGCGACGCCGCCGAGACTGCCGGTCAGGATCTGGTCGGACGGCGCGCCCCAGGGCGTCTCGACGCCGCGCCAGACGGCGCCTTCGAGCCCGGCGATCTCGTAGACGCCCGAGCCGCCGACAACGCCGATCATCGTCTTCATCGCTGCCCCTCCCGCGGCCCACCCAGCGGTGCGGCACCCCTCACCCGCCCGGGCCGCCCGCATCCCACGCCCGGCGCCGCGCCGCGGGTCACGGCGTCACCTTCTCGGGGCGCAGCGCCGCGGCGGGATCGAGCCTTACGGCGTCGAGAAAGCCATAACCCGAAGCCGCGACCGCCTTCGGCGCCACATAGTCGAACCCGGCATAGAACCGCTCGGCGCCGTAGCCGCGAAGATCGAGCGGCGCGAACTCCGCCAGGATCGCGTCGTGGCTCTCGGCAAGCACCCGGTTCTCGGGGTCGAGGCCGGTGACGACGACCAGCCCGGTCGGCCGGCAGCCCAGCACCTGCACGGCGAGGTCGGGCCGCCAGCGGGCGAGGATCGGGATCAGCTTCCAGACGTCGCCGGTCCAGGCGCCCTTCGGCAGGTTCTCGAGGTCGCGCGTCGTCATCGCGTGGGTGAACGGGCAGCAGTCGTGCAGCGCGATGGCGCCGCCAGGATCGCTGTTGCGCTCGGCGTTGATGAAATCCCGCAGCAGGAACTCGAAGAGGTGCATGCCGTCGAGAAAGCTGAACCCCAGCCGGATGCCGTTGCGCTCGAGGAAGCCGGTCGCGAAGAACGCGTCGCTCGTCATCTGGAAGAGGTGCAGCATCGGCTTGGCGCCCATCACCTGCGGGCGCAGCGAAAAGCTGGGATCGACGCCGATCGTCAGGCTGCGCGACGGCGTGAAGCTCGCGCCGCTGCGGCAGCCGACCTCCAGATAGCTGGTGACCAGCACGTTCTCGTGGAGGCCGCGCAGGAACTCGATGTACCCCATGCCTTCGGCGCGCCGGAAACCGGGCTCGGCCTCCGGCATACTCCGGTCACCGCCCCCGATCGCGCGGCGCAGGCGGCGCAAAGCCTTCATCCCGTCGGCCTCGTCATCTCGATCACCTCGCTCACCGCGGTGTAGTCGTGATAGCCGAGCCGCGCCAGAGGCCGGTACCGCGTCACGTCGAGGCGCCCGCCGACCAGGCAGTCGTCGCGCAGGTGGACGCCCGTGACCTGCCCGATGACGACATGGTTCGCCTCGCCCTCCAGCGTCACGATCCGCACCAGGCGGCACTCGAGCGCGGCCGGGGCGCCCGCGACCCTGGCGCAGGCGATCGTCTCGCACGCCTCGCGGGCGACTCCGGCCCGGGTGAACTCGTCGGTCGCCGCGGGCCACGGACCCGAAGTGTCGTTCATCGCCTCGCGCATCGCATGTTCGACGATGTTCACGCAGAACACGCCGGTCTCGCGCACGTTGGCCACGCTGTCCTTGGTACCGTCGCGGTCGGGCTTGGTCCCGGTCGAGGCGAACATCACCTGCGGCGGCTGGTAGGCGACGGCGTTGAAGAACGAATACGGCGCGAGGTTGTCGGACCCGTCGGCGGCACGCGTCGAGATCCAGCCGATCGGCCGCGGCGCCACGATCGCGGTGAACGGGTTGTGCGGCAACCCGTGTCCGTCTTCCGGGCGATAGAACATCCGTCCCTCCAGCCGTTTGAACCTGACCTAGCCCCGTGCTAGGCGGCAATCCAGCGCGAACTTCGCCAGGCCGAGGTGGCAAGGCCCGTGATCCGGCTCGAAGAGGAAACCGACGCCGACTGGTGGGAGGTCGAGGCGCTCTACGACCTCTGCTTCGCGCCGGGGCGCGAGGCGCTGTCCTCCTACCGGCTGCGCGACGGCGTGCCGAGGGTGGCCGACCTCTGCCTCGTCGCCCGCGACGAGGCGGGCATCCTCGCCGGGGCGATCCGCTACTGGCCCGTCGCCGTGGGCGGGCGGCCGGCGCTGCTGCTCGGCCCGGTCGCGGTGCATCCGACGCGGCAGGGCGAGGGGATCGCCGGGCTGCTGATCCGCGAAAGCCTGATCCTTGCCCGCGCGCTGGGGTGGGAGCGGGCGATGCTGGTGGGCGATGCGCCCTATTACGGCCGGTTCGGGTTCTCGAAGCTGTCCGCGGTCGAGATGCCGCCGCCCACCAACCCCGACCGCGTGCTCGGGCTCGAGCTGATGCCCGGCGCGTGGTCAGGCGTCGGCGGCCGGGTGGAGAAGGCGGCTTGAGGGCCGCCCCGGCCGCACCCATATCTTCCGGGCAGACCGCGAGGAGACACCATGCCGGAACCGATCGACGGCGAGATCGTCAGACCGACCGCGCTGCCCGTGCCGGCGCTCGATCCGGCGGCCGAGGTCGAGCGGCTCGCGCAGCGCTATCTCAGGGCGCATGGCGGGCTGATCCAGCTGGTGACCTTCGTCGGCGGCCAGGCCGAAGGGGCGCTGGGGCGGCTGCCCGCGGCCGCCCGCTTGCGGCTTGACGAGGCGGTGCGGCTCGCGCTTCGCACCGCCTACAGCGCGGCGCGCACCTCGCAGACCCGGCGCATGATGGGCGAGCGCGTGCACCGGACGGCCGCGATCGCCTTCGGCGCCGCCGGCGGCGTGGGCGGGTTGCCGACGGCCATCGCCGAACTGCCGGTCACCACCACGATGCTGCTGCGCACCATCCAGGAGATCGGGCGCGACTACGGCGAGGATCTCGACCACGAGGAGACGCGCCTCGCCTGCCTCACGGTGCTCGGCTCCGGCGGCCCGCTGGCCGAGGACGACGGCACCGACTTCGCCTTCCTCGGCGCCCGCCTCACGCTGACCGGCCCGGCGCTGAACCGGCTGATCGCCCAGATCGCGCCGCGCTTCCTCGCCGTTCTCGGGCCCCGCCTTGCCGCCATGTCGGTCCCGGCGATCGGCGCGGTCGCCGGCGCCGGCACCAACTTCGCCTTCGTGCGCTACTACCAGGAGATGGCGCATATCCATTTCGCACTCCGGCGCCTCGCCCGGCAGGGGGCGCTCGGGGCGCCCACGGCGTTCAAGGCCCGCGTCGCGGCGGTCCGGGCGATCCGCAAGGCGTGACCGGCGGCCTGGACGCGCGCCCTGCCGGAGGCGGGGCAGGTCCGGCGGAGGCGGCCCCGCGCTTGGCCCGCCCGCCGCTATCCCGCGTCGGTCTTGCCCCTCCGGTCGCCGCGTAGGTTGGCATAGAGCACGTGGTTGCGCCAGCGGCCATGGATCTGCAGGTAGCTCTGCGCCACGCCCTCGTACTTGAACCCCGCCCCCTCCAGCACCCCGCGCGAGGCGGCGTTCTCGGGCAGGCAGGCGGCCTCGATCCGGCTCAGGTCAAGCTCGCTGAACGCATAGTGCACCAGGGCGCGGATCGCCTCGCGCATGTAGCCCTGGCGGGCATGGGCGGCGCCGATCCAGTAGCCGAGCGTGCCGGCCTGGGCCGGGCCGCGGCGGATGTTGTCGAGCGTGATCGCCCCCAGAAGCATGTCGTCGCCGCGGCGGATCAGGAACAGCGGCAGGGCCGAGCCCTGCCCGGCGGCGCGCGCCGACCAGTAGACGCGGTTGGTGAAGCTGCGGCGGCTCAGGTGGTCCTCGGCCCAGGACGGCTCCCACGGCACGAGGAAGTCGGCGCTCTCGCGGCGCAGCGTCGTCCAGGCGCGGAAGTCGGCGTGCTGCGGCAGACGCAGGAGCATCCGCTCGGTCGCGATCTGGACCTTGCGGCGGGCAAGCAGCATCAGGCGGCAAGCCGCCCGGTCAGCGCATCCAGATCGGGCGCCCCCCCGGCCGGGCCGTAGAGCGCGAGCGCGACCCGGCCCGCGCCGGCCAGACCGGCGGCAAAGCCGACAACATCGGCGCGCGTCACCGCCTCGATCCGCGCGACGGTCTCGGCCACGCCGGGCACCCGGCCCCAGATCGCGACCAGCCGGGCGAGCCGTTCGGCCCGTGCGCTGGGGCTTTCCAGGCCCATCAGCAGCCCGGCCTTCATCTGCGCGCGCGCCCGCGCGACCTCGGCCTCGGTGATGTCGCCGGTGATGCGGCGCATCTCGTCGATGGTCAGTTCCGCCAGCCCGCGGATATCCTCGGCCGAGGTGCCGGCATAGACGGTGATCATGCCGGTATCGGCATGCGCCCCGGCCTGGGCGAAGATCGAGTAGCAGAGCCCGCGCTTCTCCCGCACCTCCTGGAACAGGCGCGAGGACATGCCGCCGCCGAGCGCCTGCGCGTAGACCTGCGCGGCGTAGAACGCATCGTCGCGGTAGCCCGGGCCCTCGAAGCCCATGGCGAGATGCACCTGCTCGAGCCGCTTGAGCTCGCGCCGCTCGCCGGCCCGGAAGGCCGCCGGCTCGGGCGCCTCGGCGCCGCGCGGGGCGAGATGGCCGAAGAGCGCCTCGGCCTGCCGGAGCACCGCCTCGGGGTCGACCGCGCCGGCGGCGGACAGGATCAGCCGCTCGGGCCCGTAATGGGCGCCGACGAACCGGCGGAAGTCGCCCTGCCGGAAGGCGGCCACCCGCTCCTCCGGGCCGAGGATCGTCCGGCCCATCGCCTGCCCGGGATAGGCGGCCTCCTGCAGCCAGTCGAAGATGATGTCGTCGGGCGTGTCGAGCGCCTGGCCGATCTCCTGCAGGATCACCCCGCGCTCGACCTCGATCTCGGCGGGGTCGAAGACCGGGTTCAGCACGATGTCGGCCACGACGTCGAGCGCCAGCGCCACGTCGCCCTTCAGCACACGGGCGTAGTAGGCCGTGGTCTCGCGGCTGGTATAGGCGTTGATGTAGCCGCCGACATCCTCGATCTCCTCGGCGATCCTCAGCGCGCTGCGCCGCTCAGTGCCCTTGAAGGCCATGTGCTCGAGGAAATGCGCGATGCCGTTCTCATGCGGCGCCTCGTGACGGCCGCCGGCCTGGACCCACAGGCCGATGGCCGCGGAATCGAGGCCGGGCATCGTCTCGGTGACGATGCGGAAACCGTTCGGCAGGGTGTGCAGGTGGACGCTCAAGATGTCTCGACTATCGGGTACGCCGTTCCCGGATCAGGGCTTCGATGGCGGCGAGGTCGTTTGACACTTCGGCCACCCGCTCGGTCCGCTCATATAGGTCGGCCATGCGCTTTGGAAGAGGGGGGCGGAGCCCGGTGGCCGCCGCGACCGCATCGGGGAACTTCGCCGGATGCGCGGTGGCGAGCGTGACCATCGGCGCGGCGCCGGCGTTCTCCTCGGCGACCTTCACGCCGACGGCGGTGTGCGGGCAGACGAGCATGCCAGTGGTCGCGTGCAGCCGCGCGATCACCGCCGCCGTCTCGGCCTCGGAGGCGCGGCCCGAGGCGAAGGCCTCGCCCAGCCGGTGGAGCGCGCCCTGGCTGACCCGGAACCCGCCCTGCTCCTTCAGCTCGGCCATCAGCTGCACCACCGCCCCGCCGTCGCGCCCGTAGGCGTCGAAGAGCGCACGCTCGAAGTTCGAGGACACCTGGATGTCCATCGACGGGCTGATCGAGGGGGCGACACCGGTCACGCGGTATTCGCCCGTCCGCAGGCAGCGGTCGAGGATGTCGTTCTGGTTCGTCGCCACGACCAGGCGCGCGACCGGCAGCCCCATGCGGCGGGCGATGTCGCCGGCGAAGATGTCGCCGAAATTGCCTGTCGGCACGGTGAAGCCGATGGCGCGGTGCGGCGCGCCGAGCGCGACGGCGGCGGCGAAGTAGTAGACGACCTGCGCCAGCACCCGCGCCCAGTTGATCGAGTTGACGGCCGTCAGGCCGACCTCGTCGCGGAAGGCGAAGTCGTTGAACATGTCCTTCAGGCGCGCCTGGCAATCGTCGAAGTCGCCGTGCAGCGCAAGCGCGTGCACGTTCGCCTCGTCCGGCGTGGTCATCTGCCGGCGCTGGACCTCGGACACCCGGCCATGCGGGTAAAGGATGAAGACATCGACGTTCGGCAGCCCGCGGAACGCCTCGATCGCGGCGGACCCGGTATCGCCCGAGGTGGCGCCGACGATGGTGATCCGCTGGCCGGACCGGCGCAGCGCCAGCTGGAACAGCTGGCCGATCAGCTGCATCGCGAAGTCCTTGAAGGCGAGCGTCGGCCCATGGAACAGTTCCAGCAGGAAGTGGTTCGGCGCGACCTGGACGAGCGGCGCCCGTGCCGGATGGCCGAAGCCCGCATAGGCGCGCGCGATGCAGCCCTCGAGGTCGGCGGCCCCGAACGCCGCGCCGAGGAACGGGCGCACGATGCGAAACGCCACCTCCTCGTAGGGCAGGCCGGCCAGCGCTGCGATGTCGTCGCGGGCCAGCGCGGGAACCGTCTCGGGCACGTAGAGGCCGCCGTCGCGTGCCAGCCCGGCCAGCATCGCCTCGGCGAAGCCCAGAACCGGGGCCTTCCCCCGCGTCGAGACGTAGCGCATGTCGCCGCCCTCAGTTGCCGGCGGGCCTGATACGCCGGATCAGCAGCGCTGTCATCCCCAGCCAGACCAGGGCGAGCGCGAACCAGGTGATCGCGTATTGCAGGTGGTTGTTGCGGATTGCCGCGCTATCGAGCGGCAGCGGCGTCACCGGGGTATCGGCTTCGGATGTCTCGCGCACGACGACAAGGACCGGAGCGGTGCCTAGCGCGACGGCCATCGCGGGCACGTCGCGGGCAAACCAGAGGCCGGTTTCGGCATCCGGCGGCGGCGTGAACCGGTCGGCCTCGTCGGGCCAGTGCAGGTTTCCGACCAGGCGCGCCGCGCCGCCGGGGCGCGGGATGCCGCGCTCGTCCTCGGTGATGAACCCGCGGTCGACGAGGATGCGCCGGCCGTCCTGCATCTGGAACGGGGCGATGACGCGGTAGCCGGTCCCCAGCGCGGTGCCGCTGACCAGGACCATGAGATCGCCCGGCAGATAGGTGCCCTCGACCGCGACGCCCAGCACGTCGTGCCGGGCCGCGTCCGGCTCGGCCGGCAGGTCGACGGGCGCCGCGGCGAGCCGCTCCGCGCGCGCGGCGAGCAGCCCCTGCTTCCAGTCGAGGCGCTGCAGCTGCCAGACGCCGAGCGCGATCAGGATGGCCGCGCCGCCAAGCCCCAGGATCAGCGGGAAGATCAGGCGGCGCATGGCGGGAGGTCCGTCGAGGAGAGGGGCAAGGCGGGGCGCTGTGCCAAAGGCGCGCGCCCCGCCGGTCGGGTTCCGGACCGGCCTGCCTCAGTGCAGGCCGATGCCCCACATGTAGACGGCCGCGAACAGGAAAAGCCACACGACATCGACGAAGTGCCAGTACCACGCCGCCGCCTCGAACCCGATATGCTTGTCGGCGGTGAAATGGCCGGACCGCACCCGGAACCAGCAGACGATGAGGAAGATCGTCCCGATAAGGACATGCGCGCCGTGAAAGCCCGTCGCCATGAAGAAGTTAGAAAAAAACTTGTCGCCACCGAAAGTCCAGTCCTGCGCGCCGATCAGATACCAGTACTCGTAGGCCTGCAGGCCGGTGAAGGCGACCCCGAGCAGGATGCCGATGCCGAGGCCCCAGGCGATCTCGCGCCGGTCGCCGTCATGGACGAGGACATGGTGCGCCCAGGTCACCGCGCAGCCCGACAGCAGCAGGATCAGCGTGTTGATGAGCGGGATGTGCAGCGGATCGACATGGTAGAATTCCGGCGGCACGTATTCCGACCCGACATAGGTGTTCATCGGGTAGAGCGCGTGCTTGAAGAAGCTCCAGAACCAGGCCGAGAAGAACATCACCTCGGACATGATGAAGAGGATGAAGCCGTAGCGCAGCCCGAGCCGGACGACCGGGGTATGGTCGCCCTGCCGGCTTTCGGCCACGACGTCCGACCACCAGGCGAACATCACGTAAAGCACCGCGGCGAGGCCGATCAGAAACAGCCACGGCCCGGAGCCGTGCATCCAGATGACCGCGCCGAAAAGCATCGTGAACCCGCCGACCGCGCCGATGAACGGCCAGATCGAGGGGTGCAGGATGTGGTAGTCGTGTTCCTTAACGTTGGCCATGAAGGATCTCCGTCCGGCGCGTCAGTTCGTTGTCGCGGCCCCGTCCGCGGCCGCAACCGCGTCCGCAGGCAGGTCGATGGTGTGGAAGGTATAGGAAAGCGTGATCTGGTTCACGAACTTCCCGTCGGCATCGTCGACGATCGCGGGATCGACATAGAAGGTCACCGGCATCTCGATGCGCTCGCCGGGGGTGAGGACCTGGCTTTCGAAGCAGAAGCAGTCGATCTTGGTGAAGTAGCCGCCGGCCGAGAACGGCGCGACATTGTAGCTCGCCGAGCCCGCGACGGTGCGGTCGGTCGGGTTGTAGGCTTCGTAGAAGGCCAGCCCGACCTCGCCGATCCGCACCTCCATCTCGCGCTGCATCGGGCGGAAGTGCCAGGGCATCCCGGCCTCGAGCGAGGCGTCGAAGCGTACCGAGACGGTGCGGTCGAGCACCTCGACCCCCTGCCCGCTCGCCACGGCGGTCGTCCCGCCATAGCCGGTCACCCGGCAGAACCAGTCATAGAGCGGCACCGAGGCGAAGCCGAGCGAGCCCATGACCGCGACGACCGCGACGGTCTGCGCAAGCGTCTTCTGCCTGTCGCCGAGGCGGCGGTACCAGCCGATCATCTGGCGGGCTCCGCCGGCGGAAGCTGGCTGGCGCGGGGCTGGTGGTCATAGCCCTCCATCAGCGAGCCGCCGGCGACCTTGGCGATGGTGATGCCGAAGATCAGCGCCGCGAAGGCGACGAGCGTGAGCAGGACACCGACGTTGCGTCCGAGGCGGCGCTGGTGCAGCTCGTGTGTCTTCTGGAAGGCCATCAGGAAAGCCCCGCGCGCACAAGCACCGCATCGCCGAGCAGCGCGCCGAAATGGAGAAAGAGATAGATGAGCGAGAACCGGAAGAACCGCTTCTCGACCGCATAGCCATCGGCCTCGGCCCGGGCCTCGTCGCGCCGCCAGATGCGGAGCGCACCGGTCAGGAAGGCCGCGTTCAGGATCACCGCCGCGGTCAGGTAGACCGGCCCGCCCAGCGTCGTGAAGCCGGCGGCGAGCGCGAAGGCGGCCAGCACGATGGTGTAGCCGAGGATGTGCGCGCGCGTCGCCTTGCGGCCATGCGTCACCGTCAGCATCGGCACGCCGGCGCGGTGGTAGTCTTCCTTCATGAAGAGCGCGAGCGCCCAGAAATGCGGCGGCGTCCAGAGGAAGATCAGCGCGAACATCAGCCAGGCCTCGAGGCTGGTGCCGCCGGTCGCGGCGGCCCAGCCGATCACGGGCGGGAACGCCCCGGCCGCCCCGCCGATCACGATGTTCTGCGGCGTCGCCCGCTTCAGCCACACGGTGTAGACCAGCGCGTAGAACAGGATGGTGAAGGCAAGAAGCCCCGCCGCCAGCCAGTTGGCGGCAAGGCCGAGCATGACGACCGCGATGCCCGACAGCGCCACGCCGAGCGCCAGCGCCTCGTCGGGCGCGACCCGGCCCGCGGGGACGGGCCGCCGCGCGGTGCGCCGCATCACGGCGTCGATATCGGCGTCGTACCACATGTTGAGCGCACCCGACGCACCGGCACCGAGCGCGATGAACAGGATCGCGGCGAAACCGAGGAACGGATGCACGGCGACCGGCGCGACCAGCATTCCGACCAGCGCGGTGAACACCACAAGCGACATGACGCGTGGCTTCAGCAGCTGCACGTAGTCGCCGAAGCGGGCCTCCTGCGGGCGGTCGAGCGCGGTCAGGTCGGTCATGGCGGTTCCCGTTGCGGCCCGGCCCCCCCGGGGGGCGCGGCCCTAGGCTCTGTGTCAGTCGGCCGAGGCCACGTCGACGGGCGCGGGCGCCCCGGCGGGGCGGTTCAGCGCATAGGCCTCGCGCGCGCCGGAAAGCCATGTCTCGTAGTCGGCCTGGCTCACGGCCATCACCGTGATCGGCATATAAGAGTGGTCCTTGCCGCAGAGTTCCGAGCACTGGCCGAAATAGATGCCTTCCATCCCCTCGTCCACGTTGAACCACAGCTCGGCGAGGCGCCCGGGGATGCCGTCCTGCTTCACGCCGAAGGCCGGGATCGTCCAGGAATGGATCACGTCGGCCGCGGTGACCTGAACCAGGATGTCCTGCCCGGTCGGCACCACCACAGCCGTATCGGTGGCGAGCAGGAACAGATCCTCGGCATAGCCGGCGCCCTCGAGCTCCTCGGGCTGGAGCATGTAGCTCGCGAAGCCGATCTCCTCGTCGGGATACTCGTAGCTCCAGTACCACTGGTGGCCGGTCGCTTTGATGACGACGTCGGCCTCGGGCATGATCTGCTGCTTGAAGAGGACCGGCAGCGAGAACGCCATGATGGCCAGCAGGATGACGATCGGAATGCCGGTCCAGGCAAGCTCGATCGGCGTGTTGTGGGTGAACCGCGCCGGCGTCGGGTTGGCGCGCCGGTTGTGGCGCACGATGACGATCGCGAGGAGCGCGAGGACGAAGAGGCAGATGCCGGCGATGATGACGAGGAGGAACCCGTCGAGCCAATGCAGGTCACGCGCAAGCTCGGTCGCGGCCGGCTGGAACCCGGTGCCGCCGGGCTGCGGGCTGCCGATCACCGGCAGGCCTTCGGGCAGCGTCTGCGCGGCGGCCGCGGCGGCCGACAGCGTGCCCGCAACGGCGACGGAAATGCTCGTCAGAAGTCGCATCTCGGTTCCCTCTTGTCGCTTCCCCGCCGGATCGGCGCCGCGCGGGCGGCGCCATCGCGGTGCACGATACGGCCGGGCGGAATTCCGTTGTATCGCGCTCCGGTGAAAACCATATTGCACAAGCCGCGACAAGCGAAACCGTTGCGTCATACGGACGCTTCCCGGCGCCCGCCACCGACCGATCCGGAGCCAGCCGATGCCCGATCCGCATTTCCGTCCGTTCGAGACGCTGCTCGACCGACCCCGCAGCCTCGCCACCCTGCGGGCGGCGACCGACGGGGCCGATGACGGCGAGCTGTTCCTCGAACGCCGCCGCTCGGAGGTGCTGGTCTTCGACGACGGCCGCGTCAAGACGGCGAGCTACGACGCCGCCGAGGGTTTCGGCCTTCGCGCCGTGAAGGGCGAGACGGCGGGCTACGCGCATTCGACCGAAATCTCCGAACGCGCGCTGATCCGCGCCGCCGAGACGGCACGGCTTGCCGTCGGCGACGGCGGCGGCACGCTGGCGCTGCCGCCGGCGGCCACCAACCGCCGGCTCTACGGCGATGCCGACCCGATCGCGGCGGCGCCGTTCGCCGCGAAGCTCGACCTCCTGCGCGAGATCGACGCCTTCGCCCGCGCGCTCGACCCCCGCGTGGTGCAGGTCTCGGCCACGCTGGCGGCCTCGCACCAGGAGGTGGAGATCCTGCGCCCCGAGGGGCTGACGGTGCGCGACGTGCGGCCGATGGCGCGGCTCAATGTCAGCGTCATCGTCGAGGAGAACGGCCGGCGCGAGCAGGGCGGCACCGGCGGCGGCGGCCGGCACGGGCTCGACCTCCTGCTCGCGCCTGCACGCTGGCAGCCGATGGCGCGCGAGGCGCTCCGCATCGCGCTGGTCAACCTCGGCGCCGAGGCGGCGCCGGCCGGCGTGATGGATGTGGTGCTCGGCCCCGGCTGGCCCGGCATCCTGCTGCACGAGGCGATCGGCCACGGGCTCGAGGGCGACTTCAACCGCAAGCGGACCTCGGCCTTCGCCGGCCTGCTGGGCCAGCGCATCGCCGCGCCCGGCGTCACGGTCCTCGACGACGGGACGATCCCCGACCGCCGCGGCTCGCTCAGCGTCGACGACGAAGGCACGCCCTCGGGGCGCAACGTGCTGATCGAGGACGGCATCCTGACCGGCTACATGCAGGACCGCCAGAACGCCCGCCTGATGGGCGTGGCGCCCACCGGAAACGGCCGGCGCGAGAGCTATGCACATATCCCGATGCCGCGGATGACCAACACCTACATGCTGGCCGGAAGCGACGACCCCGCCGGGATCGTGGCGAGCCTGAAGGACGGGATCTATGCCGTCGGCTTCGGCGGCGGCCAGGTCGACATCACGAACGGCAAGTTCGTGTTCTCCTGCACCGAGGCCTACCGGGTCCGGAACGGCAAGGTCGGCGCGGCGGTGAAGGGCGCGACCCTGATCGGCGACGGTGCGACGGCGCTGCAGAAGATCCGCGCGATCGGCGACGACATGGCGCTCGACCCCGGCATCGGCAATTGCGGCAAGGCCGGGCAGTGGGTGCCGGTGGGTGTCGGCCAGCCGACCCTGCTGATCGGCGGCCTGACCGTCGGCGGGTCGGCCGCCTGACGTGCCGGCCGTGCTGACCCGGGCGGAGGGCCGGCGCGATGGCTGACGCCGGCGCGGCCGTATCCGGCGGCGGCCGGGCCGGCTGGACCCTGGCCGTGGTGCTCGGGGTCTGGGCGGTGTTCCTGTTCCCGAGCCTCGCTGCCCTCGCGCTCTACGGTGCGGCGGCCGGCGCGCTCGACCAGGACGACGCGATGCGCCTCGTGCAGGTGCGCGACCTTCTGGCCGGGCAGGGCTGGTTCGACAACATGCAGTACCGGCTTGGCCCCGGCGGGGGCACGGCGATGCACTGGTCGCGCGTGGTCGATGCGCCGATCGCCGGTCTGATGCTCGTCTCCGCGGCGCTGCTCGGCCCATGGCTCGGGCCCGCGGCCGCCGAGGGCGCGGTGATCGTCGCCTGGCCGCTGCTCCTCGCGCTGGTGCCGCTGGCGGCGGCGGTCGTGGCGCTGCATCGGCTCGAGGGCCGGGTGACGGCGGTCCTGGGCGGCGTCCTGATGGCGCAGATGCTGGTCCACACCCGCGCCTTCGCGCCGACGGCGCTCGATCATCACAACGTGCAGGTCGCGCTTCTCGTCCTTGCGGCCGGCCTCGCCATGGTCGGGCTTGCCCGCCCCGACCGCGGGCCCGGCCCGGCCGCCGGCGCGGGTCTGGCGGTCGCGACAAGCCTCGCCGTCGGGATCGAGACGCTGCCGCATCTGGCCGCGCTCGGGGCGTTCATGGCGCTTCACTGGGCCTTGCGGGGCGCGGCGGCGCGGCCCGCCACAGTCGCCTTCGCGGCGGCCCTCGGGCTGGGCGCCGCGGCGCTCTTTGCCGCCACCGCCCCGGCCGAGGCCTGGCGCGGCGGCTTTTGCGACGCGTTCTCGGCCGACCAGGCGGTGCCGCTCCTCACCGCGGCGGCGGGCCTCGCGCTTGCGGCCCTCGCCCTCTCGGACCGGCCCGCCCTCCTGCGCCTCGCGGCTCTGGCGGCGGTCGCCGTCCTCGTCGGCGCGGTCACGCTGATCTGGGCGCCCGCCTGCCTCGCCAGCCCGCTCGACGCGCTCGACCCCCGGCTCCGGGCGCTCTGGTTCGACCGCGTGGCCGAGGCGCGGCCGCTGTTCGAGAGCGTAGCGACGACAGCGCCCTACCTCGTTCCGCTGATCGTGGTCTGGCTGCTCGGCATGGCCGCGACCATCGCGCTCGTCCTCGCCGGGCGGGGGCGCGAGGCATGGGTTCTCGTCGGCCTGATGCTTCTCGTCTCGTTGCCGATGACGCTCTGGCAGAACCGTGCCGCGATCTTCATAGGCCCGCTCGCCGCGCTGCCGCTCGGCGCGCTGATCGGCCGGCTCTACGGGCGCGGGGTCGCCGGGGCGCGGGCCGGGCTGCGCCTCGCGGCGCTCGCGCTCTTCGCCCTGTCGACACCGCAGGTCTGGGCGCTGGCGGCAACCCGGCTGGCACCGTCGGGAACCGCCGCGCCCGGGGCACCGGCCGGGGGCGACACGGGGGGACCCACGGCGGCCGCCACTGCTACGGAAGGCTCCGCTGCTCTCGGCACGCAGCCCGAAGACTGCCTGACCGCCGAGGCCTTCGCCACGCTCGCGGCGCTGCCGCCGGGCCTCGTCTCGGGCAGTTCCAACCTCGGCGCCTTCGTCCTTCTCCATACGCCGCACCGCGCGCTTTCGGCGCCCTACCACCGCAACCAGGCCGGGATGCTGGCCGAGCTGCGCATCGGCTACGGCACCGATGCGGCGGCGGCCGAAGAGCTTCGGGCGCAGGGCGTCGACTATGTCATCGCCTGCGACGGCGATCCGGAATACGCCGCCGAGGGCAGGGGCGACCTGGGCTTCGGCTTTCGCCTCGTCGCGGGCGGCGTGCCCGGGTTCCTCGAGCCGGTCGCCGCTGCGGAGGGCGCAGCGGTCCGGGTCTACCTCGTGCGCGCCGGCGGCTGAGCGTTCTGCGCGGCCGCCGCGCAGGGGGGTTTCCGGCACCGCGCACTTGCTCTACCAGATCGGCGCGTGGGGGCGGTCGGGGCAGAGGCGCAAGGGATGGCGCAGGATCGTGCGGAGACCGCCGGGATGCAGGCGCGGCAGGGTGCCGGCGGCGCGATGTTCACCGCCGCGCTGGCCCTCGCCTGGGTCCTCGGTGCCCTGCCGGGCGTCCTCTTCCACCAGATCGTCGGCCCCGGCTCGCTGATCTTCGGCACCGACGACGCGATGCGCCTGGTGCAGGTCCGCGACCTTCTTGGCGGCCAGGGCTGGTTCGACCTCACGCAGTATCGCCTCGGCCCCGCCGGGATCGAGATGCACTGGTCGCGCCTCGTCGATGCGCCGATCGCCGGGCTGATCCTGGCGCTGACGCCGCTCCTCGGGCCAGCGGCGGCCGAGACGGCGGCGATCTATGCCTGGCCCCTCATCCTTCTCGGCCCGCCGCTTGCGGCCACGGCGGCCGCCGGCCGGACGCTCGCCGGCACGCCGGGGCTGTGGGTCGCGCCGCTCCTGATGGCGCTGCAGCTCTCGCAGTCGGGCCGGTTCATCCCCGGCATGGTCGACCACCACAACCTGCAGGTGGCGATCCTCGTCGTGGCCATCGCCCTCGCCGCGGTCGCCACGCGCCGGCCGCGGGCGGCGGTCGGCGTCGGCGCCGCGATGGCGACGAGCCTGGCGGTGGGCGTCGAGTTCGTGCCGGTGATCGCCGCGCTGGCGCTCTGCGCCGGCCTCGGATGGGTTGTGGACGGTCCGGCGAGCCGCCGGCAGATCATCGGGCTCACCGCGGGGTTCTCGGCGGTGCTGGCGGCGCTTTTCGTGCTCACGGCACCGGCCTCGGCATGGCGCGGCGGGTTCTGCGACGCGCTCGGGCTCGACCTCGCGCTTCCCGCCCTTGCCGGCGCCGGGCTGCTGGGCCTCGGCGCGGCGTTCGGCCCGGCGTTCGGCCCGGCGGCCTCGGCCGGCGCGCGCCTCGCGATCCTCGCGGTCGCGGGGGCGGCCGCAGCGGCGATGGCGCTGGCCGTGGTGCCCGCCTGCCTCGCCGATCCGCTGGCCGGCATCGACCCCTTCCTGCGCGAGCACTGGCTCGACCGGGTATCCGAGGCCGGAAGCTGGGCAGCGCTGCTGCGCGATTCGCCCCATACCGAGCTGCCGATCCTCGGCGCCGCGCTGCTCGCCACGGCGGCCTCGGCGGTGATGTTCGTGCGCGAACCGGCCGAGCGGTGGCTCTGGGCGATGCTCGGCGGCGCGATCCTGCTTTCGGTGGCGCTCGCCTTCTGGCAGCAGCGCGCGGGCACCGTGCTGCCGCCGCTTTCGGCGCTGCCGGTCGCGATTCTCGGGGTGCGGCTCTATCTCTCCGCCCGGGCGCGCGACAGCCTGCCGCGGGCGCTCGGCGCCATCGCCTTCGTCTTCGTGGCGACGCCGACGATCTGGGCGCTGGTCCGCCCGGCCCCCGGGCCCCCCGCCGAGACCGGGATCGCGGCCGCCGGCGAGACGGCGCGGCCGCTCAGCATGACCGACCTGTGGAGCTGCTACCGGCCCGAGGAGCTGGCCGTGCTGGCGGACCTGCCTCCTGGCCTCGTCTCGGCAAGCTCGAACCTCGGCGCCCACATCCTGCTCGCCGGGCCGCACCGCGTGCTGTCGGCGCCCTATCACCGCAACACGCTGGGGATGACCGAGCAGCTGCGGATCGCGCTGGCCGACGATGCCGGGGCCGAGCGCCGGCTGCGCGAGCTGGGCGTGGCCCATGTCGTGACCTGCGCGCGCGACGGTGAATACCAGGACCGGGGCCGCGACGGCTTCGCATACCGCCTCGCCCGCGGCACGGTGCCGGCCTTCCTGGAACGGACCGCGACCGGGCCGGGCGGCATAGTCACCGTCTACCGGCTGCGGCCGGAGAACTGATCGGGCGGCCGTTTACCGCGCGTTAAGGAAAGCGGTGCTAGAGATTCGCTCGTGATCGGACGGAGCCGGCGGGACCAAGGATGTCTTTTTCCCCACCCCCCCTCGCACCACCCACCACGGAAGAAGATGCTCTCCGCTGGCTCCGTCTGGTCCGTTCCCCCCGCGTCGGCATTGCGACCTTCTTCCGGCTGATGGCCGAACATGGCTCGGCCGCCGCCGCGCTCGAGGCGCTTCCCGGGATCGCCCGCGCCTCCGGGGCCGAGGACTACGCGCCCTGCCCCACCGGCGTCGCCGAGGCCGAGATGGCGGCCGCGCGCCGCGCCGGTGCGCGGCTCGTCGCCTTCGGGTCGGCCGGCTACCCCGCGACGCTCGCGTCGATCGCCGATCCGCCGCCGCTCCTCTGGGCGATCGGCGACCTGGCGCTGCTCGGCCGCCCGGCCACCGCGCTCGTCGGCGCCCGCAACGCCTCGAGCCTCGGGCTGCGGATGACGAAGGCGCTCGCCCGCGGCCTGGGCGAGGCCGGGCAGGTCGTGGTGTCGGGCCTCGCCCGCGGCATCGACGCCGTCGCGCACGAGGCGGCGCTGCCGACAGGGACGGTCGCGGTGCTGGCCGGCGGGGTCGACATCGTCTACCCGCCCGAGAACGCCGCGCTCGCCGCACGGATCGCGGCCGAAGGCCTGCGCCTCTCGGAGCAGCCGATGGGCCTCGAGCCGCAGGCGCGCCACTTCCCCCGCCGCAACCGCATCGTCTCCGGCCTCGCGCATGCCGTGGTGGTGGTGGAGGCCGCGGCGAAGTCGGGCAGCCTCATCACCGCGCGCATCGCGCTCGACCAGGGCCGGGAGGTCATGGCCGTGCCGGGGCATCCGTTCGACGCGCGGGCCGCGGGCTGCAACATCCTGATCCGCGACGGCGCAACGCTGGTGCGCGGGTCGGGGGATGTACTCGCGGCGCTGGGCCAGGGCCAGGTGCTCGCGGAACATCCCGGGGCGCCGCCTGCCGCGATGGACACGGCCGAGGGCGTTCATGCGGCCGCTGCAGAGCCACCTGCCGGCCACCGCGGGGCCGCTTCGGGCAAGGCGGCGATGGCCGGCGGCGCCGCGCCCGCGATCATCGCGCTTCTCGGGCCATCGCCCGTGAGCGAGGACCAGCTGATCCGCGATCTCGGCCTCTCCGCCCAGGCCGTGGCGGCGGAGCTTCTCTCGCTCGAGCTCGAGGGGCGCGTCGCGCGACACCCCGGAGGATTGCTCTCGCTCGCGGCGGCGTCCTAGGCCGGAGCCGGCGGGTCAGGCATCGCGGCGCAGGCGCCGGCGGGTTGCCGGCCCGGCCCGCGCTTCCGGCCCGCGCTTCCGGCCCGCGCTTCCGGCCCGCGCTTCCGGCCCGCGGCGGCA
>CAZYBG010000066.1:0-18635 GCA_964645155.1 uncultured Rhodobacterales bacterium | reverse complement strand
ACCGGCTCGTCGATCATGCCGCAGAAGAAGAACCCCGACGCGGCCGAGCTTCTGCGCGCCAAGCTCGGCCGGATCCTCGGTGCGACGGTCGCGCTCTTCACCGTGATGAAGGGCCTGCCGCTCGCCTATTCCAAGGACATGCAGGAGGACAAGGAGCAGGTCTTCGACGCGGCCGACACGCTGATGCTGGGGCTGGCCGCGATGACCGGCATGGTGTCCGACCTCACCGCGAACCGCGACACCCTGGAGCGGGCCGCGGCCGCGGGCTTTTCGACGGCGACCGACCTTGCCGACTGGCTGGTCAGGGAACTCGGCATGCCGTTCCGCGAGGCGCACCATGTCACCGGCGCGCTGGTGAAGGCGGCCGAGGCGAAGGGCTGCGACCTCGCCGGCCTCACGCTGGTGGAGATGCGGCAGGTCCATTCCGGCATCACCGCGGCGGTCCATGACATACTCGGCGTCCGCGATTCGGTCGCGAGCCGGCAGAGCTATGGCGGTACGGCGCCGGAACAGGTCCGCGCGCAGGTCGCCCGCTGGAAGGAGATCCTGGGATGAGAGCCCTTGCACTGGCCGCGGCACTGTCGCTTGCCTCCTGCAGCGACCCCTACATGAACGCCGATGTGCGGCTGACGCCGAACGGCGTGGCGGTGCAGCCGAGCGCCGGGGTCGCCGTCGGCAACATCGGCGTTTCGGTGAGCGGACGATGACGCGCGCGCTCTGCCTTGCCGGCCTTCTCGCGCTCGCCGCCTGCGGCGTGGACGGTGCGCCCGAGCGGCCGGCAGCGCCGGAACTGGGCATCGCCGTCTCGGGCCGTGTGGAGATCGGGGTGACCGGCGGCGGCTGAGGCCCCGGCGCAGCTGGGCCGATCAGCGGATGTCCCACGGCGCGGTCGGGGGCCAGCATCCCGCCAGCAACGCCGCGCATCTTTGGGCCAGATGCTGGCCCGCGTCCGGCGGCGGATTAGATCGCCCGGTAATACCTTGCCCGGAGCCCGCCGATGCGCCTCGTCTACCTCGTCCTCGCCGTCTGGGGCGCGATTCATCCGATGTACTGGTTCCTGACCTACATGTCCGAGACCGGCACCGGCCTGTCCGGGCTGATCGACGCGTGGTATGTCAACGCCTCGACCACCGGGCTGACATGGGACCTGACGATCGCCGCGGTCGCGCTGAGCGTGTGGGTGATCGCCGAGTGCGTCTCACGCCGGGCGTGGCTCGGGCTCCTCGCGATCCCGGCGACGTTCGGGATAGGGGTCAGCTGCGGCCTGCCGCTCTATCTGTTCCTGCGGAACCGGCCCGGCGAGCCTGCGGCGCCGTGATCGCGCCCGGGTCGGGCAGAGCCCGGCCGCTTGCGTCGCCGCCGCTGTCCGGCGCATGATGGCCCCGACCTCGCGAAAGGGCGCGCCATGAGCCTCGACCAGCCGCGCCCCAACCTTGCCTTCGAGACCGAGCGGATCGACCTTGCCGCCGCCTTCCGCTGGACCGCGCGGCTCGGCATGAACGAGGCGGTGGCGAACCACTTCTCGCTTGTCGTCGGCGACAACGGCCGGCGCTTTCTGATGAACCCCAACCAGCGGCATTTCGCGCTGATCCGGGCGAGCGACCTGTTGCTCCTCGACGCCGACGACCCCGACACGCTGTCGCGCCCCGACGCGCCGGACCTCACGGCTTGGGGCCTCCACGGATCGGTGCACCGGCTCTGCCCGCGTGCGCGCTGTGTCATGCACGTGCATTCGATCTTCGCGACCGTGCTCGCCAGCCTTGCTGATTCGCGGCTTCCGGCGATCGACCAGAACAGCGCGATGTTCTTCGGCCGCGTGGTGGTCGACGGGCAATATGGCGGCTTCGCCCTGGAGGACGAGGGCCGGCGCTGCGCCGCGCTGCTTTCCGATCCGCGCCATTCGGTGATGGTGATGGGCAACCATGGTGTCCTCGTGATCGGCGACACCGTGGCCGACACGTTCAACCGGCTCTACTACTTCGAGCGTGCGGCCGAGACCTACATCCGCGCGCTGCAGACCGGCCGGCCGCTCCGCCATCTAGCCGATGCCGTGGCGGCCAAGGTCGCCGACGAAGCCGACACCTATCCGGGCCAGGCCGAGCGGCACCTCGCCGACATCCGCGAGATCCTCGACCGCGACGAGCCCGACTACCGGCTCTGACCGCCGCTTGGCCCTGGCCGCCGGGGCGTGCTATGGCGCTCGGCGGTGCGCCGGAACGGGCGGGCTGGGGAGCGCGCGATGGACCACTTCATCTACCATGACGGCATCCTCCATGCCGAGGACGTCCCGGTCCCCGAGATCGCGGCCGATGTCGGCACGCCCTTCTACGTCTATTCGACCGCCACGCTGACCCGCCACTTCCGGCTGTTCGAGGAGGCGCTCGCGCCGCTGCCGCACCTCGTCTGCTTTTCGGTCAAGTCGAACGGCAATGTCGCGGTCCTGAAGACCCTCGCCGCGCTTGGCGCCGGCATGGATGTGGTTTCGGTCGGCGAATATCTCCGCGCCAGGGCGGCGGGCGTGCCCGGCGATCGGATCGTCTTCTCCGGCGTCGGCAAGACCCGCCCCGAGATGCGCACCGCGCTGGAAGGCGGCATCCGCCAGTTCAACGTGGAAAGCGAGCCGGAACTGCGTGCGCTGTCCGAAGTCGCCGCCGCGCTGGGCAGGGTCGCCCCGGTCACGATCCGCGTGAACCCCGATGTCGATGCCCGCACGCACGAGAAGATCGCGACCGGCCGCGCCGAGGACAAGTTCGGCATCCCGATCGCGCGCGCCCGCGCTGTCTACGCCGAGGCCGCGCGCCTGCCGGGCCTCGCGGTCGTCGGCATCGACGTCCATATCGGCAGCCAGCTGACCGACCTCGCCCCCTTCGAGGAGGCCTATCGCAAGGTTGCCGAGCTCACCCGTGTCCTGCGGGCCGATGGCCATGCGATCAGCCGCCTCGACCTCGGCGGCGGTCTCGGCATCCCCTATGCGCGGTCGAACGAGGCGCCGCCGCTGCCGACCGACTACGGCGCCCTCGTCAAGCGCACCGTCGGCGACCTGGATTGCGAGATCGAGATCGAGCCCGGGCGGCTGATCACCGGAAACGCCGGCCTTCTCGTGGCGTCGGTGATCTACGTCAAGGAGGGCGAGGGTCGCGACTTCCTGATCCTCGATGCCGCGATGAACGACCTGATCCGCCCGGCCATGTACGGTGCCCATCACGACATCGTGCCGATCGTCGAACCGCCCGCAGGCGCCGAGGTGCGCGCGTTCGACGTGGTCGGCCCGGTCTGCGAATCCGGCGATACCTTTGCCAGGGGCCGCGCCCTGCCCGAACTGGCTGAGGGCGATCTGGTGGCGTTCCGCTCAGCCGGGGCCTATGGCGCGGTCATGGCGTCGGAATACAATGCCCGGCCGCTGGTGCCGGAAGTGCTGGTCGATGGGCATCAATTCGCCGTCATCCGGCGGCGGCCGACCTTTGACGAGATGATAAACCGCGATACCATCCCACCTTGGATGTGATGCGCCGCCCCGCGCCACCCTCCCCCGGAAAGGGAGCATGACCGAAGAGAAGGGCCTTCCCCACGATGCGCTGGCCCGCATCGCCCGGCCTCTCGCGCTGACCCGCGCGGGAATGTCGGCCGAGCGGCTCGTGCGGGCGTTCTGGCCGCTCTGGACGATTCTTCTGCTCGCGCTCGCGGCGCTGGCCTTCGGCCTGCACGAGGCGCTGCCGGTCGAGGCGGTCTGGGCGGGCGTGGTCGCGGCTGTCGTGGGCTTCGTCGCCACGCTTGCGCGCGGGCTCCTGCGTTTCCGCCTGCCGACGCGGGCCGAGGCGCTGGATCGGCTCGACCGCACCCTGCCGGGCCGGCCGATCGCCGCGCTGATCGACACCCAGGCGATCGGCGCAGGCGATGCCGCGTCCGAGGCGGTCTGGCGCGCCCATGTGGCGCGGATGGCAGATCGCGCGGCGCGCGCGCGGGCGCCCGAGCCCGACCTGCGCATCGCCGCACGCGATCCCTTTGCGCTGCGTTACGTCGCGCTGACGGCGTTCGTCATGGCGCTTCTCTTCGGCTCGCTCTGGCGCGTTGCCACGGTCGGCACCGTCGTGGGCGGGCCCGCGGATGCCGCGATCGCCGCGGGGCCTGCCTGGGAGGGCTGGGTCGAGCCGCCGGCGCATACCGGCCGGCCGTCGCTCTACCTGAACGACATCGCGGGCGGCGCGCTCGAGGTGCCGGCGGGGAGCCGCGTGACGCTGCGGCTCTACGGCGAGGTCGGCGCGCTGACGATTGCCGAGACGGTCTCGGGCCGGACTGGCGAGGTCGGCAGCGCCGCGGCCCCTGCGCAGGATTTCGAGGTCGCGCGCTCGGGCTCGATCGAGGTTGCGGGCCCCGGCGGACGCACATGGGCAGTGACCGCCACCGCCGACACGCCGCCGGCGATCGCGCCTTCGGGTGAGGTCGAGCGTGCCGCGTCGGGCGAGATGCGCCGCGGCTTTTCGGCCAGCGACGACTACGGCGTGGTCGCCGGCCGCGCGGAGATCGCGCTGAACCTGCCTGCGGCGGACCGCAGCCACGGCATGGCAGCCGCGCCGGAGCCGCGCGAGCCCGTGGTGCTCGACCTGCCGATGCCGATCACCGGCGACCGGACCGAGTTCACCGAGACGCTGATCGAGGATTTCTCCAAGCACCCTTGGGCCAACCTTCCGGTCACCGTCACCTTGACCGCCGAGGATGCCGCGGGCCAGACCGGCACCGCCGCGCCGGAAGAGATCGTCCTGCCCGGCCGCCGGTTCTTCGATCCCCTCGCCTCCGCCGTGATCGAGCAGCGGCGCGACCTGCTCTGGACGCGGGACAACCTGCCGCGGGTGATCCGCATCCTGCGCGCGGTCACGCACCGCCCCGACGGCCTCTTTCGCGACGAGGGCGCCTACCTCCAGTTGCGCGTCGCACTCCGCCGGATGGAAGCCGCGCGGAACGCCGGCGGGTTCACGCCCGAGGCGCGCGACGAGATGGCAGAGGTTCTCTGGAACATCGCGCTTCTGATCGAGGAGGGCGATCTTGCCGACGCGCTCGAGCGGCTGCGCCGCGCGCAGGACCAGCTGAGCGAGGCGATGCGCAACGGCGCCTCGCAGGAGGAGATCGACGAGCTGATGCAGGAGCTTTCGGAGGCGATGCAGGACTACATGCGTCAGCTGGCCGAGAACGCCGAGCCGCAGGACGGCGAGCAGATGTCGGAGAACATGCAGGAGATCACCGGCGACCAGCTCCAGCAGATGCTGGACGAGATCCAGCGCCTGATGGAGGAAGGCCGGATGGCCGAGGCGCAGGAGTTGCTGAACCAGCTGATGGAGATGATGCAGAACATGCAGGTCACCCGCGGCGAGGGCGGCCAGCAATCGCCGGGCCAGCAGGCGATGGAGGGCCTGGCCGAGACGCTGCGCGACCAGCAGGGCCTGTCCGACGATGCGTTCCGTGACCTGCAGGAGCAGTTCAATCCCGGCCAGCAGGGGCAAGAGGGCCAGCAGGGCGAGGGCCAGCAAGGCCAGCAGGGCCAGGAGGGAAGCGGCGACCAGCAGGGCATGGGGCAGGGCGAGGGACAGGGCGACCGCCGGCCGGGTCAGGGCGACGGCGGCAGCGCCGAGGGGTCGCTCGCCGATCGGCAGGAGGCGCTCCGCAGAGAACTCGACCGCCAGTCGCAGAACCTGCCCGGCGCCGGAACGCCCGAGGGCGACGCAGCCCGCGATTCCCTTGACCGCGCCGGCCGCGCGATGGACGAGGCCGAGAATGCGCTCCGCAACGACGATTTCGCCGGCGCGATCGATAGCCAGGCCGAGGCGATGGACGCGCTGCGCGAAGGCATGCGCAACCTCGGCGAGGCCCTCGCGCAGCAGGAACAGCAGCAGAACGGCGAGCAGGGGCAGGCGATGGGCGAGGGCCAGCCGCGCGGCCAGCGCGACCCGCTCGGCCGCGAGATCGGCAATGGCGGCGGCAGGATCGGGACCGACGAGAACCTGCTCCAGGGCGAGGACGTCTACCGCCGGGCCGAGGAACTGCTCGACGAGATCCGCCGACGCTCGGGCGACCAGGGCCGGCCACAGGCCGAACGCGACTATCTCGAACGGCTGCTGGAACGCTTCTGAAGCCGCCGCCCGCGGCTGCGGCGCGTCAAGGCCAGAGCACCGGGATCACGCCGGCCGCGCGGTCGATCCAGAACTGCCCCCCGGCCTCGAGCGGGAGCCAGTCGCCCGATGTTCCATCCGGCCAGGTGATCCGGACCTCGGCGCGTTCCGCCTTGCCCAGCCCGAAATGCAGCCACCCCAGATGGCCGCTGGCATGGCCGCCGCCGACGGCAAGCTCGCGGTGCTGCACGCGCGTGCCCGACCGCAGCTCGATCCACGCCCCGATGGCGTCGGGGTTGGCGCCCTGCTGGCGCAGCCGCAGACCGACCGCGCCGCCCCCCGCATCGCCGCTGTTGCGCCACAATTCCGCCGGCTCCCAGCGGTTCACGACGACAAGGTCGAGATGGCCGTCCGCGTTGAGGTCGGCAAGGACGCCGCCGCGGCCGGTCCGCGTGCTGGCCACCCCGGCGCGGTCGCCGGCTTCCGCGAAGGTCCCGTCCTCGCGCTGCAGCAGGAGGTTGTTCGGATCGGCCTGCGCGAAGTCGGGCATCCGGGCGACGTTCCCCTTGACGATGAAGAGGTCGGTCAGCCCGTCGTTGTTCACATCCTCGAACTGCGCGTGCCATGCTGTCGATGGCAGCACCTCGCCGAAATAGGGACGGTGGGCGGTGACCCCGCGCGCGAACGCGATGTCGGCATATGCCGGCCGGCCCGCCGCGGGGTCGGTCAGGCTTTGCAGGCGGTTGTCGGCCATGCTGGTCAGGAAATACTCGAGATAGCCGTCGCCGGTCAGGTCCGCCGCGGCGATCCCCATCCCCCAGATGCGGAGCTGCTTCCAGCCCTCGGCCTCGGTATGGAGGTCCGGCGCTGCGCCGGGCGGCAGGCGCCAGAGCTGCTCCTGCCCGCCCTTGTAGTACTCACGGTCGTTCGACACGCGGAGCGCCTTGCGGCCGGAGCGGTCCCAGTCGGTGAACAGCATCGACAGCGCGCAATGGCTTGGCGTCAGCGGAACCGGCGGGCCAAAGCCGGCCCCCGAGGCCGGCCGGTGCAGCCAGTTGTCGGTGCACGAGCCCCAGGGGAACGCCTCCTCCCGCCGGTCGATGTAGTTTCCGATGGCAAGCGTCGGCCAATCGGCACCGGCCTCCCAGGTCGCGGTGAAGGCGGTTGACCAGGCATCGCCGCCGTCGAAGCCCCAGCGCTCGTTCGCCCTCTCGAACCGGCAGTCGCCGAGGCCGCGGAGCAGCACGTTCTCGCCCACCCTCAGCACCGCCAGATCGGTGATCCCGTCCGAGTCGATGTCGAGGGGGTAGGCGCCGGTGACGTCGCTCAGCACGGCTGCGCCCTCGACCGCCGCGAAGGCGAGCGGACCGCCGGTCTCGCTCTGGTTCAGCCAGAGGCTCGAGGCAGCCGCCCCGCCGGCGAAGAACAGCTCGGGCAGCAGATCGCCCGAGCAGTCGAAGGCGGCGACGCCACCGCCCACCATGAACTGCCACTCGCCTTCGTAGACGCTCCTCACGCCGCTCGTGGCCGTCTCGTCGAGGAAGGTCGGCACCGCGGGAAGCGGCTGTCCGGCAGCGGGTCCGGGCAGGGCGGCGGCAAGGCAGAGCAGGCGCGCGCCACGCATCCGTCAGCCCCGCGTGACGAGGCGCGCGGCGAAGGCACCGACGCAGCGTCCCTGGTCGAGGCCGCGCTCGACCGCCGAGCGGAAGTGGATGCCGCCATAGAGCCGCGACATCGCCGCCTCCTCGGCGGCGGCCCAGAAGCCCGGATACTGCCGCGCCGCCAGGCCGTCATCCTCGTGGGTTGCGTCGGTGAAGGCGAAGCTGTCGCCGAAGAGCGCCGTGAGCACGGTCGCCGCGGCGCCGGATAGGGTCGAGTGGCCCGACGGGTATTCCGGGAACGGCGGGGTGATCAGCAGCGCCTCCCATGCCGGGTCGATATGGCGGCGGATATAGGTCACCGGCCGGACGAGATCGTAGCGGTACTTGTCGTGCCAGCAGGCGATGAAAGCGTCCGCCATGCCGACGCCGAGGACGGCCAGCGCCGCGGCGAGGCGGTCGGCCGGCATGCCGTCGCGGCGGGCGATCTGCAGCAGGATCGAGATCCAGTGGCCCGGCGGGGTGGGCGACAGCATCGGATCGTCGGACCAAAAGCGCGCGATATCGGCCTGCTCGTCGGTCAGCGCGCGCGAGATATCGACCACCTCGGCCGCCTCGGCATGGAACGCCGAACCGGGCTCCTCCGAGTAGGACGGCGGTGGCGGCAGGCTGCAGGTGCCCGCGGCGGGCAAGGCGAAGGTGCGGTTTCCGCCCCAGCCCGGCAGGAGCGGTGTCTGCTGCTGGCCGAGGGTGCTGGTCGGGACCCAGGCGTCCGGTGCGGGCCGCCGCTCCCAGGCGAGCGGAAAGCCCATGTTCTCGACGATCGCGCCGCCGTCGCTTGCCGACCATCCCTGCACGTGGTCGGCGATCGCGATGCCGAGCGCCGTGCTGGCGGCGACGGTCGCCGCGGCCACCCCGCGGCCGGCATCCTCGGCCAGCCGCACCCGCATCGCGGCCAGCGCGCGTTGCCCGGTGGGGCCGGTACTGGCGAAGTAGGCCGCCGTCGCCCGGGAGAGTGCGGCATTGAGCGCGACTGCCACGTCGCCGCCCGCGGTGCGGGGGCCGGGCGTGAGGCTGCCGAGCTGGCCGGCGAGCGAACGCAGCCCTGGCACGGTCGCGGCGCAGACCTCGTGCGCGGTGACCCCGAGATAGGCGAAGGCGCGGCTTGCCACCGGCGGCGAGTAGGTCGGCGTATGGCGCACGAGTTCGAGCACGAGGCGGTACCACGTTTCGAGAACCTGGATCGCCCGGTCGGACTGCGCGGCGCGGAGCGGCAGGCCGGAAAGCGCCAGCGCCGAGACGGCGCAGGTTCCAGAGAGCACGGTTCGCCGTGTGGGACCCGCTGATCGTTCGGCCTTGCCGTCCATTCCCGCCGCGCTCCCCTCCGCCGCCCGCGCGCACGGCGCCGGCCTCGACGCCGCCATCCGCAGATTGCACGGCCTGCCGGTGGGTTCACAAGGGTCTGGTTACACCATCGCCAAAAGAGGTGGCACGGGGCGGCACGTCGCCCGCGCCCGGCGGGCGTGACCGGCCCGGCGCCTGGTCGGTGCGGCGAACTGCGCGTCACGGCATTGCCGCGACCGGAACATCCGTTCTTGGCGGGCTCGGTGGCCGGCTGGGGTAGCTGGCGGGGAAGGCTGGCTGGGGTAGCTGGCTGGGGAGGCAGGATTCGAACCTGCAACCTGCGGTACCAAAAACCGTCGCGCTACCGTTGCGCCACTCCCCAACAGCGAGGCGCTAGATACGCGCGTTGGGAGAGGCGTTCAAGCCCCATCGACGGTCGCGCGACCCGCGCCGCGCCGGGCCCCTGCGGCGGCACCGTCAGAGCCGGATCGGGTCGGCCTTGGCGATTCGGTCGAAGTCCATCAGCCCGGCGACGAGCCCGCCCATACGGTCGAGCGGGATCATGTTCGGCCCGTCGGACGGTGCCCGGTCCGGGTCCTCGTGCGTCTCGATGAAGACGGCCGCGATGCCGAGCGACACGGCGGCGCGAGCCATGACCGGGGCGAACTCGCGCTGGCCGCCGGACGCCGTGCCGCGGCCGCCGGGCTGCTGCACCGAATGGGTCGCGTCCATCACCACGGGATAGCCCGTCCGCATCATCTCGGGCAGGCTGCGCATGTCGGTCACGAGGGTGTTGTAGCCGAAACTCACGCCGCGCTCGGTCAGCAGGATGCGGCGGTTGCCGGTGCTCGCCACCTTCTCGGCCACGTTGGCCATGTCCCACGGTGCGAGGAACTGGCCCTTCTTGACGTTGATCGCGGCGCCGGTCTCGCCCGCGGCGACGAGGAGGTCGGTCTGCCGGCTGAGAAAGGCGGGGATCTGCAGGACGTCGACCGCAGCGGCGGCTTCGGCGCAGTGGCCGGGCTCGTGCACGTCGGTCAGGACCGGGCAGCCGATCGCGGACCGCACCGCGGCGAGCACCGCGAGCCCCGCCTCGCGGCCGATCCCCCGCCGGCCGGCGAGCGAGGTGCGGTTTGCCTTGTCGTAGCTGGCCTTGAAGATATAGCCGGCGCCGGCGGCCCGGCAGATCTCGGCCATCCGGCCGGCGATCATCTGGGCGTGGTCCGCGCTTTCGATCTGGCAGGGCCCGGCGATCACCGTCAGCGGCAGGTCGTTGCCGACCGCCACGGCGCCGATCCGCACCGTCTCCATCACGCCGAGACCTGCTCGCGCAGGATCGAGGCGGTGAGCGAGAGCATCAGGTAGATGCCGGAGAAGATCAGGAAGGTCACGAGCGTGTTCTCGAACGCGCGGGGATAGGCGGCGGCGTCGGGCGCCACCGGGCTCACCCCGGTCGAGAGGTAGCGGACCTGGCGGTTCGCCTCGATCCGGGCGGTCTCCATCTGCTCCAGCGCCTGGGCGAGGAGCATCTGGCGTGTCGCGAGGTCGCTCTCGGCGATCATCAGCTCGCCCGAGACGCGGGCGAGCGATTCCTGCTCGGTGTCGCTCTTCGTCATTTCGGCCCGGATCTCGGCGATCACACCTTCCAGCCGGGCGATGTTGTCGCGCGCGACCTGCACGCGGGTCTGGTTCGGTTGCGCGTTCGCGAGCAGTTGCTGCAATGTCAGCCGCTCCTCGCGCAGTTCGCCCTCGAAGCGCGAGATCTGGGTCATCAGCAGGCTGACCTCGGCATCGCCGGACATCACGCCGCGCCGTTCCTGCAGTGCGACGACCTTCTGCTGCGCGGCGAGGACGTTCGCTTCGGCATCCTCGTAGGTCTCGCGTGCGCCCGACATCTGATCCTCGCGCAGGCGCTGGGTCAGCGCATCGACCTGCTCTTCGGCATAGGAGATCAGCGCCCGCGCGAAGGTGGCGCTCAGCGCGGGGTCGGGCGCGACCACCTCCATCCGGATCACGCCCTCGGTCGGGTCGTAGCTGATGTTGATGTTGCGCGTGTAGACCTTGTAGACCTCTTCGTTCGAGGCGCCCGGGTGGATCCGCTGCAGCACGTCGAGGTCGGGGTCGGTGAACGCGGCGCGGAAGCCGTGGTCGGCATCGAGGCGCAGCATCGCCTCGCGCGATTGCAGGTAGCTCTGCACCGTCACCGAATCCTGCACCGTAGCCATCGCGGTGCCCGAGAACAGCGACGAGACACCACCGCCCGCGCCCTGCGGCGAGGCCTGCTGGATCACGAATTCGGATTTCGTCGCGTACATCGGCGTCGCGACGTCGTAGAAATAGTAGCCCGCAAGATAGGTGGGAAGCAGGACGAAGGCCCAGATCCGGGCGAACATGAAGGCAAGCCGCCGCCGGCGGCGGCGGGCCATGTCGCGTTGCACGGTGTGCAGCTCGCGCGCCCGGCTGCGCGTGGGGTCGGTCTCGACCGAGGGAAGCCGCGGCCCGTGCGGCACGGTCTGCGGCAGCCCGGCGCGCGCCTCCGCGCCCGGCTCGGCCTGCTTGCGCCGCGCCTCGCCGACCACAAGTTCGAGCATGTTGCCATGGCGGAACGGGTCGATCCCGCGCTGGCGCAGCAGGCGCACGGCGTCGAAGTCGGACGTGGCCTCGATGCCATGGCGGTCGGCGACGCGCCGCGCCATGCGCAGCTGGCGGCCGGTCAGGCCTTCGCTGCGGATCGCTGCAATCTCGCTTTCGGCGGCCATCTCTGCTGCGCTTTGCACCTCGCCGGCCGGTGCCGCGGTCGGGTCGGCGGCCGCCGCAGTCGGGAAGATGCGGTTGCCGAAGCCGTCGTCGGTGCTCTCCGTGCCGGCGGCGGGCGTCGGCTGCTGCGCCCGGGCCGCGGCTGCCGCGGCGCGCCGGGCGCGGAACTTAAGCGCTCTGGGTCTGATAGTCATAAAGCGCCTTTGCCTCTTCGAGCGTGTCGAAAAACGTGAGCTGGCCGTGACGAAGGACGGCGGCGGACCGGCAGAAGCGCTCGAGCGTGCTCGCCTGGTGCGAGACAACGATCACCGTGCGGTCCCGCAGCCTCTCGGCCAGAACGCCGCCCGCCTTGCGGTTGAACTCGACATCGGTGTTGCCCGGCATCCCCTCGTCGATCAGATAGATGTCGAAGTCGAGCGCGAGAAGCAAGGCGAGGTTGAAGCGCGCGCGCATGCCCGCACTGTAGGTGGCGACCGGCATGTCGAAGTATTCTTCGATCTCGCAGAGCCAGCGGCAGAACGCCTCGACATAGTCGGCGTCGAGGCCGTAGAGCCGCGCGATGTAGCGCGCGTTCTCGGTTGCCGTGTGCTTCGGCGCGACGCCACCCATGAAGCCCAGCGGGAACGAGATCCGGCAGTTGCGGCGGATCTCCCCTTCGTCCGGCTTCTCGAGCCCCGCCATCATCGAGATGATCGTTGTCTTGCCGGTGCCATTCGGGGCGAGGATGCCGAGCGAGTTGCCGAGCTCGACCCGGAAAGACGCCCGGTCGAGGATCACCTTGCGCTGGGTGCCGGTCCAGAAGGACTTGCTGACGTTGTTGAATTCGAGCATCGCATATACCGGACCCGCGCTGCGCGCCGCGGCTTGCGGCTGACGGGTAGGCCGTATTTACGGCCACATTATGTCTGAAACCTCAATGACGGCCAGTGCCCTTGGCGGCAGGCAGGCGAAGCGTCGCCGGATCATACCGTCTGCTTCTCCACCCGGAGCAGCCGCCCGGCCGTGATCGCGATCGCCGCCGCGCCGAAGCTGAACAGCGCGCCCATCTTCGCGGCATCCTGGACCGGACCGCTTTCGAATGCGACCGAGGCAACGAAGAGCGAAACGGTGAAACCGATCGCCGCCACACAGCCGAGGACGAAAAGGTCGGCCACGCGCATGCCTATCGGCAGCCCCAGGCCCATAGGCCGCGCCGCGAGCCAGCCGAAGAGCAGGATGCCCGCCGGCTTGCCGATCAGCAGTCCGGCGAGGACCAGCCAGGTCGGCGCGCCGATCGCCGAGAACTCCACCCCGGCGTTGAGAAGGCCGAAGAGGAACAGGACGATCTCGACCGGGTGCTTGAGCAGGTGCTCGGCCCGGTTCAGCAGGTCGGTCAGATACTGCTCGGCCTCGGCGAAGATGCCGAAGGCGCGGTCGGCATGCGGCATCGTCGGAACGATCGGCAGCAGCCCGAGCGCCGGGTGCAGCCCGGATTCCTGAAAGCCGTACCAGCTGAGCGCACCTGCCACCGCATAGGGCCAGAACGAGAGCGTCTGGCGCACCCAGGTCGAGTTCGGGCGCAGCTGGTTGTGCCGGTCCAGCCGGCGCGGAAGCCAGTTGAAGAGGATGAAGACGGAGGCAGCCGCTGCCACCGAGAGCAGCAGCCACTGCGGCTGAAGCTCGCCCGATGGGTAGAAGATCGCGAGGATGATGAGCCCCGCGGCATCGTCGGCGATGGCGAGCAGCAGAAGAAAGCGCACCGCCGGGTGCCCCGCCCCGAAGACGATCCGGCCGATCAGATAGCTGAACGCGATGTCGGTCGCGGTCGGGATCGCCCAGCCGTTCGCGACCTCGCCGAACTTCGCCGGCCCGAGCAGCATCGCGAGCCCCAGGTAGACGGTCACCGGCCCCGCCATCCCGCCGAACGTGGCGATCAGCGGCGTCAGCGCCTTGCGGCCCCGCAGCGAGCCGTTCTCGAGGATGATGGCCTCCCAGACCTCCTTCGCTGCGATTGCGAAGAAGAACGCCATCAGCACGTCGTTCACGAGGTAGTGCAGGGTGAGCGTCCGGACGACCTCGCCGTTCTCGACATGGGCATGGCCGATGAAGAAGTGGTCGACGATCACGAAATCGACGAAGGCGTGGTAGCTGCCGGGGCTCGTGTTGGCCCAGATGAGGGCGATGACGGCGCCGCCGACAAGAAGCAGCGAATAGCTCGTCAGGAAATTCCAGACCCGGTACATCGCCCCACCCGCCCCTGCTTCCGGCCCCCATAGCGGATCGCCGCGCATGGGGCAACGGCGTGCGCGGGGCGGAGCGGGGCGATCGCGTGCGCCAGGGCTTGCCGGGGCTTTTCGCGGCCGCCGCTGCCGCTATCCTGTGCTCCATGTCGAACGCAGCGCCCCTCTGCCGCGAGATCGCGGCCTGTCGCCTCTGCGCCGGGCGGTTCGCCGCGACCTTCACCGCGCACGCGCCGCGCCCGGTCGTCTGGTTCCGGCCGTCGGCGCGGCTCCTCATCGCGGGGCAGGCGCCGGGGCTTCGGGTGCACGAGGCGGGCCGCCCGTTCGCCGATGCGTCCGGCGCGCGGCTCCGGATGTGGCTCGGGCTGTCGGACGAGGAGTTCTACGACCTCTCGCGCGTCGCCGTGGTGCCGATGGCGTTCTGTTTCCCGGGCTATGATGCCAGGGGCGCCGACCTGCCGCCGCCGCCGATCTGCGCGCAGACCTGGCATAGGGCTGTGATGGCGGCGCTGCCGCGGCTCGGCCTGAAAGTGCTGGTCGGCGGGGCGTCGCAGCGCTGGCATGCCGGCGCCCGGTCGGGTGTGACGGCGATGGTCGCGGCCTGGCGCGAGATGCCGCCCGACATCCTGCCGCTGCCGCATCCGTCGTGGCGCAACACCGGCTGGCTCCGCCGCAATCCTTGGTTCGAGGCCGACCTGCTGCCGGTCGCGCGCGCCAGGGTGCGCGCCGCGCTCGAGGGTTAGGGATGGAGACCGCGCTCGACCGGGCGCATGCCGCGATGGCCGCGGCACCCGCCGACGATGCCCTGCGCCTGCGGTTCCACGAGCGCGTCGCCGACGCGGAGCTCTACCTGATGCTGGCCGAGGAGCCCGCGGGCGACGACCGGCTGAAGCCCGAGGTGTTCCGGCTGGAGGAGGGGGGTGTGGTCCTCGCCTTCGACCGGGCCGAGCGGCTTGGCGGCTTCGCCGGCCGGCCGGTTCCCTACGCCGCGCTGTCCGGCCGCGCGCTGGCGCGGATGCTGGCCGCCGAGGACCTGGGCATCGGATTAAACTTCGGGGCGCCGTCCGAGACGCTGCTGCCGGCCGCCACCGTGCAGTGGCTCGCCGCAACGCTGGGCACGGGCCCGGCCGAGGTCGATGCGCAGATCGCGGCCCTCCGCTCGCCCGGCGGGTTGCCCGAGCACCTGATCGCCGCGCTGGCCGAGAAGCTGGCGCTTGCCGAAGGCATGGCGCAGGCCGCCTGGCTTGCCGGCGTGCGCTATGCCGACGGCCGGCACGGTCACATGCTGGCCTTCGTGGATGCCGTCCCGGGGGCCGAACCCGCCCTCGCCGCGGCGGTGTCGGAGGCGCTCATCTTCAGCGGCGTCGAGGCCGGGGAACTCGACGTGACCTTCACGCCGTCGGCAAGCCCGCTGGCGGCGCGGCTGGCACGGGCCGGACTCGCGTTCGAGATCCCCCGGCCGGACAATCCCGGATCGGCCGGCGACACGCCGCTGCGTCCGCCGCGCCTGCGGTGAGGTTGCGGTGAAGTTCAGGCCGCCACCGCCTCGCCCGTCGGGTCGGCGCGCTCGACCGTCAGCCAGACCCCGCCCTCGGGGCGCAGCGTCAGGATCAGCACCGGCCGCGGCTCCTTGCCCGCCACCCGGCCGAAGCGGAAGCGCGATACCAGGGTGGCCAGGATGATCACGGCCTCCTGGATCGCGAACGAGGCGCCGATGCAGATCCGCGGACCATCGCCGAAGGGCAGGTAGGCGTAGCGGTCGATCGCCTTCGGGTCGGCGAAGCGGCCGGGGTCGAAGGCGTGCGGATCCGGCCAGAGCAGGTGGTTGCGGTGCAGCGCGTAGATCGGCAGCATCACCGTGTCGCCCGGCCTGACCTCGCGACCGCAGATCGTATCGGCCGCCCGCGCGGTGCGCGACAGCATCGCCGCCGGCGGATACATCCTGAGCGCCTCGTCGATTACCTGCCGGATGTAGGGCAGCCGGTCCACGTCCGCCGCCTCCGCCGTCCTGCCGCGCAGCACCGCCTGCGCCTCGGCCCGCGCGCGGTCCTGGACCCGCGGGTCGAAGGCGAGGAGGTAGAGCGACCAGGCCAGCGTCAGCGCCGTGGTCTCGTGGCCCGCCACGATGAAGGTGAGAAGGTTGTCGCGCAGCTCCTCGGTCGTCATCTTGCGGCCGGACTTCGGGTCCTCGCCCTCGAGCAGAAGATCGAGGAGGTCCGGCACGCCGCCCTTGCCGGTGTCGCGGCGGCGGTCGATCGCGGCATCGGCCACACGCTTCATCTCCTTCATGGCGCGCGTGGTGAACATCCGGTTCAGCCGCGGCACCCAGGTCGGTGCGCCGAGGATGTCGAACAGCGACACCTTGGCGGTATCCGAGATGTAGCGGTCGATCGCCAGGTGCACGGACTGGCGGTCGAACGACCCGTCGCCGGAGAAGGTGACATCGGAGATCACCTCGAACGTGGCGGTCACCATCTCGTCGAACAGGTTCGCCGCGCGGCCGACCGCGGCATCGAGCCGCGCCGAGGCGCGGTCGGCGGCGGCCGACATGATCGGCGCGAGGTTCTGCACGTTGCGGTGCGAGAAGACGGGCGCCGCCGTCCGCCGCTGCCAGAGCCAGTGCTGGCCCTCGGCGATGAACAGGCTCCCGCCGATCGCCGGGCTCAGGATCAGCTTGGTCACGTCGGACTTCGGGTAGTTCTCCAGCGCGTCCTTCAGGATGTGCCGGTTCGCCTCCGGGTCCATGACCATGTGCCAGCGCTTGCCGGTGCGGCCCGAGACGATGGGCTGGCGCGTCGCGATCTCGGGGATCAGCTCGAGCAGGTTCCGCCGCGCCACCTCGAGCGATTTCAGGATTCCCCATGGCTCGGTCACCAGCGGGACCTGCACCGGCAGTTCGCGGCGTTCGCGGGCGTCGAGTGGCATGGCGGGGCCTCCTTGCAGGGGAAGATAGGAACTCCGGAGCGGGCCGGCAAATCGCCGATCGTCGCACCGATTGCGCGGTTACAGGCCGTGGGATAAGGCTCGGAAAACGAAGCATGGAGGGGAAACCCGATGTCGTTCGTCCGCCGGTTCGCGCTCGCCGCGCTGGTTCTCCTTGCGGCCTGCGCCGCGACGGACGGGCTCGACGATCCGCCGCCGGCGCTCGGCGACTTCCGCCTCGGCCACAACATTGTCGTCGGTCGCACCGCGCGCATGGTGCCGCCGTCGCGGGCGGCGACGGGCGAGGAATGGGTCGCGGCCTTCGCCCCGGCGATCCAGCAGCGGCTCGGCCGCCATCAGGGCGAAGGTCTCTACCATCTGGGCATCAGCGTCGATGCCTACGCCCTGGCCATCCCCGGCGTGCCGGTGGTGCTCAAACCGCGCTCGATCCTGGTGTTCTCGATCACCGTCTGGGACAACGCGACGGGCCAGAAGATCAACATCGAGGCCGACCAGCTCACCGCGTTCGAGAGCCTCGGGCTGTCCGGCGAGAGCTTCATCGGCTCGGGGCTGACGCAGACGAAGGAAGAGCAGATGGCGAACCTCTCGCGCCGCGCGGCCCTCGCGATCGAGCGCTGGCTGGTCGAGAACGAGGCGTGGTTCAGCGCCGATGCCGAGCTCCGGGCGGCCGCCCGGGCCGAGGCTGCGAAGCCCACGCCGCCGGGCCAGCCGAGCCGGAACTGACGCTTGATTTTTCTTGGGGCGGCCTTTAGACGGCCCGCGATGTTCAAACGGGCCGCCACCGGCCCCCATTCAACGAGGCGCCGCGCAAGATGGCAAAGGCAAAGTTCGAACGGACGAAACCGCATGTGAACGTTGGCACGATTGGCCATGTTGACCATGGCAAGACGACGCTGACGGCGGCGATTACGAAGTATTTTGGCGAGTTCAAGGCCTATGACCAGATCGACGCTGCGCCTGAGGAGAAGGCGCGGGGGATCACGATTTCGACGGCGCATGTGGAATACGAGACGGGAGCGCGGCACTACGCGCATGTGGACTGCCCCGGGCATGCCGACTACGTGAAGAACATGATCACGGGAGCGGCGCAGATGGACGGCGCGATCCTTGTGGTTTCGGCGGCGGACGGTCCGATGCCGCAGACGCGCGAGCACATTCTTCTGGGCCGCCAGGTCGGCATCCCGTTCATGGTGGTGTACCTGAACAAGGTGGACCAGGTGGACGACGAGGAGCTTCTGGAGCTTGTCGAGATGGAGGTGCGCGAGCTTCTGGGCTTGTACGAGTATCCCGGCGACGACATTCCGATCGTGAAGGGCTCGGCGCTGGCGGCGCTGGAGGGGCGTGACGCGGAGATCGGCGAGCAGTCGATCCGGGCGCTGATGGAGGCGGTGGACAGCTACATCCCGACACCGGCGCGTCCTGTCGACCAGCCGTTCCTGATGCCGATCGAGGACGTGTTCTCGATCTCGGGGCGGGGCACGGTGGTGACGGGGCGGGTGGAGCGCGGCGTGATCAACGTGGGCGACGAGGTCGAGATCGTCGGCATCCGCGCGACGCAGAAGACGACCTGCACGGGCGTGGAGATGTTCCGCAAGCTTCTGGACCGGGGCGAGGCGGGCGACAACATCGGCGCGCTGCTGCGCGGCATCGACAAGGACGCGGTGGAGCGTGGG
>CAZYBG010000065.1:9658-18641 GCA_964645155.1 uncultured Rhodobacterales bacterium | reverse complement strand
TCCCGCACTTCGTCCACTCGCCGTTCTACGTCTATGCCTATGCCTTCGGCGACGGCCTCGTGAACGCACTCTATGCCGTATACGAGGAGGGCGACGCGGGCTTCCAGGAGAAGTACTTCGAGATGCTGAGGGCCGGCGGGTCGAAGCACCATGGCGACCTCCTCGCCCCGTTCGGCCTCGACGCCTCGGACCCGAGGTTCTGGGACAAGGGGCTCGGCATGATCGCCGGCCTGATCGACGAGCTGGAGGCGATGGAGGGGTAGGCACCCGTTCGGGTTGACCGGCCAGATTGACCGGCGGGCTTGGCTCTGGCAGCTTTAGCGGTGCTGGCGACCTCACATCCGATGGGGTCATTCATGGCGGACGGAGCCACCGAGACCAAGGAGCGGGCGGGCGACCGCGCTGCGCAAAGCACGAATGGTCGTGACTCCGCCGTAAGCCGCACCGACGCCGATCGGATAGCCGAAACGATCGGGTCCGAAGGACGCGGCACGGTCGCACGTGATGCCCTCCAGGGCGCAGGCGGCACGCTGGCGGAGACTGCCCGTCAGGTTGGCGGCTCGACAGCCACCGGTGCACCCGGTGCTGCCGCCGAGGCCGTGCGCCTTGCCGCCGCCACGCCGGCTGCGGCCGGGCCGTCGCCGCCGCCCGACACCGCCGCACAGCGGGATCTCGAAGCCGCAGCGATCGCGGCCGGCCAGCGGGCGGCACTGGGCGAGACCGCGGCCGACTATGCGGCGGGCATCTTCGAGGGGCTGAAGAACGCCGCCCAGGCCGCGTTCGAGGCGGCAACGGTCGGCATGGAGGCGGCGACGGGCCTTGTTCCCGACGCCTTCGCCGCCCGCCAGGCCGAGAGCCTGCAGAACCGGATCGACGCGGTCGCCGAGCAGGTGAAGGCGCTGCCCGACCTGCCGGAGGAGGTCCGCCGCACCTACGACACGCAGATCGCGCTGGCCGACCAGCTCGAGGCCGACTACCGCGCCGGCCGCGCCGACCTGTCGATCCTGCAGGAAAGCGCCCGGGTCCGCGCCGCCGCGCAGGCCGACCTCGCCGTGCTCGCAGCCGAGACCGGCAGCATGGTCGTCGGTGCCGGCGCGGCGCTCAAGGGCCTGCGCGTCGCGCGCCACGCCGATGGCGACCGCCGGCCTGCCGACGACCCGCTCGCGGCGCTCACGCCCCGCGCCCGGGCCGAGGTCAACGCGATCGCCGCCGAGGACATCGCGCTCGAGGGCCGGGAGCGGCCGTACACCAAGGCCGATCTAGATGCGCGGGCGGACTGGCAGGCGCGGCGCGATGCCGGCAGCGACTTCGATCGCGCCAATGCCGACCGGTATGACTTCAACGAAATCTACGTTGATTCCGGGGTGGGTCGATCCGGCCGCTCCCGGGTGGACAGCTTCAATCTCGCAGGGCCGAACACCGGCACCATCAGCCGGAAACACACCCAGCTGGCCGAGGTCAGCGAGGCGACGGCGATGAGCTACATCGACGAGGCGCGCACCAAGTATCGGCCGGGCACGCCCGTCGCAAACACGTCAAGGAACCGGGCGCTCCAGATCAATGACCAGGTCCTTCCCGAGCCGCTGGTCCTGGAGGTGCCGGTGCAGGCGCGGCCGATCCCGCAGGCGGTGCTGGACCATGCGCGCAGAAATGATGTCAGCATTCGGGATGTCGAAGGAAGGAGTTACCGATGAGCCAGGTCGCCGAGGACTTTCCCCGTCTCCGTCTTCCGTCCGGGCTGCCGGTCCAGTGCCTCAAGAACTACAGCACTGGATACGGGTTCGACCCCGAGCACCACGTGGACAAGAAGAAGATGCTCACCCTCGACCAGGCGCGGGCGATGCACGCCGGCGGCGCGTACTACGCGATCCTCTTCGGCCCGCCGGAAGACCCGGTCTACTACATCGAGGTCTTCGAGGGCGATGAGCGGGTCTACCGTCGGATCGACGTCTACCTGATCCCCGGGAACGTCAAGAAGATCGAGTACACGATGGCGGTGGATACCCGCCCGGGAAAGAGCGGCCCCGATCTGTTTCTGAGAGAATACCGCGACTTCGACTGCCCCGACGCCCCGAACGGCTGGTATCACATCTTCTTCGCCGACGCCTTCGTCGACGGTGACTTCCCGACGCTGATCCTCGACGGCAAGCGCATGCTCGACCGGGCCCTCTCGGTGCCGCTCGACAACCTGTGGCTGGGCCCGTTCCCGACGTTCGACGAATTGCTTGACGGCGCGTTCGTGGCCCGCCTGCCGGTCGTGACCTACCCGCCGGAGGAGGTCCGGACCGACTACATTCCGCAGATCCTGCGCACGAGCACGACCCCGAAGCGCGCGCCGACCGGGCGGTTCCCGTGGTGAGGCCGGGGCGCCCGCCGGTTCGCCGGCCGGCCTCAGGCCCTCAGGACGGCGCCAGTTCGCGCAGCAGCGCCATGGGCGAGCTGACCTCCGGCGGCTCCTTCCGGGCGATCGCCGGGGTGCGGCCGATCCAGTCGCCCGACCGGATGCAGGCCAGCAGGAAATGCGCGAGGTCGGCGTGGCGGGTGCGGATCAGGTCCTTCGGGATCACGTCGGGCGTGATCACGTAGTCGGCGGTCAGCGGCGCGTCGAGCAGCCAGCCGGGGCGCACCGCGGTCCAGTCGATGTTGTCCATCGCCCGCAGGATGCGCTCCATCTGCGCCATCTCGCGCAGCACGTTGTGCAGCGCGAGGGTCGCGGGCAGCCGGAAGTGCAGCGGCCCGCGGTCCATCGTGGCGACGAAGCTGGCCGAGATCACGGCGAGGCGCCGCGCGCCCACTGCCTGCATCGCGCGTGCGATCCGCAGCGTGCCCTCGGTATAAAGCGGCGGCGGATCGAGCAGCGCCCGCGGCGCGAAGCCGACGCCGAGGGCCGATATCACCGCATCGGCGTCGCGCAGGTGGTCCTCGAGCGGGTCCGAGAGGACATCGGCCGCAAGCGCCTCGGCGCCTGCCGGGAGGTCGGGCGCGTCGGGCCAGCGAAGCTCCAGCGCGCGCACGCGGGCGCCCGCTTCGGCCGCCTGCCGGACGACCTCGCGCCCGGTCGCCCCGCCCGCTCCGAAGACCGCGATCGTCCTGCCCTGCATCTGCGCCTCCGGTTCCGAGCGTTCCGGGGCGAACGTGCGCGCCGCCCGGAAGTTCCGGCCCGGCTCTCCCTCCGGCTGCGGGGCGCGCGGGCGGCGTCAGGCGCGGGTGTCCTCACCCGCAAAGGCCATGTCGAGCATGGCCTGCGTGCCCCTGGCCTGTTCCAGCGGCCAGGCATAGGGCACGCCCTCGCGGAGCGACCGGCCGAACGCCTCGACCTGCAGCACGTAGTGGTTGGCGGCCGGAAACCGCTCGACGGTGACCGAGAGCCCGCGGTGCAGCTCGACCCGCGCCTCGCCGAAGACACCGGCGTTGAAGGGCGCGGTGAGCCGGATCACGCCCCTGTCGCCGTGGAACGTCATCTCCTGCCTTGGGTGCATCCGCATCGAGGTCGTGGCGTGGAAGGTGAACGAGGGGAACCGCGCGGCGACATGGGCGGTGACGTCCACGCCGTTCTCGCGCACGATCTCGGACCGCACCGCCTCGGGCTCCTCGCCGGACACGTAGCGGACCGAGCCGCAGGTGTAGACGCCGATGTCGGGCAGGCTGCCGCCGCCGGTCTCGGGGCGGTTGCGGATGTTGCCGGGGTCGGCGGCGTTGTCGTAGCTGAAGAAGCCGCCGGCGTGGATCAGCCGGCCGATCGCGCCCTCGGCCACCAGCCGCCGGGCGAGCTGCCATTGCGGGTGGTGGACGATCATGTAGGCCTCGGCCGCGAGCAGGCCCGTGCGGTCGCGCGCCGCGATCAGCGCGTCGATCTGGGCCGCGGTCATCGCGATCGGCTTTTCGGTCAGCACGTGCTTGCCGGCGGCGAGCGCCTTCAGCGTCCATTCGACATGCAGCGTGTTCGGCAGCGGCACGTAGACCGCCTCGACCGCGGGGTCGGCGAGAAGCGCGTCGTAGCCCGCATGGACCCGCAGGCCGGGGCAGAAGTCGCGGAAGCCGGCGGCCTTGTCCGGCGCCGAGGTGCCGAGCGCGACGAGATCGGCGCCGCGCGCGGCGTGGATCGCGGGCCCCATCTGCTCGCGCGCGAACTTCGCGGCGCCGAGGATCCCCCAGCGGACAGCCCCTGTCATCCCGTCCTCCCCCATCGCGCAGTACGGTCGCGGGCCATCTGGCAGGGTCGGCCGGCAAAGGTCCAGCCCCCGCGGCGGCTCGCCACCCCGGCGCGGCCGTGCTAGGCTCGCCGCCGCGACCGGAGGGGACCGCGGATGCGCAGACGGCCGGTCATCGCCCTCGGCATCGGTGCGATCCTGGCGGGCGGGGTGGCGTGGCAGGACCAGCGGCGGGTGCTGGGCGCGGCGCGGGCGGCGCTGCGCGCGGCCGGTACGCCGCAGAGCGCGCCGACGCGCCACGGACCCTGCGAATACGCCGTGGCGGGCGACGGGCCGCCGCTCCTGATGATCCACGGCACCGGCGGCGGCTACGACCAGGGCCTCGTCGCGGCCCGGGGGCTGCGCCGGCTCGGCTGGCGGATCGTCGCGCCGTCGCGGTTCGGCTACCTCGGCACGCCGTTCCCGGCCGATCCCGGCCCCGAGGCGCAGGCCGACGCGCTCGCCGACCTGCTCGATGCGCTCGGCATCGACCGGCTGCCGGTCATCGGCGCCTCGGCCGGGGCGCTGCCGGCGCTGGTCTTCGCGCTCCGTCATCCCGGCCGGACGGCCGCGCTGGTCGCGCTGGTTCCCGCGACCCATGTGCCGGGCCGCCCCGCGCCGCCGCCGCCCAACGCCGCCGCGCGCTGGATCATCGAGCGCGGGCTGCGGTCCGATGCGGCGATCTGGCTCGGCATCCGGCTGGCCGAGGACCGGATGATCGCCACGCTTCTCGCGACCGATCCGGCGCTGGTAGATGCCGCCGCGCCGGCGGAGCGCGCGCGGGTCCGCGCAATCCTCCGCGCGATCCTCCCGGTCAGCCTGCGCGAGGCCGGCCTGAAGAACGACGCCCGCTGGGCCGGCGACCCGCCGGCGCTGCCGCTCGGGCGCATCGCCGCGCCGACGCTCGCGATCTCGGCAGAGGACGACCGCTTCGGCACCGCGGCGGCGGCGCGCCATGTCGCGGCCGCGGTGCCGGGGGCGGAGCTTCTGGTGTTCCGCGAGGGCGGCCACGTGCTCGTCGGCCACGATGCCGAGGCCATGGCGGCGATCGACGGTTTCCTGCGCCGGGTCTGAGCGGGCGGGCCGCCGCTGCAGGCGCCGCGCTCAGCCGGCCTTGCGCAGCACCAGGAACGTCATCATGCCGAACGGCGGCAGGCTGCGCTCCTCGACGACGGCGAGCGACGGCTCGCCGAGGATCCGCGCCCGGTCGAAGTCGGAATGCCAGCCGAGCAGGTTCTCGAGCGGCGCCGCCCGCCGTTCGAGCCAGGCGAGCACGCCGTTCCGGCGCGCGAAGTGGTTGGTGACGACGACCTCGCCGCCGGGCTTCAGCACCCGGGCGATCTCGGCCATCACCCGCTCGGGCTCGGGCACGACCGACAGGATGTGCATCGCCGCCACCATGTCGAAGCTGGCATCGGGAAAGTCGAGGCTGCGGGCGTCCATCTGGCGCAGCACGACATGCCGCAGGCCGAGGCGGTCGACCTTCTCCTCGGCCTTGGCCAGCATCTCGGCGCTGTAGTCGATGCCGGTGACGGCAAGCGCGGGGTCGTAGAACGGCAGCGCGAGGCCGGTGCCGACCCCGACCTCCAGCACCCGGCCGCCGCGGCGGCCGATATGCGCGACCGCGGCACGCCGCCCGGCCTGGGTGACCGCGCCGAAGGTGCGGTCGTAGATCGGCGCCCAGCGGGCGTAGGACGAGGTGACGGCCTCGATCTCCATCTCAGCGGCTCCGGCTGACCTGCCAGGCCTGCGCGAGCGCCCCCAGATAGGCGAGGTCGAGCGCGACGAGCGTGGCCCAGGGATAGGTGAGAAGCGCGGCGATCAGGATCACGAAGGCCACCGCGACGAACGGCGCGTTCTCGGCATAGATCCGCGCCGACTTGAGCGCGGGGGTCGGCACGCGGCTGATCATCGCGAGGCCGACGAGGGCCATCCAGCCCGCGACCGCCGCCGCCGGCAGCTGCGGCGCCTCCGGCAGCAGGTGGGCGAGATGGAGCGGCAGCAGGACGAGGAGCGCGCCGGCGGGCGACGGCACGCCGATGAAGCCCTCGGCCTCGGCGGGGCCGTCGGCCGCACGGCTGCCGACGTTGAACCGGGCAAGCCGCAGGACACAGCAGATCGCGAAGACGAGCACGGCGATCCAGCCGAGATTGGGCGCGTCGCGCAGCGCCCAGAGGTAGAGCACCAGCCCGGGCGCGACGCCGAAATTCACGAAATCCGCCAGCGAATCGAGCTCGGCGCCCACCGCGCTTTCGCTTTTCAGGAGCCGCGCGATGCGCCCGTCGAGCGCGTCGAGCGCAGCGGCGAGCACGATCAGCGCGACGGCCAGCGGGAAGTTGCCCTGCAGCGCGAAACGGATCGCGGTAAGCCCGGCGCAGATCGCCCCGATGGTCAGCAGGTTCGGCAGGAGCTGCAAGAGCGGCAGCTCGCGCCGGGTGTCGCCGCCGCCATCGGCCACCGGCTCACTCCGCCCGCCCGGCGCGGGCGGCCTCGCCGGCGGCGAGGTCGGCGATCACCGTCTCGCCCGCGACCGCGGTCTGGCCCACCGCGACAAGCGGGGCGACGCCTGCGGGCAGGTAGACGTCGAGCCGCGAGCCGAAGCGGATCAGGCCGATCCGCTCGCCGGTGCGGACCGCCTGGCCCTGGCGCACGAAGCACAGGATGCGCCGCGCCACCAGCCCCGCGATCTGCACCACCGCGACGCGCCGCCCGTCGGGCATCTCGATCAGCAGGCTGTTGCGTTCGTTGTCGTCGCTCGCCTTGTCGAGCGAGGCGTTGAGGAACGTGCCGGGCCGGTAGGCGATGGCGGCGATGCTGCCGCCGACCGGGGCGCGGTTCACGTGGCAGTTGAAGACCGACATGAAGATGCTGACCCGGGTCAGCGCCGCGCTGCCGAGGCCCAGTTCGGCCGGCGGTGCGGCGGGTTCGATCTGCGAGACGGTGCCGTCGGCCGGGCTGACGACCAGCCCCTCGCGGGTCGGCGTGACCCTGACGGGGTCGCGGAAGAAGTAGTAGCACCAGACGGTCAGCCCCGCGCCGATCCAGCCGAGCGGCTCCCAGACCAGCCAGAGCACCAGCGACACGGCGACGAATCCCGCGAGGAAGCGCCAGCCTTCGGGGTGCATGGGCTTGAGGAAGGTGCCGAGCATGGTCATCGCCGGTCTCCGGGTGACGCGCAGGCCCCTGCCTACAAGCAGGAGGCGAACTGCGCAACCGGGCGAACACGCCGAGGCCCCGCGGACGCCTGTCCGCGGGGCCTCGGTGAGAGAGGTCAGAAGATGATCGCCAGAAGCGCGATCACCACGATCAGGCCGATCAGGAAGATGACGCCCACGGCGCCGCCGAGAAACTTGAGCATGGCTGGTGCCTCCGCTGCCGGAGGACCAACCCGCTTCCCGCTCCGGCGGTTCCGCGGCGTCGCGTCAGGCGGCCGTGCTCAGCCCGCGCTCGCGCGCAAGGTCGCGCATGCGCTTCTGCAGCTTCTCGAAGGCGCGCACCTCGATCTGCCGGATCCGCTCGCGGCTGACGTCGTACTGGGTCGAGAGTTCTTCCAGCGTCACCGGGCTGTCCTGCAGCCGACGCTGCACCAGGATGTCCTTCTCGCGCTCGTTCAGCACGTCCATCGCCTGCGCGAGAAGCCCGCGGCGCGCGTTGAGCTCGTCCTGCTCGGCATAGGCTTCGGCCTGGTTGGCGTCCTCGTCCTCGAGCCAGTCCTGCCACTGCGTCGTGGTCTCGCCGTCCGAGCCGACGGTGGCGTTCAGCGAAGCATCGCCGCCCGAGAGCCGGCGGTTCATGTCGATCACCTCGGTCTCGGTCACGTTGAGGTCGTGGGCGATCTTCGCCACGTTCTCGGGGCGCAGGTCGCCCTCTTCCAGCGCGCCGAGCTTGGCCTTGGCCTTGCGCAGGTTGAAGAACAGCTTCTTCTGCGCCGAGGTGGTGCCGAGCTTGACCAGGCTCCACGACCGCAGGATGTATTCCTGGATCGACGCGCGGATCCACCACATCGCGTAGGTGGCGAGGCGGAAGCCGCGTTCCGGATCGAAGCGCTTGACCGCCTGCATCAGGCCGACATTCGCCTCCGAGATCACCTCGGCCTGCGGCAGCCCGTAGCCGCGATAGCCCATGGCGATCTTGGCGGCGAGCCGCAGGTGCGAGGTAACGAGCCGGTGCGCCGCCTCGGTGTCCTGGCGGTCGACCCAGCGCTTGGCCAGCATGTACTCCTCCTCGGGCTCCAGCATCGGGAACCGCCGGATTTCCTGGAGATACCGGTTCAGCCCCTGCTCGGGCGAGGGCGCGGGAAGATTGGCGTAGGTGCTCATTCGTATCTGCCTCCCGGACGCTCCGCGGATGGGGGGAGGGGGCGGAGCTTCCCTGATATAGCAAACTGAACCGATCAGTTCAAGTTCGCGTGTCGTTCTGCCACTGCCGACATAGTATGCCCGCGAATCCGTGGCGGGTAAGGTCTGCAACTCCGGTATCACGGGGATGTGCTGCCCGCGTTAACGCCCGAGAGCGGCGCGCAGGTCCGCCATGTCGGCCGGCAGGGGTGCGTCGAAGCGCAGCGGCACGCCGGTCACGGGATGGGCGAAGCCCAGCGTCGCGGCATGGAGCGCCTGGCGCGGGAACGCCGCGGCCGCCGCGGCGCCGGCCTCGCCGAGGGCGGCGGCCGAGAGGCGGCGCCGCCCGCCATAGGTCGCGTCGCCGATCAGCGCGTGCCCGGCATGGGCCATGTGGACGCGAATCTGGTGCGTCCGCCCGGTCTCGAGCCGGCATTCGACGAGCGCGGCGGCGGG